>QWHO01000634.1 GCA_021404945.1 bacterium CPR1
CCCGTGGACGGGGCCGGCGCCTTCCCTACCAGCCGAGGATGGTCCTCGGGTTGGAAGCGAGGCTTGACCCCCTTGCGGCCGAAAACGTCGGTCTTGAGACAACTGACGCGATCGAGAAAGAGGATGCCGTCCAGGTGATCGACTTCATGCTGCAGGCAGATCGCCTCCAGGCCGGTCGACTCGCAGACGAAAGGGCGACCCATCATGTCCAGCCCGCGAACCACGCAACGCTCGGCCCGGCGGACATTGGCGGTATAGTCGGGAATGGACAGGCAGCCTTCGCGGATGGTCCTGGTGCCCTCGAGCAGCACGATCTCCGGATTCACCAGCACCACCAGCCCGTGCCCAGGATGCTTGGGCGTGACATCCACCGCGATGGCCCGCCAGGTGGAGCCGAGCTGAGGAGCAGCCAGGCCAACTCCGGGGCTGGCCTTCATCGTGTCCACCAGATCCTCGAGCAAGGCGCGAATCTCGCTCGTGAGCTCTTGCACCGGGCGGCACACCTGCTTGAGCACCGGGTCAGGATAAAGAAGGATATCGCGAACGGCCATCTACAGATTGGCCGTCTCCAGCGGCCGGAAGGTGATCTCGACCCGAAGCTCCTGAGCGAGCCTGCTGAGCATGTCCGAGAGCACGTCGGGGGACAACCGCTCGGGCACTTCGACCTCGAGCAGCATGATATAGACCGGCTCTTTGCCCCCCACCACCCGGGTATTCACGTCGGTAATGTTGATGTTGTTGTTCGCCAGAAGCTCGGTGACCCGGGCCACGATGCCCGGATGGTCGGCCCCATAGACCGACAGGATGTAGGGCAGCCCCCCGGGCCCGGTCGGCTCGCGCTGGGTATCGGGCAACTCCCGGAACGAGAGCACGAGTTGCAGGTGATCGGCCGCTCGCTCGAGGTCGGAGCGCAGGGCATCCAGTGAGCTCTCCTGCGGCACCGCCACGATCAAGATCATGGCGAACTCGCCCCGCAGGATGGTCATGGAGGAGTCTTCCAGGTTGCAACCATGCTGAAAGAGGACCCGACTGACGGCCGAGACGATGCCGGGACAATCGCGGCCTACCGCGGCCAGAGCCATTTTCCGCGCCATGAGGCCCCTCCAGTTGCGCTCAGGGATCGCGGCGCCCCGGCCGCGTCGAGATTCGCCTGCGATTCTCGACCGGTTTGTTCCGCTCCTTCAGAAAGCATCAGGGGACATTTTGGACAGGAGTGTGGACGGGCAGCGCCCCAGCCCGCGATCGGTTTACAAAAGTGAAAACATCTGTCAACAAAACGGCAAAGACTTGCGTAACCTTTTAACGATTGCCACACAGAACACTCGGCAATCCTTTAGTTAACTTACAGTGGGGACGGACTGAGGACTTGCAGCGGAGGTGTGGCTTTGGGGCGTTCTGACAGCGTCAGAAATTCAGGCCATCGGGCTTCAGCGCCCGCACGCCCCACGTCCCAGGCTTACCGTTCCGGGCCGTCGCGCTCCTCGCACTCCTCACCGCGCCCCTCCCACTCGGCCAGCAAGTCTCCCTCCACAGGCAATATCACGACCTCCTCCCTGAATGTCAACCTGCGCTCAAAAACAGCCCGCGAGCCCCAGAAATTTGACGACAAACTCCAGTCCGAGAACCTCAACAAGCGTCTGGAGCAGATCTGGAGCTCACTGGCGGGTGGACTGCATCCTCAAATGCGGCGTCCCGACTTCTCCACCTCCACCCCCGCCGAGCCAGCGCGCAAGGACATCTCCGCTCCCCGAACGACCTCCCGAACCAGCGCCGGCTCCCCCCAGGTGCGCGTCCACCGTCACGAGAGCCGCAAGCCGGAAGAGCATCGAGCCCCTCACCATTCCAACAAGCCTCGGTCCAGTGCTCGCCCCAAAACCCAGGCGCAGCGTCCCAGCCGTTCGGCCTCCGCCACCACGCAACAGAGCAGCCGTCCCTCTGCTCCCAGGCCAGAGCCCCGGCGGAGCGCCGAGCAGCTCAAGCGTCAGCGAGACTCGTTTGCCTCCCTTGTCAACCAGTTGGGGGCGGCCTGGGGCGCCGTGCCCGCATCAGGCAACAGCCACCCGGGCGTGAACGCTCAGCCGAACGGCAACGCCGTCCAGCCTCCCACCGCCGCGAGCGCCGCTCGCTCGACCGTCAGCGGCCTGCTCTCGGCTGCCAACCATCAACTCAATCCTCAGGGCCCCCACCATCCAGAAGACTGGGCGCGCCAGGGCCTGGGTCGAATGGTCGGACAGATGAAGGGCGACAACCCGCTCGGCAATCTGCGCGACTCCATGCAGCGCGCTCTGGCTCGCCCGATGGAGAGCCAGAACGGGCAGCGGCTGAATCCAGGGCAAGAGAATGAGGTGCGCGAGCGAGTGCTGGCTGAGTTGGCCGGCCAACTCAGCCTCCTGCCCCCCGGCGCCGCCGCCGACGAAACCGTGCGGAAAGCTCTTGGCATCGAAGTCCAGAACACCGCCCGCCAGAATCCACCGGGCCAGGGCAAGCTGCAGCGGCCCAAGCGGGTCGGCGACCACCAGCGCCATCCGGTGAACCGTCATCAGCCCGCCCAGGGTGCCAACGGCAATGGCAATGCAGCCGCGCTCGATGGCAACCGCAACGGCTCAGCCTTGTTCCGACCGAGCGCCCCCGCTCTGACGGCGGCCCAGGCGGGCTCCACTCCGACGGGGCGGAAACTGGCCCCCGCAGGCGCCGGCCTGGCACCGGTGGGACGGACGGCGCCCCCCGTGAGCGCCGGCCTGGCAACGG
>QWHO01000635.1 GCA_021404945.1 bacterium CPR1
GTGAGCGCGGTGGTCAACGGCCTTTCCGGTGAGATCAAGGTGAACGGCCAGACTTACAACAACGTGATGCCGAACCTGCAGCTTTCGGATGAGGACGCCGCCAGCGTGGCCACGTTCGTGCTCAACAGCTGGGGCAACAAGGGTGGCGACGTGACGACCGGGATGGTCGCCAAAGTCCGAAAGGATTGAGCCTTGCTGCTGGCTCTCACGGCAATGCTCGTGCTGGCTCTCGCTCCCCCGTCGGACATGGTCCGGGTCGGGGGGGGGACCTATGTTCCGCTCTACGCGGGAGAAAACGATCGGATCGCCGTGAGGCCATTCTTGCTCGACCGTTACGCGGTGACCAACGAGCAGTTCCGCCAGTTCGTCCGGGCCAACCCCGCCTGGAGGCGGTCGAAGGTCAAGCGGGTCTTTGCCGATTCTCGCTACCTGGGCCACTGGACCGGGGACCTGGAATTCGATCCAGCCCTGGCCAAAAGCCCGGTGACCCACGTCTCCTGGTTTGCAGCTCGTGCCTACGCCCGCTACGTCGGCAAGCGACTGCCCACTCAGGCCGAGTGGGAGCTGGCGGGAGCGGCCAGCGAGAAGAGGGCTGACGGCGAGTTGGAGCCCGGTTTCACCCGCCGCATCCTGGACTGGTACGCTCGGCAACCCGGCCGAGCTTACCTCCCGTGGGCTCCACCTATCGGAACTTCTACGGAGCCTACGATATGCACGGTCTGGTGTGGGAGTGGGTGGACGACTTTCAGACCACGATGGTGGGGGGCGAGTCGCGCGGCGGTGGCGACGGGGAGCTCTTCTGCGGGGCGGGCGCTGCCGATGCCCGGGACCGCTCCAACTACGCTCGCTTCATGCGCTATGCGTTTCGCTCCAGCCTGAAAGCCCGCTACACCCTCGCCAACCTCGGTTTCCGCTGCGCTCTCGACCTGCCCCAGGAGAAGAAGCCGTGAGAGCTCTCTTGATTGCCGCACTGCTCTTCATCGGGTGCTCCCCAGCGCCCTCGCAGGCGCCTTCCGCCACTCCTCGTCCCCAGGGTCCCTTGCCCGAGCTGTCGGTCTACCACCTGACCGGCACCTGGACCGACCAGAACGGGAAAGAGCTCACTTTGCAAGAGCTTCGGGGCAAGGTGAAGCTGCTGGCCATGGTCTACGCCTCCTGCCCTCAGGCCTGCCCTCGCATTATCGCCGACATGAAGTCCATCGACGAAGACCTCAGCAAGCGCCATCCCAAGGGCGTGGAGCTGGTGCTGGTATCCATCGACCCCGAAACGGATACCCCCGAGCGACTGCGCCAGTTGGCCGACGAGCAAGGTCTCGGGCCTCGCTGGCGCCTGCTTCGGGGAGATTCCCAGCAGGTGCAGGAGTTGGCCGCGGTGCTGGGCGTCAAGTACCGCAAGGTGAGCGCCACCGACTTCGCTCACTCGAACCAGATCACCGTGCTGGATGCCGACGGGGTGGTCGTGCACCAGCAAGAGGGTCTGGGCGTGGAGCGCTCGCGCAGCATCGAGGCGGCGGAGAAGGCACTGCAGGACTGCTGCCCGGAGGAGCACGGGCCCTGAGCTCATCCTGACGAATCGACCCGGGAGAGCTTTCTGGCCCTGACGCTCAGAGTGGACGACTCTAAAGCGCGCATCAAGGACGCCAGGACGCAAGGCGAACCAAGGAGCGGCAGGCCGAGACACAGCTCGGTGAACAGGTGGATGCACCAGTTCCAGACCATCGTGGCCCAACTGTTGGGGGCGATCAGCAGGAGAATGAGCCCTGGCGTCGTCGATTCATATTGAATTCAGCTCAACAGGTTGGTTTGAATCCGGGGCGAAATTCAACGAGCTGGATCCGAAGGGGAGGGCGAAGCAGATTGATTCGAGCGCTCGGGCCGTGGGGCCGACTCATTCTCATTCTCATCTTTGCGATCCCGCCTGGTTGCTCAGGCTCGAGTCTTGAACCAGCCGGGGGGGGGGGAAGCTTAGCGCCTGAGCCGCCGGCCTTTCCGGGCCTGAGCGGCAACTTCCGAAGCGCCGCCACACTGAGCCTTGTAGCTCCCACAGAAGATGGCTTCGTGGACGTTACACCGGGGGCGATGTCCAATCAAGAGAGGAATTCCCTTCTCTTGAAAGCGAGCCAATCGAAGCTGGGAGCGCCACTCTCGGCGCGACACGACGATCAGGATCCACGCAGCCACCTCTACCAGTTGACGGTCGCCTCGCAGGAGAATCATCCCACCCTCGCCTACAGCACCGTTCGCCTCCTGGGCGACAGTCCACCCTTCGTAGGCTACACTCCCGAGCAAGTATTCGGCCGCACCACCCATAACGGGATCGGGCCTCTCGGAGTTCGATTCACAGAGTCTGGAAGCCACCGCGTCACCATCACCTGGACCTTCCCCGATGGCGAGCAACCAAGCATTGTGGCTGTTCAGCCCCTGAGCAACCTGCCGGGCCCCGACATCGGGTTGTCCTTCCCTGTTGCTACCGAGGAGCTGGTCATGGACATGGACCTTCAGGTCACCCTGGGCAATCCGGGTACCATTGCCGGTCTTATCAGCGTCAACGGACGACCGCTCCTCGACCTTGCGACCGGCTCCTACGCCAACACCGGGCCGCAGGATGCGAGCCTGATGCTGATGCCGTTGACCCCTTACCACGCCAAATACTTCGCGTATGAGCTCACCAAACGGTGCCCATCGGACAGCATCGAAAAGCTGGCTGGAGCCGTGGCGAGTGCCCAGGTTGATCTGAACCCCCA
>QWHO01000636.1 GCA_021404945.1 bacterium CPR1
GGCCGATCATCCCGCTCTGGCCGAGATCAAGCAGCGTTTCCCCCAGCTTCCCGAGGAGGTGCGCAACCACGGCACCCTGGCCCTGCTCGACGCCCTGACCGTCCCCGACCCCGGCAAGGCCGGAGCCAGGCTCGACCAGATGGTGGACACCATGACCTGGGCTCGCAAGAACAAGGGCCAGGCTCGCGATCTGCTGGCCGAGGGGGGCGACTGGCAGACCCTGGAGACGGCCGCGGCCGCCGCCGAGGAGGCGAGTCGCAAGCCGCTCACCTCGCTCGATCAGGCCATGGCCTCGCCCGGATTTCTCAAAGCTTTCAAGATCGGTCAGAACCACGAGGCGGAGGGAGCCCGTCTGATCGATCAGTTCGACGCCGGCAATCGCAACCCGGGCATCGGCACCAAGACTCTGGGCAAGGGCATCTGCTATCTGCGCGGGCGCGAGGGCACGCGCATCTTCTACCGGATGAAGGACGAACTGCCCCAGTGGCTGGTGGTGTGCAACAAGTCCAATGAAGACTCGGCCATCTCCCTGTTGCGCCGCGAGTTCGACCTGAGATGATTCGCTCGCTGTGGATCGGCGAGGTGGAGAACCCCGCCGAGGGCAACACCGATCTGCTGCTCACCCTGGAAGACGGGCGCACCTACGCTTTCACCGCCTTCACTCCGGGCGAGGTGCAGCGATTGATGAAGGCCGAGGGGATGACCCACTTCGTGTGCGAGGATCTGCTCCTGGTCAGCGACCTGTCCGAGGCCACCCTGCGCCGGGCGGCCCAGGACCTGGCCGAGAACCACGACCTGGACCGCTACGGGATTCGCCAGCAGGCGGAATAAGGCCGCACCTCCTCGGTGTCCGGGCTCGGGGCGCGAAGGCTCAACGGTGTAGAGCCAGGGCAAGCCAACAGTGGAGGTACGAGCAATGATCCCGTCCGACCTCGTTCCGTCGGCGTTACCCGGCCCCTGACCGCACTGGCCCCCACCGGTCTTCCCCTGGAAAACCCGGTTTCCCGGCTGCGCGATGCCCCGACAGATTGTAGAGGTCCGGGCGGGGCTAAGGGGCCCCGAGAGCGTGGGGGGGTTGCGGCCGGACCTGTCTTAAATTAGCGCCGGACGATGACTTCGGCGACGCGAGCTCTCGGATCACGGGTGCGAAGATTGCGCAGGTGCCGAACCAGCCGCACTTCGGCAAAGCCTGCCTCGCGAAACTCCTGGAGGAAGGCGCCGCCTTCCTTTGCACCGGCTATTCAGCGGAACCAGTTGCTCTGATCTTCCCGGTCCGATTGATGGAGCGGCTCTTCGAGAACGATCTCAGCTGCGTAAAGGCGTCCGCCTGGCTGCAAGACCCGTGACAGCTCGTGAAAAATGGCCGAGCGCTGGGGATTGAGATTGAACAGTCCGTTGATCAAAGCAACGTTAAAGCTGGCCTCGGGAAAAGGGAGATTCCAGGCGTCGGCTTTCAGCAGGCGAACGGTCTCGGAAAGACCTGTAAGGTCCACGGCCAGCCGGGCTTTCTCCAGCATCGCGTCGCTAAAATCGACGCCGACCCCGTGGGCGCCAGAGCGGCCAGCCAGAAGAAGATCGAGCCCTGCTCCGCATCCCAGGTCCAAGAAGCGCTCTCCTGGCTCAAGCTCGAACAGGGCCGCCAGGTTTGAGACGCCGCAAAAGCTTTCCACAGTGCTGCTGGGCAAGCTGTCGAGCTGATCGGCCGGATAGCCTACTCCTTCAGCCAGCGCGCGCCCGACCGGAAAAGAGTGCCTGGCCTGGGGCTCCTGGGCGATGGCCGAGTAGGCCGCTTGAACTTTCCGCTCCAGCTGCTCGATGGTCTGGTGGTCCATGCCTTGCAGGATAACTCGTCCTGACTATAAATCCAAGCGTATATTCCTTATAGGATCCATAAGCATTATCTTCTATGAAGTCGAATTACAATCTTTATCCTCTGCGTGTCTTCCAGATTCTCGCGCGAGCTGGCCGGTTTACTCGGGCTGCGGAGGAGCTGGGGATCAGCCAGCCGGCGGTCTCCGCGCAGATTCAGAGTCTGGAGAAGCGCTTTGGGCAGCCCCTCTTCGAACGGTTATCTGGCGGTCTCAGGCTCACCCAAACGGGCACCGCCCTGCTTCGTGAGACAAACTTGCTGTTAGGGCAGCTCGAGCACGTGGAAGCGGCCGTTCTGGGAGAGCCGAGGGGGGATGTTCCCCTGGCCGCCTCGAGCACGCCGGGAGCCTATTTGCTTCCGGCTCGGCTGAGTGAATTTGCTCGGAGCCATCCACTGCTTACCCCCCGCATGATGATCACCTCAAGCCGAGAGGTCTACCGATTGATCGAGCGCACGGAGGCGTCTCTGGGCGTTGTCGGCGAGTTCCCATACCACAGCCGGCTCGAGCTAGAGAAGCACCTGGTGGCCACCGACGAGCTGAAGCTGGTCGTGGCCTCGAATCATCCGCTGGCGGGCCAGCGCCGTCTCACGAAGGAGCGCCTGGCTACCCAGACCCTGATTTTACGGCCCCGAGGCTCAAGCACGCGAGAGCATGCGGAAGCCATGCTAGGCGACTGGTTTGGCTGCTTTGAGCGGGTTCTCGAGCTGGCCAGCTCGGAGGCCATCAAAGAATCGGTTCTTGCGGGGCTTGGAATGGCAATTTTGTCCTCCTGGTCGACGAGGCGAGAAGAAGAAGCCGATCTGGTGCGTCCTGTCGGTGGCAAGCAGTTTGTTCGAGAGCGTCCCTTCTATCTGATCCGAAGGGCCGG
>QWHO01000112.1 GCA_021404945.1 bacterium CPR1
GCCTGATGGCCGACCCCACCGGAGGGATGGCCGCAATGGCCAGCCTGCAGCAGATGATGATGGGCCAGCAACAGTTGATCATGCAGCTATTGACGCTACTCATGCAGCTGATGGCCGGCTCGGGGGGACTGGCCAACCTGGCTCCAGGTGGCCCCGGCTTCAATGCAGGCGGAGGTCCCGGATTCAACGCGGGCCCGGGCCCGGGCGGGACCCCCGGCGTGGCCGGGGCCGCGGGTGGCGGGGGCGGCGGAGGCGCCTTCAACACCCCTGGAGGCGTTGCAGCCGATCCCTCCCAGTTCCAGGGGGGCACCGAGATGAGCCGCCGGCTGGCGGCGGCCGCGCTGCGCGAATCAACCGATGGCGACAGCAACGGCGGCTGGTGCGCCCGCGACGTGGGCGAGGCTCTGCGGGCCGTCGGCCTCGGGGTGGCCAGGGGCGATGCCTGGACCAAAGCGGCCGTGCTGGCCGGCGATCCCCGCTTCCGCGAGCTGAAGGTGGCGCCCAACGAGATCGACAAGCTGCCCCCGGGCGCCATCATCGTGTGGGACAAAGGGCCGGGTCTCCCTTACGGGCACATCTCCATCGCTCTGGGCGACGGGCGCGAAGCCAGCGATCTGCTCAAGAAGCAGATGCACCTCAAGACCAGCTACCGGGTATTCCTCCCTATCTAAAGGAAAGTGCCAGGTCAAAGGCCTGGCACTTTCCAGCCGGCGCGTTCATCAGATTGCGCTCATGGGCAAAACCACATCAGCCACCACGAACTCGGGAAAACCATGGGCTCCCGGCAACATCCGGCAGCCTCCACCTCCAAATCAGGTCCCTTCCTGACCGGGCAGAAGCCCTTTGCGCTGGTCGGCCTCGAGGAGCACACCGGCCATGAACAGGGCGGTGGGGACGTTCGCCGAGCCCACTTTGGAGTCGCCATAGGTCACCGCGCTGGTGACCTGAGTGGTGAGGCTGTCATAGCGGGCGGCCGTGATGCCCTGATCGGCCTTATGGAAGTCCACCAGCTTGCTGGCGAACTGATCCAGATTCTCGGGCGAGCTGACCAGCTCGTGCAGCTTGTGCTGCAGGGCGTCGGTAACGGCCGCGCCGACGACGGGGCCAAGCATGGCTCCGGCGGTCATGAACAATGTGTGATTCGACATCTGGGCCAGATTGCGTGCGTCGGGCGAGCCCGAATCGGGCACCCGGGCCCAGACAGCCCGCTTGAGGGCCCCCAGGTCCTCGGCCATGGCCGATTTGTCCCCTTTGTCCAGGGCGTCGGTGACACCGGCCGCGTTGTCGGCCAGGTTGGCGGCCACCGATTTGAGATTCTGAGCGTGAACCCCGTGCATCAATTGGGTTTTGGAAACCCCCAGGCTGTTGATTCCATCTGCCATGGCCACACCTCCGGAAAGGCATGATTCGCGATGCAGGCAGGGCTGTCCCTGCAAAGAGCTGCGCAAGGACAGCGTCCTTCAGCAGGTCCCGCACCCTGGCGCCGGATTTCGTCCCCCCCACCCGCCGGGCGGCTTGGATTGAAAAAGCTCAGGAGGCGGTCGGCTCGGCGCTCTTGATCCGCACGGGCACCCGAATGCCACCCACAACGACGTGCGACTCGCGCTCTTGCACGCCTGAGCCCTGGCCGTTCATCCCCTGAGCCAGGTCCTGCACATCCTGGGCGCTGCGGGCCACGTTCTTAAGCCCGTCCAGCTGAAGCTCCCAGCGGTTGACCGTGCCGATCAGGTAGTTGTTGCGAGCTTCGTGGTCGGTCAGGGTGCCGGCCCGAACGGCCAGCCCGGCCACTCCGGTGGTCGTGACCAGCGTCACGGCCGGGGCCAGATGCAAAGCGATGCTTGCCAGGCTGACGCCGAAAGCGGCCAGCGAAGCGACCAGGAGCTTCCTGCTCAGCTGGTTGGAGCGCATGGTGTCCTGGCTGGCCAGCTCGCGCATGCCCTCCAGGGACTCCCCGGGAGCCTTCTCGATCACGGCTCGATCGCTGCGGACCTGCCTCAGGGCTGCCTGGACCGATGGCTCCGGCGGTTGAGCGGCCAGATAGTCTTCGGTTGCCTGCATGACCTGAATGAGCTCGGACTTCATGTTCTCGCTCGCCGCCAGCTCCAGGGTGGAGCGCACCAGGGTGCCCCCACCGGCGGGGGCGCCCGCAGCCAACCTGGGATAGTGCTCTTCCCAGGCTTGCAGGAACCCCGAGAGACGGTCGTTGCGACCGAGCGCATCGCCGACGGTGGCGCCCCAAACGAAGGTGCCCACCCCGCCTGTCATGCCGGCCAGCCGGACGGCCACCACGAGGCTGCTGTCGGGCATCAGGGCGGTGGCTGCGGCGGCGGCCAGCATCACGCCCCCGGTGGCCAGGAGCACGTTTCGTTTGCGGCGCAGGTTGACGCTCTGCTCGGCCAGAATTGCGCGCCCGTCAGCCAGCGTCTCGCCCGGAGCGCCCTCCAGCATGCGCACTTCCGCCATCAGCTCGTCGTAAGCGGCCCGGGTAGGCGGGCTCGACAGATGCGCTTCCAGGGGCTGGGCCTTCTTGCGGATGGCCTCGGCCACTTCGAGACGGCGTGGGGATGCCTGGATGACCTGCATGCCAGAGATCTTGCCAGGTCACGCCCAAAAAGGGCTGAAACACGGGCGGGCCGTTCGCTGTCAGCCGATGGGCCGGACTGCTTGCCCCCCGAACCGGGCGTCGCCCCGCAAGCCATGACCAGATCCTGCCGGGCGAGGGGGGCGATAACGTGGGTGCTGGGCGAGCCGGAAGCGCGGGCGAGGCTGGAGGCCTCGAAGAGGAAAAGCGTCACCCGGTTCTGCCTTGAGGTATCGCGCGTTCAATCTCGTCAGGAATGAGCGCGGCGCCGTTAAATCGTCAGACGCCGTAGTTCTGGGTCAGGCTGGAGAGCCAGCCCATGCCGTTGTCGTCCTGCTCGTCGTGCTGGCCCAGCGTTACGGTATCGTTGACCGGTGGCGGGGCGGACGTCACTTTGACGGCGTTGTCCTGGCGCGGCTCGCTGGCTGAGCGGGCGGGCGCGGCCTGGGTGGCCTCGCGAGGGGCCTCGGCGCGCTCGGCCGACCTGGGCTGCTGCAGAAGCGTCTTCAACCGCTCCATCCCCCGGTCGGCGAACCCCGAAACCGACTGGGTGTCCTCGATCTTCTCGATGTGGTCGTAAGCCATTGTATGCTCCTATCACGACCACGGGAGCACAGGCAAATAGCACCGCTGTAAACAAAATGAAACCATTGTTGCCAGAACGTTACAATCCTGATCCAGATTCGAGACATTTGAAGAGCCGGACGAAGGCATCGGGCCGGGGTTGCAACCCGTAGCCAAGGCCCAGAAACAGCTGCTGGAGGCCGTAGTTGCTCTCGTCGGTGTAGGTCGCCGCCAGCCGGGCACCCTGTCCGCGCAGCCAATCCTCGCCCCGCCGCACCAACTGACGAGCCACCGAGCGGCGGCGGAAGGCCGGGTCCACGTAGGTGGTCGAGAACAGGCCCTCCTCGGGCTCCACTCGCAAGATGGTGTGCCCGGCGATCCTCCCGAGCTCGTCTTGAGCCAGGAAAACCGCCCCCTGCTCGAGATGGAGATCCACCCGCTCGCGAAGCCATTCCAGCGTGTACATAGCACGTCCCCGCTCGATTCCGAGCACCTCCTCGAGGGTCAGGCGCATCCGGCGCGCAACCAGCTCGCGCTCGGTGGACGATCTCGCATCGAGGGGGCGAATCACCATGTCACGAGGGATAAAAGTTCGAAGCGAGAAGCCCTTCGGCCTTCAAGGAAAGGGGCTCGAGGCGATGAAGTGCGCATGCGGTAGCGAAATGGAGCTCGGATTCATCCCGGATTTCGGGATGTTCGCAACCTGGACGACGGTCTGGCTCCCCGGGGAAGCCACGACCCAGAAGTCGGTCCTCGACCGTCTGCGCACGGGTGCCGGAGTGAGCACCGAGGTGGGCCAGGCCAGGATGCTGGAAGCTCACCGTTGCCCAAGCTGCGGCCTGGTTCAGCTGTTTGCGCTCAAACAGGCGCCGGTAGGAGCCACTCCGGTCGCTACGGACAGCTCCAGCCAGCCGGCTTAAGCCGGTCGTCACAGCCTATCAGGAATCCCCCTGAACCGGCACGAAAAGCCCACTTGAGAATGCTCAGAGCTCTGACCTGCCTGCTTCGGGATGTAACCCGGGTGGCCGCGGCGCGCGGCCTGGCCCTGGGGCTGGTCACCCTCACTCACGTGCTGGTGGCTCGCCAGCTCGGTCCGCAAGGTCGGGGCGACTTCGTCTACCTCTACACCTTCGCCCTGACGGTCTACCAGTTCTGCGCCCTCGGCCTGCAGACCAGCCAGACCGTGCAACTGGCCCGCAATCGCGAGCTCTTTCCCCAGCTGGTGCGCAACTCCACCCTCATCTCGCTGGGACTGGGGGGGGCGGTGGGGGTGGCGGCCGGCGGCGTGCTGGCCTTCTCCAGCGGCAATCCCCGGCTGTTGATCGCCGGACTGCTGGTGCCCGGCCTGCTCTTCTACGTACTGGCCTCCAACCTGGTGCTGGCCGAGGGCAACCTGAGGCGCTACAACCTGATCAGCGTGCTGCATGACCTGGCCATCTTTGTGGGCCTGGCGGCGGCGCTGGCCATCGCCCCCACCCCGGTCAGCTGCCTGCTCGGCATGCTGGTGGCCAAGACTGTCTTCAACCTGGCCCTCTGGGCAGGACTGCCCGGTCCTCCGCCCCGCCCCTACGACTGGCCGCTGCTCCGCGACGGCTGGTCGCTGGCCTGGCGCTCCTACGTGGCCTGCGTGCTCACCTTTCTGACCTACCGCCTCTCCATCTACGTGCTCGGAAGCCGGGCCAACCCCTCCGAGATCGGCTATTTCTCGGTGGCCACCCAGCTGTTCGACCTCTGCCTCCTGTTGCCGACCCTGACGGCCTCGGTGCTGCTGCCCCGCCTCTGCCAGCGCACCCCCGAGGAAGGCCTGCGACTTGCGCTGGCCACGCTGGCAGCGGCGGCCGGGACCCTCTGCCTGGCGCTGGCGGTGCTCTTTCCTCTGCTGCCCCCGCTGATCGCGGCCGTCTTCGGACCCGACTACCTGCCGGCCACTTCAGCCTGCCGCGCCATCATGCCCGCCATCGTCTGCTGGACCGTCTCGGCCCTGCTCAGCCCCTACTTCAGCTCGTTCGGCCGACCGCTGGCTTACCTGGGTTGCTGGCTCTTGACCCTGCTGGTCACGCTGGGCCTGAGCCTGTGGCTCACCCCGCGCTACCACGCCACCGGCGCCGCCGCCGCCCTCAGCCTGGCCAGCCTGATCCTGCCGGCCGGTCAACTCTACCTCATCAGCAGGAGTGCGGCGCCGAGGGAGATCCGCCCGGCCCAGATCGTCCTCCAGCGTGAGACCAGGACGGGCGATCCATGAAGCAAGCAAGAGCAAGAGAAAATGGTTCATGGTCTGTGCGGCTCGGTAGGAACCCTGCCCTGCAAGCAGAACCGGGGGCGAATGTTCTCCAACCAGCACGATGCCTGCGGAATCGGCTACGTGGCCCGCGTCAGCGGCTCACCGGGCCACGACATCATCACCATGGCGCTGGAAGCGCTGGGCAACCACGCCCATCGCGGCGCCCTGGGCGGCGACGGCAAGACGGGTGACGGGGCCGGGGTCAGCACCCAGCTGCCCCATCAACTTCTGCAGCGCGAGTTCGCCAGGATCTACCCCGAGCGACGGCTACCCGGGCCGGGTGACCTGGGGCTGGGCATGGTGTTCTTGCCCCTGCAGGACGCGGGGGCACGCACCAGAGCCCGCACCACCCTGGAGGAGTGCCTGCGGGAAGAAGGCCTCCAGCCCCTGGGCTGGCGCGACGTGCCGCTCTACCTGGACTCGCTGGGAAGCATCGCCCGGCGCTCGCGTCCCCACATCCAGCAGCTCTTCGTGGCTCGCAGCGACAAACCCGACTTCGAGAACGCCCTCTTCCGCGCCCGCCGCGCCGCCGAGGACAGGTTCCCGGGCTTCTTCGTAGTTTCGCTCTCGAGTCGCACCGTGGTCTACAAAGGCCTCTGCATGGCCGACCAGCTGGGCAACTTCTTCCCCGACCTGAGCGACCCGGCCTACGAGTCGGCCGTGGCCATGTTCCACCAGCGCTACTGCACCAACACCATGCCCGCCTGGGAGCTGGCCCACCCCTTCCGATTGATCTGCCACAACGGCGAGTTCAACACCCTGCAGGGCAACTGGAACTGGATGCGAGCCCGCGAGGCGGCCCTGGGCTGTGCCAGCGTGATCCGCAAGGGCGTGAGCGACTCGCTGGCCTTCGACAACGTGCTGGAGTTCTTGCTCCGAAGCGGCAAGGAGCTCTTGCCCACGCTGCTCATGATGATCCCCGAGATCTGGGAGAATGTGCCCGCCGACGACTTCCCCCCCGGCTGGCGCGACATGTACGCCTACCTGGCCTGCTTCATGGAGCCCTGGGACGGCCCCGCCGCGCTCAGCTTCTTTGACGGCGAGGTGGTGGGCACGCTGCTGGATCGAAACGGCCTGCGGCCGGTGCGCTACACGATCACCCACGATGAGATCGTGCTCTCGGCCTCCGAGGCCGGGGTGTTGCGCCTGGAAGACAGCCGCATCGCTCAGCGCGGGATGCTCGGCCCGGGCGAGGTGCTGCTGGTGGATACCAGGCAGAAACGCATCTTCGAGAACCACCAGCTCAAGGACCACCTGTCCTCCAGCTTCGACCACCGGGGTTGGCTCGAGAGCCGCCTGCAGCCCCTCCCCCGCAAAGTCACCGAGCCGGTCGCGCCCCGCAGCGATCGCTTCGATCCCCTTTCGGCCGACCATCTGGTGCGCCGCAAGCTGGTCTTCGGCTACAACCACGAGGAGGAGACCGCCGTCCTGCGGCCCATGATCACCACCGGCAACGAGCCGGTGGGCAGCATGGGCGACGACACCCCGCCCGCTCCCCTGAGCCGATTCCCCCGCCCGCTCTTTCACTTTTTTCGCCAGCGCTTTGCCCAGGTGACCAATCCGCCCATCGACCCGCTCAAGGAGAAGCTGGTCATGTCGCTGCGGACCCTGCTCGGACGCCGTCCCAACCTGCTCACCGACAGCCCCGACGCCCGTTTGCTCGAGCTGACCGGACCGGTGCTGAGCCCGGCCGACTTCCAGAACCTGAACAGCCTCGATCCGGTGCGCTTCCCCAGCATCGTGCTGCGAGCCGTGTGGCCCGTCAACACGGGTGCCCAGGCCCTGGAAGCGACCCTGGCCGACCTTTGCCGACAGGCCGAGGAGGCGGTGCGCCAGGGAGCCGTGCTGCTCGTGGTCTACGATGGCGACGTGAGCCCGTTCCGCGCTCCCGTGCCCTCGCTCTTGCTCACCAGCGCCCTGCACCACCATCTGCTCAAGGCGGGGCTGCGGCTGGACGCCTCGCTGGTGGTGGCCAGCGGCGAGCCGCGCGAGGTGCACCACTTCGCCTGCCTGCTCGGCTACGGGGCCGACGCCGTCTATCCGTATCTTGCCTTCGAGAGCATCGGTGAGCTGGTGCAGGGCGGTGGCAAGGGCATGCCGGCCCTGGCCGAAGCCCAGCAGAGCTTCGTGGAGGCGCTCGAGCGCGGGCTCTACAAGGTGATGGCCAAAATGGGCATCGCGCTGCTCTCGAGCTACCGGGGAGCCCAGGTGTTCGAGGCGCTGGGCCTGAGCCGCGAGCTGGTCAAGCGCTACTTCCCCCATACCGACTCGCTCCTGGGCGGGGTGGGACTGAACGAGCTGGCCGCCAGCCAGGCCCGCTGGCACCAGGTGGCCTTCCAGGGCGAGGTCAGCGGCGAGCTGGCCCGCCAGGCCAGCTACGGGTTCTACAAGTTCAAGCGCGACGGCGAAGCGCACCGCTTCCACCCCGAGCTGGTCAAAGCGCTGCACCGCTCGGTGGCCGAGGGCGAGAAACTGCTTCTCGAGCGCCCTGAGGAGAGCCCCTTCGCGGTGCTGCCCGAAGGTCCACCGCTTTTTGCCGACTACCTGCGCCTGGCGGCCGCGCTGCCCCCGGTGGGAGTGCGCGACCTGCTCGACTTCGTGCGCCACCGTCCCCCCGTGGCGCTCGAGGAGGTGGAGCCGGCCGAGTCCATCGTGGCCCGCTTCTCCACCGGCGCCATGAGCCACGGCTCGCTCTCGAGCGAGGCTCATCGCACCCTGGCCGAAGCGATGAACCGCCTGGGGGCCGCCTCCAACTCCGGCGAGGGAGGCGAGGAGCCCGACCGCTACGCCACCTCGGCCAACAGCAAGATCAAGCAGATCGCCTCGGGCCGCTTCGGGGTGACCCCCGCCTACCTGCTCTCGGCCTCCGAGCTGCAGATCAAGATGGCCCAGGGCTCCAAGCCGGGCGAGGGGGGGCAGATCCCCGGTCACAAGGTGAGCGACGAGATCGCCCGCATCCGCCACACCACGCCGGGAGTGGCCCTGATCTCGCCCCCTCCCCACCACGACATCTACTCCATCGAGGACCTGGCCCAGCTGATCTACGACCTCAAGCGCCTCTCCCCCAGAGCGGCCGTCTCCGTCAAGCTGGTCAGCGAGAGCGGTGTTGGCACAGTGGCTGCGGGCGTGGCCAAGGGATTCGCCGATGTGATCCATATCTCGGGCGCCGAGGGCGGCACCGGCGCCTCCCCCCTCAGCTCCATCAAGTTCGCCGGCATGCCCTGGGAAGTGGGCCTCTCGCTGGCCCAGCAGACCCTGGTCCAGAACCGTTTGCGCGAGAAGGTCGTGCTGCGAGTGGACGGCGGTTTTCAGACCGGTCGAGACGTGCTGGTGGCGGCCCTGCTGGGAGCGGACCAGTTCAGCTTCGGCACCAGCGCCCTGGTGGCCGAAGGCTGCCTGATGGCCCGCAGCTGCCACACCAACACCTGCCCGGTCGGCATCGCCAGCCAGCGCCCCGACCTGCGGGCCAAATACCCGGGCACCCCGGAGGCGGTGGTCAGCTTCATGCTGGGGGTGGCCCACCAGGTGCGCGAGCTCCTTGCTTCCCTTGGCTGTCGCAGCCTGGAAGAGGTCATCGGGCGCAGCGAGCTGCTCGATCAGGTCGTCTTCGGACAGGACGCGGGGCATCTTGATCTCTCCCCCCTGCTCGTGCGACCCACCGACGAGCAGGCCCGCAGCCACCAGGGCGAGCGCAATCGCGAGGACACCCGCGGGCGCGACCTGGAGGGCCAGCTGTTCGAGATGGTGGAGGACGCCTTCCGAGGGGGCGAGGCCGTGCGCGCCTGGCTCGGGCCCTTCACCATCTATAACACCGACCGCACCGTCCCGGCCCGCCTTTCGGGCTGGCTGGGCACGCGCTATCCGGAGCTGGCCGAGGAGACGCTCACGGTGCGCTTCGAGGGCAGCGCCGGCCAGAGCTTCGGCGCCTTCGGGGTAACCGGCCTGACGGTCGAGCTGACGGGCGAGGCCAACGACTACGTGGGCAAGGGGCTGGGCGGAGGCACGATCGTGATCCGCCCCCCCCAGAGCCTGCTCCACCTGGACACGCACCGCAACTGGATCGTGGGCAACACCGTTCTCTATGGCGCCACGGGCGGCACGCTGCTGGCCGCCGGCCGGGCCGGCCAGCGCCTGTGCGTGCGCAACAGCGGCGCCACGGCGGTGGTGGAGGGAGCGGGCGAGCACGCCTGCGAGTACATGACGGGCGGCGCGGTGGTGGTGCTGGGCACCATCGGACGCAATTTCGGGGCCGCCATGACGGGCGGGGAGGCCTTCTTGTTCGACCCGACCGGCAGCTCGCTGGCCAAGATCAACGGCGAGCTGGTGGAGGCCGTGCGGCTCGCGCCCGGCGCGGCAGCTGACCGCCTGCGCAAGCTGGTGGAGCTGCACGCCGAGCGCACCGGCAGCCAGCGTGCCGGCGACCTTCTGCGCCGCTGGGAGGTCACCCTGGGCGAGTTCTGGCACGTGCAGCCGCGCGAGCAGGCGGCCCGCATCGAGGCTCACAACGAGGGGCACGACCAGGTGCTGGTGGCTCGCTGAAGCTTTGCTGGCCGGCGGGCGGGGCGGGTGCCCCATGGGCGCGTTGCCTGGTGGGTGCGACCGAGTCGGGTGCACATGGGCGCCTCACTCGCCCGTACATCCTGGAGAGAAGGAAGCCCCGCCGGGGCGAGAAACGATCCAGCCAAATGCTCAACAAGTTCCTGGAGGGCTTGCGCCAGATCGCCCTGGCTCCGCGCACAAAGCCGGGTGAGGAGCTGCGCAGCCGCATCCGGGTGCTGTGCCGCTACCCTGTGCAGATCGAGAGCGGCGAGGGACCACCCGACCGGGCCTACGTGGTGGACATCGGACTCAACGGGATGCGCGTCGAAGACGTGCGCCGGCTCAAGCAGGGAAGCCAGGTGCAGGTGGCCTCGGCCTATCCGGGCCTGGAGCAGAACCGCCTGACCTGCGAGGTGGTGTGGTGCCGCGAGCGTATCAGCGGGGGATACAACGCGGGCCTTCGCTACCAGACAGTGGCGCCAGACAGCTGGGTGCGGGTCATCCTCGACGAGCTGGGCCTGGACGACGAGCGGGGCCTGCAGCGACGCAAGTATGTCCGCCTGGCCACCTCCCTGCGGGCCCAGGTGCGCGAGCTGCACTCCAACCAGCTCCTGACCGAAGGACGGGTCGTGAACGTGGGAATGGGAGGGGTTTTGCTGCGCTCTTCCCAGCCGCTGACCGAGGGAGCCGAGGTGCTCTGCCTCTTCGGCCCCTACTCGCACTATCCGCACCTGTCGGTGGAGGCCACCTGTCTCAGCTCGCATCACGACGAGGACGAGAAGGACTATTTCCACAGCCTGGGCTTCTCCCACCTGACCGCCCGCGAGGTTCGCGAGGTGGGCCGATTCGTGGTGGGATTGCTCAAGGAGCGCTCGGATGCGCCGAATTCTTGACCTGCTCGAGCAAAGCCGCACCCGCGACGCCCTGAATGCTGCCCTGGCCCGCTCCGACGAGCGGCCCATCCGAGGGCTGCTGCCCACCCTGGCCTTCCTCAACGAGGAGCGCCCTCTCGGCTTGGGCTGGATCCGCCGCCTGTGCGACGAGAATGAGAGCGTGCCGCAGTTGTGCCGCCTGGCCCACCTGGCGGCCCAGGTGGGTGCCTTCCGGCTGGCCGAACGCTGTCTGGAGAAGGCTCGCCGGTCGGGCTCGCCGGAGGAGGTGCTGCGGACCGAGGAGCTGCGCCAGGCCCGCCTGCGGGGGCAGATCCACAGGGCTTACCGGCTGGCCGAGGGCCCTGAGGAGAAGGCTGCACTGGCGGCCCGCCTGGGCAAGATGGAGCAGGCCCTGGACCTCTATGCCAGGGTGGGAGGCGCCTACGGCCACCACCAGAGGGCCGAGATCTTCCTGCGCCGGGGCGACCAGCCGGCCGCCCGCCGGGATCTGAAGAAGGCTCTGCAGGAGGATCCGGGCTACCTCTGGTCGCGCTGGCGTCAGGCCCAGGCGCTGGCCCTGGAGGGGGATCTGGCCGCCGCTCTGGCCGAGTTGGAGAAGATCGACCCCGACTTTCGCCAGCGCGCCGACCTGTTGCGGGCGGCCTGGCTCGAGCGGCTCGCTCGCCACGAGGAGGCCGAGCGCATCAGGCGCCCTTATTGCTCCCCGGTCGTGCTGGGAAGGCTGCGCGAGCTGCGCGCCGGGAGCCTGATCGAGTGGCGTCAGTACAGTGGTCGCGAACGAGCGATGCAGCTCAAAGTGCACGTCCTGGGAGAGCTGGCCACCGAGGGGCTCAAGAGCTGGTTCGAGCGCGAGCTCCCTTACTCGCGCTGGGCTCTCAAGCCGAGCAAAGCCCGCGGTCCGCTCTACTTCGAGGAGCTGAGCGCTCACGTGCTGCGCTCCAACAAGCAGGCAGTGGCCCGGCTGGCACGCCTCAAGCGCCTGAGCGAGGAGCAGGCTGTCCTGGTGGTGGTGCCGGGGGAAGCGCCCTGGCGGGCCAATCGGGGCTACGGAGGCAGCCGGCTGGCCCTGGTCCAAGCCGATCCCGAGGACCTCTACCTGGAGTCGGTGGTGGCCCACGAGCTGGGCCACGCCCTGCTGGGCCTGCAGCACAACGACGGGCTGAAGTTCTACGAGGACGCCTTCTGCCTCATGGGCTACCCCGGCTCGATGTCCCCCCTGGAGCTGAGCTACCTGGATTTTCGCCAGAAGGCCGCCATGATGACCTTCCCGGGCCGCTCCGAGCAGGTCGAGGAGGCCTGGGAGCTGGAGAAGAAAGGCTTCTTCGACCGCGCCGAGCGCGAGTACCGCCATATCCTGAGGCGCGACCCGCTGGATCACTGGGTGCGCGGTCGCCTGGCCCGCCTGGCGCTGGGCCACGAGCGCCTCCAGGAAGGCTTCAAACGCGTGCGCCAGCTGCGCCGCCGGGACCTGAGCTACGAGCTGGCCGCCTGGCAGGGCGAGCTGCTGGTGCGCCACGGGCAGAGCGAGCTGCCCGGCTATCCCGACCACGACCCGGGCGCCCGGCTGGCCCGGGGAAGAGCCCGGCTGCGCGCCCTGGATTATCAGGGCGGTGCCTTCGACCTCCACGTGAGCGATGGTCTATCGCCCGAGTCGAAGGAGGCCATCTTCAGCCTGGCATGCCTTGCCCTGGAGCGTGGCCAGTTCGCCCGCGCCGAGCAAGGCTTCAAACGCTGCCTGAAGGCCTGGCCCAACTGGGGAGAGGCCTGGCGCCGCCTGGCCCTGGGTCAGGCCGAGCAAGGCCACTACCACGAGGCCGAGAAGCTCTTGTGGAGGGCCAACTGGCTGCAGCAAGACTCGGCCGACCACGCCTGGCACGAGGGCCAGCTGGCCTGGCTGGCGGGCGACTTCGACAAGAGCCTGCGCGACTTCGTGCGCTGCCAGCGCTGGGCACCGGAGGAGCAGGTGCCGCATTTTCACCTGGCCTACTGGGAGGTCTGCATCAACGGGATTCGCCGGGCAACCTTGCGCCACTTCTCGCGCTGCCACCGCATGGACCCCACCACCTTCCTGGGCCGGGCCAGCGCCGCCTGGCTGGCCGCCCTCGAGGGGCGGGGCAAGCAGGCGCGCGAGCTGGCTGCCCCGCTCTTGCGGCGCGTTCCTCGACACGGGCCACTGGTCTACCTGATGGTCTTTCTGGGAAAGCCGTGGGAGGAGCGGTTGCGCGGGCTGGAGCCCAACCACCCTCGGTTGGAGAGCCCGTTCTTGCCGTAACTGGTTTCAGGCCATCAGGATGTCTGCAGGGTAGCGAGCCAGTTGCGTGTCGGCGGTCAGGAGCCTGGCAGACTCGCAAACAGACTGGGCGACCAGCAAGCGATCGAACGGGTCGCGATGAAGGGGAGGGAGGGCGGCCACAGCTGCGCCATGGTGAGCGGTCACCGGTAAGTGCGTGAACCCGCTCCCTTCGACTCCGGCGATCAGATCCAGGGGGTCGACCTCGAGCTTGCCCGTTCCGACCTTGATGGCGGCCTCCCAGATCGACGCCGCACTGACTACAACGGATTGAGCATTCAAGATGTGGCCACGAGCCAGGAGGGTCAGTCGCGGCGAGTCCTGCAGATACCACAGATACACCTGGGTATCGAGCAGCAGCTTCACGACTCGAAGAGCCCGAGCAGATCGTCGGGCAAAGGTGCATCAAAGTCGTCGGCAATTCGAATGCGACCTTTCAAAAACCCGGGCCTGCGGGGCGCGGGCTCTTCATAGGGGACCAGCCGCGCGACGGGCTTTCCGGCCCGGGCGATGATGATGGTCTTTCCCTGGCTGACCTCCTCCAGCAACCTGGAGAGATGGGTCTTGGCCGCATGGATGTTGACGGTTTCCAAGCAGGCGCACCTCCAAACTAAACTTAGTTTAGTCTACGGAGCAGGCCTTTGTCCAGGTGCAGATCAAATCTCTCGGTAAACGCTCTCAACGTCGTGGCGATTCTTGGTAAGTCTGCCAGGCTCGTGCTCGCCACTGGGCTCTGAATGCGCTTCGCTGCGGTCTTGCTTGTTTCGATTTTTGAACCGGCGGTTCATTTTGAGAAAATTTGTTCGGCATTGACTGAGACCCGCGTGCGAAATTCTCACCCACCGCCAGCAGGGCCAGGTCGGCGGTCGAGACCGAGGAGACCGTGCTGGAGCCATTGGTGATGGTGCCCACCACGAAGCTGGTGCGGTCGTCCGTGCTGGTGCCGCTGCCCGTCTCGGTGGTCTTGCTGGTCATGTTCCCGGCCTTATGTGACGTAGCAAATCGGCTGTACAGCGATATTAAGCCCACGCGAAGAAGTTCGGGATGCCGAACAAAGCCCCTCTCTCAGCGAACTGCGCAGTTTAGGGTCCCGGAGCGCCCAGAGATCTCGGGTCGAAGTCCTCGCGGCCAGCGTAACGGATGTGAAGCACGAAGACCGTTTTGCGGCTCACGGTGAAGAGTATCCGGTGGTCCTCGTAGAGCAGCTGGCGGATCTTGGGCTGGAAATATACAGACTCGCGCGCCACCGGGCAGCGCTCGGGAGACTCTTCCAGCGTCAGGATGGCGTCAACCAGGCCGTTCCACAGTCTTCCCGCCGACCTCGTCGTTGACGCCAACGCCATCGTTTCGGCTTTAAAGCCTTGCAGCTCTTCCTGGCCCCTGGCGTGACCTTCCAGACGACCCGAAGCGCCGGGTGCCTGCGGAGTTCATGCAAGAGAACCTGTTGCTCTTGCCCCTGACCGTTTACGGACCGGCGGCCTATGCACACCGCCTGGCCGAGGCCAAGCAGAGGATCTCCGACCTCAAGGACGAGGAGCTTTTGGCTCTGGCGCTCGAGCTGGGCCATCCCGTCTGGACGAACGATAAGGACTTTGAAGGAGCGGGCGTCCCGCTCCACACCACCGCTGACCTGCTGATGCTGCTCTGTCAGGGCGGATAAGGGCGCTGGACTCCACGCTCCTCGAGCACGAGGCAATTTTCTCTTATTTGACCACCGGGCAGCGGAGCCCGAAGAGGCGGCGCCGAACTCTACCAGGGAGCTGACTTCGAAAGCAGGTATCCGCTTCACGTGTGCGCGCCCCTGGCTGAAAAACAGAGTACCCGGGAAAACCGACCCGACCCCGCCGACCGTTGGGTGGGCGGGTACGGAGTCAAAGACGAGACGAGTGAACACGGGCTCTATTACCAGCTGTCCCTGTATCTAGGCCGCCAACGAGCACGGCTGGCGGCCCAACGAGCGCGAGACTGCCTGGCTGGCGAGCCGGGTGTTCCAGCCCCAGTGGCGGGATGACTCTCTG
>QWHO01000637.1 GCA_021404945.1 bacterium CPR1
GGTATCAGCATGTTCAGTTCCCTCCCGAGCTCAATCTACCGCGGGGGGATGAAAGAAAGCTGACAGGGTTCTAGCACAATATGCTGGGGCGTCGCGCAGCCGGAAAACCGTGTCAAGGGGGTTTCCGGCTGCGCTCCTAGTTGCGCAAGAGAATTGTTTCCCTCAGGGGGTGGCGCCCTTCGCCGAACTCTTGAATCACGATCTCGCTGGCCTCTTCCTTCGTCACCACCTGGCCGGAGGCGTCCCGGGGGATCATGAGCACGCGCACGATCGGCACCACCTCGTCGGCATCCTCGCAGGGATCCACCGCCTTGCCGCCTTTGCGATAGACGGCCTGCTGTTCGGCAGGAAGCTCGCTGACGCTCACCTCCTGCACCTGGTCTGACCCGGCGGTCTCAAAGCGAATGGTGCGCATCAGACCTTCTGCCTCCCCGAGAAGATGTCGGCCAGGATCTTGGCCCGGTAGGGGTAGGTCGCCTGAAACTTGGCCAGGGCCTCCTTGCCCTGGAGATGGGCCTTGACATACTCCTGGAACGCCTCGGCAAAGTCCTCAGCGGGCGAGCTCTCGGAATACTGGCGCTCCTTTCCGTCAGCCCCGACCACGGGTTGACCCCCATCGACCGCCTTACCATCCGCCTTCATGGCCTTTTCCCAGCCGTCCGGGTAGCGCTGGCTGTCAAAGCGCCGGGGCAGGAGCCACTCGAGCCAGGTGTCTTGATTCTCCTCCACCTGCTGTCCGACCAGGTGGCCGAACTCATGGACGAAAGCGTGGGCGATCGTCGATCGACCCTGATGCTTGGCCCCGTTGAAAAAGGTAATCCCTCCGTTGCCAGCCGCGGCGGCGCTGGAAAAACCGGGAATGCCATATCGCTTTTCCCATTCCTTGTCAGCCGGGTTGGGGCCATCGTTGATGCGAACTTCCTTGAGAACGTGGCGCATATGCTGGGGAATCTTGACATACTCTTGCAAGAGCTCACGCGCGAACTGCTCGGCCTGGCCGTCGAGCGAGGCGGACAAGGTCATGCGGAACTTGTCCGAGCCGACCTCGACGTCGTAGGAGCCCACCCCCAGCTTGCGCATCCGGGCCTTAACCCTGGAGGCGCCCTGAACGACCTCGATCTCCACCACGTCTTTCTGCTCGGTGGCAGGCCCAGCCGAGCCCAGACCTCCCAGCCCACCCAGGCCGCGCACCTTCTCCACGTCACCCAGGACCTGGTTGTTATAGGCCTCCAGAGCGCGAATCTGCTCCGAGCTCATGGCCGCGACCCGGCTCGGATCGATCGGCTCGATCCGGGTCGAGCCGAGCCGGCTGACCGGGGTGATCGGATGACCCGAATCGATTGGACGGAGTTCCACCTGGCAATCCTCCTGACTGCTTCATCACGGCACTCCGAGCTCGGGTCTACGGAGTCGGGCGCGGCTGGCGCTTCTTCAAGGTGACGCCGCTGAACATGATCTTGCCGTCTTTGTCGAGCAGGACCGTGGCATTGTTGTCCGGCCGGATGTCCATCCGGGCCACCTCCTCGAGCTCCTCCAAACGCTTGTGCAACGCCTCGCGGGTCACGCCCTTGGACTGCTCGGCCGAATAGATGCCGGCCACGGTCTCGGCCGCTTCGGCGGGCATGCGTCCGAACTCGGTGAGCTTGCGATAGATGCGCACCAGCGAGGAGAGACACTGATGACTGCTGACCT
The DNA here is from genome assembly GCA_021404945.1 of bacterium CPR1. Classification (GTDB taxonomy): domain Bacteria; phylum Vulcanimicrobiota; class Xenobia; order Xenobiales; family QWHO01; genus QWHO01. Next base: position 1,693 of record QWHO01000637.1, read on the forward strand.
CGGTGCGGCCCATCATGTTGGACATGGTCTTGCGCAGCCAGCTGCGCTGGTCTTGCTCGTTCACCTCGAGCAGGCGGTCCAGGGCGGCGATGCGCTCCTCACGCTTGCTGCGCCCGATCGGCTCGTTGATGGTGGCCAGAATCTCCACCGCCTCCTCGGGCCGGCAGCCCCCCTCGCGGACCTTCTGGTAGCGCCTGAGCAAGGTGGCCGGCGCGCCGTGCAGACGCTCCATCACCTTGAGGAAGCCCTGGCTGTGACCCGAGCCTTCGGCCAGCGGCAACCAGGCTGTCAGCTTGTCGCTCTCTCGCTCGAGCCGGGTCAAGAGCTCCTGATTCACACCCGAGCTAGCCGGCAGTCTCAGCGACGAGACCACCTGCCTGAGCACCGCGGTCGAGGATTCCAGGCCACAGCCCAGCAAGAGCTGGCTGACCAGAACCCGGTTCAGGCCCAGAGCGCACTCCAGGGTGGTTTTGCCCCAGCTTCCCAGAGCGCCGGTCACCTTCAGGGCCTCCAGGCGCTGCTCGGCGTTGGCGCTGCCCCCGACCTTGAGCAGTTGCTCGGCAAGCTGGCCGGCCTCGGCCGGAGGGGCCCCCAGAGCGAGCGCCTGGCCGAAAAGCCCGGAGCGTCCGGCCGGGCCGGAATCGGAGTAGTCCAGCGCCTCCTGGACCACCTCCAGGGAGGCTTTCCGGGCGGCCAGGCCGCCGGCCACCCCGACGAGCCGGTCCGCCGACTCGGACCCCTGCACGTTGACGCTGGCTTGCAGGCGCTCGGCTACCGCGGGGCTCAAGTCGCGCCCGTAGCCAGCCAGGGCCAGGAGAGCGGGCTCGTGGCCGGGGCCGAAGACCTTCAGGCTCTGCAGCACCACGCCCGTGGGCAGCCCGGCCTTCAGCAGGCTCTGCAGGCTCTGGCGCCGCTCTCCGTCAAGGCCCGGATACTCCCCGAGCACGGCCAGCTTGTTGGCCTCGCCCAGCGACCGGATGACCCCCAGCAAACTGCCCAGCTCGGCGGTGGCCTCAGCCAGGGGCCGACCCGCCTGCAC
>QWHO01000113.1 GCA_021404945.1 bacterium CPR1
CATCCTCGGGGCGTCGTTCCAGCGCCACAACCTGCAGGCTCCCGTGAGTCGAGACGGGTTAACGATTGAACCCGCGCCAGGCGATCTCCATGCTCTCCCCACGGTGCAGCGGGCGGGGGCAAAGGGATACCGCAGGAAGCGGAGCTGGCCCGGCTCGCAGGCTACCTGAAGGCTCACCGGGTGGCATTGGGCGCCGCACGACCAGGTCCTCCTGCCGAGAGAACCAGCCTGTTTGACTTTGTTGGAGGATGGCTCTGACTCGGGAGCGCGCTCTTCGCTGCACGGGCCGAGAAATGGCACGCAGCTCATGCACCCCGGCCGTTATGCGAGCGAATGCAGATAAGCCCGAGAGGGGCGGCTGAAGTCGTAGCCGGCCTGCCAGCTCGAGGGCAGGCTCTCGCGGGGCACCCGGACAAAGCCCAGGCGCTCGAAGAACTCGGCCACGTAGTCTTGCACGGTCAGGGCGAAGACGGCCCGCTTGCCATCCCGGCGGGCTTTGTCGAGAATGGCCCGGACCAGCTCGCGGGCGCGCCCCCGGGCCTGGTAACGGGGCAGGGTGCAGAGCTTGCCCAGCTCATAGCAGTCCTCATGCTCGAGCACGGCGGCAGCAGCCACGATTTGCTCGTTGACCGAGTAGACCATAAACGAGCGCACCATCTCCAGCAGCTCTTCCTCGGTGATGGGCTTGAGCGTGCCTTCGTCCACGTAGGGCTGCATGAGGGCGAAGATGTCGCGCACGTCGGTCTCGACGGCGGCCCGCAGCACGTTGGGGTACTCGCGGGTGAACAGGGTGCCCGAGCCCGAGTGGGTGAAGACTTCCTCGAAAATGGCTCCGCGCCGGGCCTGCACCAGCACCAGATCGACCCGGTGCAGCTCTTGCTGCTCGAGCAGAAAGCGCAGGCGCTGCTCGGACAGGTTGAGGGGGACTCGCTCGGCCAGGGCCTGCTCGAGCTCGGCCACGGTGGGATAGGAGCGAAAGCGCCCGCCCAGCTCGAGCCCGGCCAGCGAGCCGGGAAAAAAAACCTTGCGGGCCCCCAGGGCCACGGCGCAGTGGAGGATCTCGCGCTCGATCCCGGGCTCGCCCAGGGCCACCAAAGGCACGTTGCCGGCTGAGAGCTCGGTCTGCAGCCGCCCGATGAAGGCGGCCGTGGTCAAGTCGCCCCCCCGAGCAGGCACGGTCAGGAAGCGCTCACCGGAACGATTCCAGAGCTCGAGCTTGCGCTCCAGGCGGGAGTCGGCTGTACAAAAGAGCACCTGGCGGATGCGGGCGGCGTTCAGAACGCGCAGGTCGAGCAAGACCTCGTCACAGTCCTCCCAGCGCTCGAAGCAGAAGGCGAACAGCGTGTCGCGAAAGCGCTGGCAGTAGTGTAACAGCTCGAGAGTGGAGAGCATCTGGGCGTCAACGGCCATGGGGAAAGGTGGTTTGCGTCGAGCCAGCCTTCACCTGCCGGGACCCGGCGCTCGGTCCTCCTGTCTCGTGTGCAAGAACAGCAGCACTCCCCCAACGGCGCCTGTCTCCCAGGGCCGAGGAGACTCGGCCCACGGGGCCGTCTGAACCACGGGGGCTCAGCATCGTGCCCTGAAGCGGAGTTTCCCGGCAAGAAGAAGGCACCCCGGGGAAGCGGGGCGCCCATTGGGGATCGAGACCCGGGCCGACCGCGGGAAGAGCGGCCGGCTCAGGCCTATTCCTCAGCCTTCTCCTCGGCGGCGGCCTCTTCGGCAGCAGGCTCCTCGGCGGCAGCATCCTCGGCGGCAGGCTCCTCGGCAGCGGCTTCCTCGGCCGCAGGCTCCTCAGCGGCCTCCTCGGCGGCGGGCTCTTCAGCTGCTACTTCCTCGGCAGCAGGCTCCTCGGCGGCAGCTTCCTCGGTAGCAGGCTCCTCGGCAGCGGCTTCCTCGGCCGCAGGCTCCGCAGCGGCTTCCTCGGCAGCGGGCTCTTCAGCTGCTGCTTCCTCGGCAGCAGGCTCCGGGGTCTCTTCGGGAGCGGTCTCCTCGGCGGCAGCTTCGGTCGCTTCCGGGGTGGTTTCGGTCTCGTCGGACATGGGTACAGTGCTCCTTTCTTGGGCAATGCGGTAGCAAGAGGGTCGCAACGCGAGCAAAGTCGCGCAGGGCAATAGCGGTCGCTGGGTGGGTGCAGTGGAAACGACAGACAGCAAGAACCCGAGCACGCTCACCAGCCGTCTTCCCTCAACTGGCGGGGCTCCCTGGCTCTTGTTAAGATTATAGGCCAGATCGGATGCGAAACGCAAGAGGCGGAGCAGGGATTTTTCCCGATTTCATGCCGATTAAAACCTCGATCAAACGTTCGATTTGTTGCTGATGATCCGTCAAGCTCATCCCCTGCGCCGGACGGGGGAGGCGGAGAGGGCCTTCGTGCAAGGCCCTCCGCCTGTCACGACAGTTGATCGACTGGCCGGGCTCAAGGCCTGGTGGACGAAATTGCACGGCATGCTCTGGCCCTCGGAGGCTACCGGCCAGGCGGTTGCGAAGCAAGCCACCATGGTGAGTGACAAAGTCTTTGTGGGCCTGCGGTGGATCCCGACCCCGGCCGGACTTGACCGCATTCGCTGGGACGTCTTCCAGGCCCTGACCGAGCAACCGGGAGGGCCGGTCGAGGAGTGCTGGCAGAAAGCCCGGGAGTCTGGCGAGATGGAGCAGTACCGAGCGGCGCTGGGCCACCAGCAGCCTCCCCCGGGAAGCTTGGAGCTGACCTTCTGGCACTGGTCGCAGCTGGGGGTGTCCCAGCGGAGCGAGGGGCCGACCTCCTGGGAGGCCCTGATGGCCGCCTTCGGGCCCGATTGTGGCGGACCGCGGCTGGCTCCGGTGGCCTTTGCAGCCGAGTGGGTGGAGCGGCTGGGCGACCTGGCTCCCGCCCGCAACGCCTGGTATGTGCTGGCCCCGGCGCTCTTGTTTTTGTTCGAGCTGACCCACAAGGCTGGCCCGCTGCAGGGGCACCCCGCCGCGAAGGCTGCCTGGGAGCGCGTGAAGGTGCTGCGCGAGGCCTGCTTCGAGCACCTGAGCGGCGATCAGGCCGCTGAGTTCGCCGAGGAGGTCTGTGACCACTTCGCCCTGGCTCAGGACGAAGCCGGGCTGTCGGTGTGGGAAGCCAGGGCCGAGGCCGCCGGTCGCGATCCGAACGAGGAGGAAGGCCCCTGGCGGTTGGTGCTGGAAGCGAGTTGGCCCGAGCTGTTGAGCATCCAGGTCACCTTGCACGACGAGGACCCGCTCGATCTTTCTCTCGCCGGAGCAGCCCTGCAGGCCTTCGAGCAGGCCGCAGCCCTGTGTGATCGGGACTTGCTGGCCGAGGGACTGGCCGCCTACGAGTCCGCCCTGCAGCGATTCCTGCCCCACAACGAGGAGAGCCGGCTGCTGCAACTGATGATGCGCTGGGGACAGGCCTCCTGCCTGGATCGCATGGGCCGCCTGGAGGATGCCTGGCGGACTCTTTGCGCCATTTTCGCTCCGGGCGGGACGATTCGGGTGCCGCTGCGCTTCTTCCTGACCTGGCTGCGCTCGTCGGTGATCGTGGCCGCTCGAACGCGGCGCACCGACGAGTTGGGAGTGCTGCTCTCGCTGCTCTTGGCACTGGCCTCCAGGCGCCTGCCCCAGGCTCACGAGACGTTGCGCGACCAGTTCGTCGAGTTGCTGGAGGGGACATTCGAGGAGCTCTCCAATCCCCACACGGAAACCGCCCTGGAGTGGCTGGATGCCAACCGGAGCCGCTTCGAGCCCGAGGGCTCGGTGCTTTTGCCTCTGCGGACACTGCGCTTCCAGGCCCTGGTCCACCTGCTGCGCCAGGAGGAAGCCGAGACCGAAGCCCGCGCGGTGCTGGCATGGGCCGAGGCCGAGGGGCAGCCGGGTGTTTCCGAAGGCTGGAAGGAGATGCTGCTGCAGGCCCGGGAGAGCTTCCAGGATCCTTACAACCTGGCCCGATTGAGCCGCTCCCTGGAGCATCTGTCGGAGGTCGACCAGGTGGGCGAAATGGGCCGTACCGCGCTGATGGGGGCGGCGGTCACGGGCAACTTGGTGCTGGCCTCCCGCCTGCTCGACCTGGGTGCGGATGTCAATGCCGAAGATCCCTTCGACTGGACACCGCTGTTACTGGCCGCTGACGAAGGCCATGCCGCGATGCTGCGGCTCCTGGCCGGTCGGGGGGCCGACCTGGAGGCCGTCACCGAGACCGACCAGACCGCACTGCACCTTTGTGCCTGGCAGAACCATCTGGAGGCGGCTCGGGTCCTGTTGGAGCTGGGAGTGGACCCGGGCGCCACCGACCAGGACGGCAACACGGCACTGCACCTGGCCTGCACCGAGCCGGTGCCGGAAATGATCCGCCTGCTGGTCGGGGAGGTCGGGGTGGAGCTGCACAACGACCAGAACGGAGCCACCCCGCTGATGGCCGCGGCAGCCAGCGGGCTGTTGGACAACCTGACTTTGCTGCTTGAGCTGGGTGCCGACCGGATGGCGAAGGACGAGGAGGGTGATACGGCACTTGATTACGCTCGCCTGCACGGTCGACAGGAAGCTGCGCGCCTGCTCCAGGGCTAGCGCAGAGACGAGTAGGGCTCCCCGGTAGGAGAAATCCCCCCGAAGGATAACTGCCCGGCGTGCAAGCCTACATGTTCGCTCACCGGGTCTTTCCGCGCTGGTTCTTCGAGGACCCGGCGGCAGTGGCCCGTGTGCTTTCCGGCCCGGAGGCCCTCCCCCACCTGATCGCGCTCTGGAAGGAGGTCGGGATGGCCTGCCAGGAGAGCCTGGCCAGCGACGGGCTGGCCCTCGAGCCGGTGCGACTCGACGATTGGCAGGGGGCTCTGATCCGTCTGCCTCCGCCCGGCGAGGTGCCGGAAGCCCACTTCCTGTGTCTGGTCTGGCCTGCCGATAAGGGCCCCGAGGCGGCCCGCATCCTTACCCTGGAGCACTCGCTCGATCTCCAGGGAGAGAAGCGGACGGTGCTCGGAGAGTGGCGCTCGGACGGAGCCCACCTCAACTTCGGATCAGGTCCAGAGGCGCTGAGCGAGCCTTTTCTGCAGGCGGTGCGGCGCATCCTCGGCAAGGGATAGCCACGCCGAGGGCTCTGGCCCGGTCGACGGGTAGGCGGATGCGCTCCCACCTGCCCGCTGATGCGCAGGTAACCCCGGTGCACCAGTCGCAGGTGGCCACGCACGGCATGATCAGGTTCTCGTCCCCCGCGCGAGTGAAACACCACGTCTGGGCCTGCAGTTACGCATCGCGAGTGCGACCCCGGAGCGGGGCAGGTGAACCGATCACGCCGCATCAGCCGGAGCTGCTTTGCCCTCCAGAGCGTGCTCGTCCTGGTTGGAGATGACCACACTGGCCTCGGCGCAGGTTTCGCGGTCGAGCTCGGCGCCGGCGGCGGAAGCCAGCACATAGCGGCGTGCGGGAGCAACGCGGGAGCAACGCGCACGCATGAGGTCGCGTTGGACCCGCACGGACTTCACGAGACGGCGAACACACTTACTGACCGATGGCGAGCGCCCCGCGGGTGGATACCCCCACCGGAGACACGCACGCGAGACACAGCACCTCCTCAAGCAGAACTCATATGCGGATTTAACATTTCAGCAATGTTCCTGGCTCTTACAGGGGCTAGACTCGGAGCAGACCAACCTGCAGGAGGTCCTTATGAGGCGATTGATGATTCTGGCCGCACTGCTGTGCTGCCTGACCTTACCGGCACCCGCCCAGACCGGCGTTTCGGTCCAGATCGGCGTGGGCACCGGGTATCCGTATCCCGTGTATCAGAGCTACCCCGTCTACTACCAGCCGGGCTACGTCTACTATCAGCCGGGCTACAGCTACCCGGTGCAGCCCTATTACAACTACAACACGGGCTATAACACGGGCTGCTATCCCAACGGCTACAACCCTGGCCCCGGCTACTCCTATCCCTACGGCTACAACCAGGGCTACACCTATCCCGGCGGCGGCTACAACAATGGCTCCTGCGCCCCCCGCCCCACCTATCACAACCACTCCCGGCCCTACAACAACGGTCGTGCTCGACCCACCCAGGCCGCTCCCGTGTATCGGGCCGGGCGGGTGGTGCGCTGACCAGCGCGTGCGCCTGAGATCAGGGTAGAGCCCGGGGAACCTGCGCTTTCGACGAAGCCCGCCCAAGGACGACTGTTGACGGGCGGAGCTGGACACAGTCCCCCGACGGGTCGGAGAACCCTCTCCCGGAACCTCCCAGGACCCTGGCACCGATCGGGCTTGTGGCGTATAATACCGGCACCGTGAAAACCTGTATCCTCTTTTTTCTGCTGGGCTGCCTCGCGCTGGCCCAGCCTGTCCCGGTGCCTGAGGCCGACCAGACGGCGGCCCGAGCTCTGCTCAATGAGCTCTACGCCGCCTACGAATCGCGCCAGGTCGACCGGGTGATGGCCCTCATCGCTCCGGCCGTGGAGGCCTCGGCCCAGGGCGACGCGCAGGGGCGCGCGCAAGAGATCCGCGATGCCTTTCGGGCCTTCCATGAAGACTTGCTCAGCCATCCCGACTTCCGGCTCGAGCCCTTCAACGACCAGTTCCTGGGCTTTGAGCCCCTCAAGGACGGCTCATTCCGGGTGATCTCCTCGGTGCCCATCATCCTGTCCGACAGCCTGGTCTTCAAAGAGTCCGACGGCACCCCCACGCCCCCTATCCGGTTGCGGCTGGGGGCCTTCACCATGCAACGCGACAAGGCTGGCACGCTGCGTATCACGGGGATGGACCTGTGAGCAAGATGAACCTCAAGGATCTCACCCCGGACGAGCTGGTGGCCTTCGTGCGCGAGCTGGGCGAGCCGGCCTTCCGGGCCCGCCAGCTGCTGCGCTGGATCTACACCGCCCGCGAGACCGACTTCGAGCGCATGACCAACCTCTCGCTCAAGCTGCGCTCGCGCCTGCGCGAGAAGGCCGAAATCCCCGAGCTGCAACTCAAGGAGGAGCTCCACTCCGAGCAGGAGACCACCAAATACCTGTTCACGCTACCAGATGGCGAGGTGATCGAGAGCGTGCGCATGCACTACCTGGGCGAGGACTTGGGTCCAGGGCGGGTGGCGGTGTGCATCTCCACCCAGGTGGGCTGCGCCATGGCCTGCGACTTCTGCGCCTCGGGCAAGCTGGGGCTGCGGCGCAACCTGGCCACCTGGGAGATCGTGGACCAGGTGCTGCAGATCCAAAAACGCCTGGACGAGCAGGGCGAGCGGGTGGCCAACGTGGTTTTCATGGGGATCGGCGAGCCGCTGCACAACTATCGCAACACCCTGCGGGCGGTGCGCATGATCAACTCTCCCGAGGGGCTGGGGATCGGGATGCGCCACCTGACCGTCTCCACCTCCGGACTGGTGCCGCGCATCCGCGACCTGGCCGCAGAGAAATTGCCCCTGCGCCTGGCTATCTCGCTGCACGCCACCAACGACGCGCTGCGCGAGAAGATCATGCCGGTCAATCGCAAGTGGAAGCTCACGGCTCTGCTGGAGGCCTGCCGCGAATACCAGGAGGCCACCGGGCGCCGGGTGACCTTCGAGTACGTGCTGCTCGACGGGATCAACGACTCGGTGGAAGAGGCCCACGAGTTGGTGCGTCTGCTCTCGGGGATGCACTCGCTGGTGAACTTGATCCCCTGGAATCCGATCGAGGGGGTGCGCTACAAGCGCAGCCGCCCGGCCCGCGTGCGGGCCTTCCAGGAAGTGGTGGAGCAGAGTGGGATCAAGTGCACGGTGCGCCAGGAGAAGGGCGGCGACATCGCGGCCGCCTGCGGGCAGCTGCGGCTGAGCGACCTGAAGCGGTGAGCTGGCTGCGCGAGCTGGAGAAAGCGCTCGAGGAGACCATCGAGGGGCGCACCGAGGGCAGCCATCGATTGGAGATCGCCCACCTGCTGCTGCGCTTGATGCTGGATAGCCGGGTGGTGCTGCGCAACAAGGTGGAGATGGCTCCCAACTCGTTCCGGGTCTGGTGCTCGCAGGCCTTGAGCCCCGACGACCAGGGGTGGCTGCGCGAGAACCTGGCCCGCGAGGCGGCCGAGCGCGGCTGGGTGCTGGCCGGGCCGTGCGAGCTCTTCTTCGAGCCCGGCCGCGAGCTGGCCGCAGCGGCCGGCCTGGCGCTGCAGGGCGAGCCGGTGGTGGCCCTGGTGGAGAACTGCGGCGCCATGCGCGAGCGGGGGTTCGTCACCCGGCGCGGACTGGTGCTGGGGCGGGGCCGGGGAGCCGAGTTGCGGCTTACCGACCCGCGCCTGTCGCGCCGGCACGCGCGCCTCTACCCGGCAGTTGGCATGCTTTGCCTGGAAGATCTGGGCAGCCGCGCTGGCACGCGCCTGGAAGGGGCGCGCGTGGGGCGGGTTCCCTCCGAGGTCAAGGACGGCAACCGCATTCGGGTGGGAGACACCGAGCTGCAGGTGTGGCTGCTTCCCTAGAGCGCAGCGGCTGGGCCACGAAATCCAACGATTGCTGGGCGGTGCTCGGCACTGTCCGGGCTCAGGTCGGCGGCTGACCTGCGTCATCTGGGGAGACCGCTGGGGAACCTGCGCGAGGAGGTGGTCTCGGGGGCCGTTTCCCCCGAGCATGCCCTGCGCACTCTAAGCGAGGTGGGTGAGGACTACGCCCGCCTCACCTCCGCGCGTCAGGGGCAGACGGGGGTGCGGGTGGGGGACGGTCACGTGCAGGTGGGAGCGGTGCGGGTACACCAGCGACGCTGAGCTTTCAGCTCCCTTTCGGTCGCTCGAGCTATTCTCAGGGCGTGTTGATCAAGCCTGGTGGATTCACCATGAATCGAGACGGAGCCCGGGGGCTCTCGGTGCGTCACCTGATGGCCGAGGGCGACGAGTATCGGGTGGCCCGGCGCAGCCATCCCTCGGTCACCTGGGAGCTGGAGACGGGGCCGCTCTCGCTGGAAGGCGGCGAGCTGGCCGGCCAGGGCTGGCGCACGAGCAACCCGGGCGACGAGGTGCGCGAGCTGGCTCTGGGCCAGGGACGGGCCTACTACACGACCTTCAACCTGGTCCACGCGCTGGATACGACCAGCGGTGAGCGGCTCGGGACGGCCCTCCACAGAAATCCCCCCAGGGGCCTGGCGGTGGCCAGGGACGGCGGCCTGCTCGGGCTGAGCGACAATCGACTCGAGATCTACGGACCCGATCTGCGTGGCCGAAAAACGATCAAGCTGCCCGGAAATCCCTACGCCATGACCCACCATGGGCCGGTGGGGCTGATCAGCTTGCAGGCGGAGGACAAGCGCCACCGGGTGGTGGGCGAGGACGGCACCCTGCACGCCGACCTCGCCTGCGAGCCGGTGACCCCGGGCCACGTGGGGAACGACGGGGCCCTCTGGCAGGTGCTGCCGGGTGAGGTGGCGCGCATCAGCTCGCAGGGAGAGGTGAAGAGCTTGGCGGTGCCCGAGAACGCTTCCCTGGCCCTGGGCCTGGCGGACGGCTCCTTCACGCTGGTTCTGCAAGGCGAGCTGCAGCAACGCTCGGCCAGCGGCGAGCTGCTCTCCTCGATACCGCTCGAGCAAGCGCCCGCCCAGTTCTACTTGGACCGGCACGATGGCCTGTGGATGGGGGCCGAGGGCCAGGTGAGCCGCTTCCACCAGGGTCGCCTGACCGTCGTGGCCAGCCCCGAGGGGCCCTACGTCCTGGGCGTGACGGCCGAAGGCCAGGCGCTGGTGGTGGAGCCCGAGCGGACCAGAAAATTTGGCCCATCGGGCGAGCTGGTGGAGAGCTACCCCGACCCCTGGGTGGCCCGCGAGCAGGACGGCGGCGCCATGCTCACGCCGGTGGCGGTGCGCCCCTCCTGGGGCCACCAGGAAGAGGGCTGGGTGCGCCTGCTCAACCAGACAGCCCGGTCGCTGGGCCAGCCCCGGTCACTGCCGGCCCCGGGGGCTCTGCGGCCGCTGGGGAGCTACCTGGAGCAGGTCGAGATCAAACCGGTCTCGCGCCAGGCCTTGCTTTCCCGGCAGGCGGTGGCCACGGCGCTGGAAGCCTCGGCCCCGGTGGCCTCGGCAGCGGTGTTTCTGCTGCGAGGAAAACCCGAGCTGCTGGCCGTCTGGCAAGACGAGCAGTCGGTCCACCTGCAGGCCAGCAATGGCTGGACCCGAGGCTCGGCCAGCCTGCAGGCTCCGTTGCAGGGACTGGGTCTGGACCACCTTGGCGCGGTTGGCTCGGACCAGCGCGGGAACCTGGTCTGCCTGGACCTGGAGGGCGCTCAGCCGGGCCCGGCCGTGAAGTCGTCGGAGGTGGCCCGAATGGCCCGGAGCCTGGTCAGAGATGCCGACCTGGGGGCACTGGACGGCGTGTTGGCCCACCTGGCCTCCTATCCCGAACTGGCCTCGGCGGTGAGCTACCTGCAGGCCACCCTGCCCGAGGCGGGCACTTCCGAGGGAATTCGCATCGCGATGGAGACGGTTCTCAAGCAGCCTGAGGTCGGACCGGCGGCCTGGACGGACGCGCTGCTCGATGAGCGGAGCGAGCTGTGGCAGCGCGATCCCGGCATGGCCGGACGAATGCGCATCAACTCGCTCGAGCCCGAGCTCGGCGAGATGACCCGCCTGTCGGTGGGGGCCCTGCCGGTCAACCAGTGGCTCTGGACGCTGCGCAGCCTGAGCAACCAGGGACCGGGCCCCAGCCAGTCGCCTCGCGAGCGTCCGCTGGACCTGGCCGCCTTCTTCTATGACCAGCTCGACCCGGCCAGGAAGTCCGAGTGGGTCGGCTCGGTGCTGGAGAAATGGCGGGAGGACGAGCGCTTTGCCTACCCGGGAGCGCAGGCGATCTTGAGCCGCTCCAACCCGGAGGACTTCCTGCGCGACACTCTCGAGCCGCTGCGCCAGAGCCTGCGCACCGAGGGCGAGGTGCGAGCGCTGGCGTCGGCTCCTGCCCAGAGAGGAATTGAGAACGTGGGCGACTACACCCGGGTGGGGGCCGTGCGCCTCAAGCGGCGGGTGGTGTTTCCGGGCGAGGAAAGCGAGGAGGCAAAACCGTAACTCCCCTGCGTTGTCGAAGAGGCCAGTGCCCCGCCCCCCGGAGAATCAGCGCAATCGCTCGCGCACCAGGTCCCGGAGGGGACCGTCCACCAGCCTGGCCAGATCCCTGCCAGGGCAGGTGGTCTGGCCGGGCGCCTCGTCGCGATGGCCGCGGATGGTGCCCGGGTCGAGGTTATGCCGCAGGCAAAGGTAGACCAGGATCTGGATCAAGGCCTCGCGCTGCTCGGGGCTGACCTTCTCGGTCTCAAAGTCGCCGTCGAGCTCGACGTTGATCACGCCGTTCAGGTCGTACTTCGTGTTGCTCTCGGGGCGGTAGCGCACCTCGCGGCCCTCGAAGATGCGGCCGTCGAAGGCGATCATGTAGTGGTAAGGCAGATCCGGCCAGCCTTTGTCTGTCTGGCCCCAGAGCTGCAGGCGGCGCACCTTCTCGGCCATGTCGACCTCGTGTTTGGTGGGCACTCCGGCGTGGTGGACGACCAGCCGGTTGGGGATGTGCTCGAGCTCGGGGCCGAGCGGCTGGGGGACCGATCCCCACTCCTCGCGGCGCACGACCATGAGCGGCAGGGCATAGGTATCGCAACGCTTGTGCCAGCCGGCCTTCCAGCGCTGCTCTCCCCGGGCGGGGGGCGAGTGGGCGATGCGGCGGTCGAGGCAGCGTTTGGCCGCCTCGGCAAACTCGAAGGCGGCCCGAGGCCCGGAGGGAACGTCGCCCATCTCCATCAGCACCCAGAGAAGACCCCAGCCGTGGCCCTGATAGCGCTCGGCGGGGGCGATCCCCTCGCCCTTGAAGTTGACGTAGTCGATCAGGGCGTAGACGCCGTTGGGGGTGGCCAGCAGCTTGTCGAGGTTGCGCTGGACCCGGGCCGGGTCGCTCGCGGCCGCCACCAGACGGGGCAGGCTCTCTCGCATGCGGGCCACCAGAAACTCGGTCTGCAGGTCCACCGTGGCCGCCAGCCAGGTGCGAAGCTCCAGCATCGGCTCGCTCATCTGAGCCTGCTCGAACGCTTGCCTGGAGCTCCAGGGGCAGGCGGGCTCGAGGGCCACCTCCGGGGGCCTGGCCCCCCGCTCGCGAGCAAAGCGCACGAAGCTGGGAAAGCTCTCCACGAAGGGGCCCTTCACCCCTCGCGGATACCAGATGAAGTGGCCGATGCCAAGCGAAGGGAACTCCTCGCCCTCGTTCCAGCTCGTCAGACCGGCCAGCGTGCCCTGGCACTCGTTCTGCCAGACCTTGCGGCCGATCCAGCTCTGCTCGAAGCTGGTGAGGGTCAACCAGATGAGGAGGGCGATCATGGCGCGGTCGAGTTCGTTCTTAACAAGCGGTTCACCCGCTGGCAACCGGCGAGGTTGTAGACTGGGCCCGATGCTGATACGAGAGGCGCAGTGCGTTCTTTCCGTCCCGGCGCGCCCGGCTCGGGCCAGGGACAAGGTTGATCCCACCGACCGGGTGGAGATCAGCGGCCAGACCGTGCCCGTGGCCCACCAGCGCGAGCTGCGCGGGGCCTGGGTGGCCAGCGTCTGGAACATCAACTTCCCGGGCGAGCCCGGCCAGCCGGCCGAGCAGCAGAAGTTCGAGCTGACGGCCATGCTCGATCGGCTCAAAGACTGCGGTTTCAACGCCGTCTTCTTCCAGGTGCGCCCCGAGGGAGACGCGCTCTATCGCTCCGAGAACGAGCCCTGGAGCGCCTGGCTGACGGGCGAGCAGGGGCGTTCCCCGGGCTACGATCCCCTGGAGTTTCTCATCGGTGAGGCCCACGCGCGCAACATCGAGGTGCACGCCTGGCTCAATCCCTACCGGGCCCAGTCGGGCCCGCAGCAGCGGGTGGCCCCCCACATCGCGGTGGAGGAGCCCGAGCAGGTCCATCCCTACGGCTCCCTCAAGTGGATGGACCCGGGCGCCGAGATCGTGCGCGAGCGCCTGGTGGATGTGGCCCAGGACCTGACCCGGCGCTACGACCTGGACGGGATCCACTTCGACGACTACTTCTACCCCTATCCCCTGAACGGCGTGGACTTCTCAGACGAAAAGAGCTACAGCGACTACCAGCTCTTCGGAGGCACCCTGTCGCGGGCTGACTGGCGGCGCGAGAACGTCAACCAGGCCGTGCGCGAGACCGCCGAAGGGGTCAGGGCGGTGAAGGATCACGTGCGCTTCGGCATCTCGCCTTTCGGCCTCCCCGCTCCCGAGCGGCCCGAGGGGGTGAGCGGCTTCGAACAGTATGAGGGTCTCTACGCCGATACCCAGAAGTGGATGGACCGGGGCTGGGTGGACTACCTCGCTCCCCAGCTCTACTGGCCCACCAGCTCGACGCGGCAGCCCTACAAGACGTTGCTGAGCTGGTGGGCCGACCACGCCCGCGAGGGGCACTATGTCTTTGCGGGCAACGACCTCACCTCGCTGGGCAAGAACGAGCGCTGGACGGTGGACGAGTTCCGAGAGCAGGTGGAGATCTGCCGCTCGCGAGCCGAGCAGGGCTCACAGGGCAACATCTGGTACAACGTGGGACCGCTGATGGAGAACCGCCAGGGGATCGCGGACGTGTTCCAGGGCGAGCTCTACGCCCGGCCCGCCCTGACACCGCCGCTGGCGGGGGCGGCGGGCCGCCAGGTGGCCGCTCCCGAGGTGCGGGTCGAAGGCGGAGCTCTGCAGCTCTTTCACCGCGATGATGCGCCGCTGCGGGCCTGGACGGTGTACCGTCGCGAGGGCGACAGATGGGAGCTCGACCGCGTTCTGCCCGGGGAGAAGACCACGCTGGAGCTGCCCGCCGGAGAGTGGGCCATCGCGGCCGCCACGAAGCACGGCAACGAGAGCCAGGGGGTGGTGGTGTCGAGAAAACACGCCACAACAGAAATGGCGACATCTCGTCAGCCGGCCTTCATGGGATGCCAGTCGTAAGCGTTGCCGGCCTTGAGGCGCCGCGCCGTTCAACAGATTGCTGTGGACGCTGGGCGCCGGGCCGTGAAAAGAAGCTCAACCAGCCCCGAGCAGGGCCTCGGCAGCGCATCGATCGGGCCGCAGACCCTGGCCGTAGATCGGCTCCAGCCCGAAGACTCGCAAAATGGCCATGCCTGCCTCGTACTGGGCGGAGGTGATGTATCTCTGCCAGCTCCCGGTCAGATCGCCGCCGGTCACGATTGCGCTGCGAGCGGTTACCTGGAAGGTGTTCTTGAGCTGGGCCCGCAGACGAGGATCGAGCTCACGGTCGAGCGGTTGGCCGAGATAGGCGAACAGCCGGGCCAGCTCGGGCTCGGGGTCCTCGCACAACTCCTCGTAAAAGGTCAGATGCACCCTCTCGCGGCTCAGCTCGCGCCGGGGCACATAGTGGAAGATGCACCACAGCAAAACCTGGCGCTCGAAGCGGCGATGGGAGGCCTCCAGCAGCTCGCGGAAGGGATCGAGATGGTCCCTCATCAGGTCAGGCTGCTTGAGCAGGGCGCGCGGGTCCTCCATCCACTTCCAGCTGCGATTGCGTTTCTTGGAGACAGCCACGGCAAAGGGATGGCGGATGACCATCACTTTGCGAACCCCGGGAAACTGCTCGTCCA
>QWHO01000114.1 GCA_021404945.1 bacterium CPR1
GTCGGAGGGAACCTCCGCCACCACAAGATATTGTGGGCGGCCGGACTTCTAGCACAATATGTTGGACGTCGCGCAGCCGGAAAACTGTGTCAAGGGGGTCTCCGGCCGCGCTCCTAGTCGCTGAGAGTTTTTTCAGAGCCCCCGGGTAGACTCGACCTGACCAACACCCTTGGAGGCTCAAGCAAGTGATCAACGGCAACTCGATGTTCATCCAGCCCCAGCCGGTCAACGCGCGGGACGCGAACCGGGGCTTTGTCGCCAGGTTCGACAACCTGCAAGAGGCGATGGGCTATCTCAAGGCAGTGGACACCATCGAGCACGCTGCTCAGCTCGATCCGCTGGTCCAACTGGCCAGCTTCGGCCCGCTCGATAACTCCCGCGAAGGGGCCGTGCTGGCCGATGTCAGCTCCCGCACGCTGGCCCGCATGGGCTATGATTCGGCAGCCATGACCCTGCCCTCCTCGGGCGGCTTCGACTGGACGGTGCAGGGCCCGGCCGGCATCGTCAGCTTCACCGAAGGCCCCAACGGCACCGCCGCCCTTGTGGCCGACCGCTCGGGCCTGCGCTCGGTGGCCATCTCGCCCGCCTCCAACGGCATCCTCTACGAGGAAGTTCGCCCTGATTGACTCGTTCGGGCGTGCCCGTGGAGCGCCCTATTCGGGCGTGTCCGTGGAGGGCTCTGAGCCGGGCGTCCCCCGCAGTGGGCTGACCGGCGAGGGCTGCTCGTCGGTTCGCACGACCGGAGTCACCCCCGGCGGGGGCTGTCCGATGGCCCGGTTGAGGGCCGCCCGGGCCACGTCGACCTGGGTCTGAGCGTTGACTCGATCGGTCTGGGCGGTGAGCAGGGCGGCCTGGGCCTCCAGCACGTCCAGAAAGATTCCCAGTCCGCCCTCGTAACGTCCGGTCGAGAGCCTGAGCGTCTCGGCGGCGCTGGCCTCGGCCTGGCGGGCGGTCTGCACCCGCTGCTCGGCGGTCTTGAGGTTCAGGTAGGCCCGTCCCACCTCGGTGAGCACCGTCTGGGCCGCCCCGTCGAGCTGAGCCTGGGCTGCTTCGCGATTGGCCTCGGCCTCGCGCACCCGCCCGCCCTGCAAGCCTCCGTCGTAGACGTCGAAGCTCAGCCCCAGCTGCACGCTCAGAGAATTGAAGAAGGGCTCGCTGTTCAGGCCGTAGACCAGCGAGGCGTTGAGCTGGGGGGCGCTGGAGACGTTTGCGGCGTCCACCCCGTAGCGTCCGGCCTGGAGGTTGGCCAACGCCTGGGTGACCTCGGGGCGGTTGCGCAGGGCCAGCTCGAAGAGCTCCTCCACCTTGTCGCTGGCAGGGCCTTCCTCGGGGTTGTCCTTCAGGCTGAGCGGGGTGCGCGGATCGATGCCCATGAGGTTGTTCAGGTTCAGCCGGGCCAACCCGGCGTTGGTCTGAGCCTGGCTCAGGTCGAACACAGCCGAGGTGACGGCCGTCTGGGCCCGCAGCACGTCGGCCGGCAATCCAAGGCCGGCTTCGAAACGGCTGTTGGCCTGCTCGAGCTGGGCCTGGCGGTTCTTCACGTTGCTCAGGTTGACTTCCACCAGACGCTGGTTTTGCACGGCCACGTAGAAGGCTTCCTTGACCTGAAACATCAGGTCGCACTGTGAGCGGGTGTAGCCGGCCCGGGCCGCCTCTTCCAGGGCCAGGTTCTGACGCACCAGGTTGCGGGTGTAGCCGAAGTCAAAGAGCAGCTGGCGCAGGGTGGCACTGGTCTGGTTGCCGCCCAGCAAAAAGCCGCCGGCACCCGCGACTCCGCCCGCGCCGCCGCCCAGCGACGGGTCCACGTAAAAGAAGTCGCGGTAGGTCGAGGTCAGGTTCAGCCTGGGGTTGGTCTGAGCCCCGGTCTGCTGGGTGCGCCCTTCGGCCACTTGCACCTGGGTGCGGGCCACGGCCACGGTGGACTGGTAGCGCAGCGCGATGTTGACCGCCTCCTCCACCGTCAACGGCTGCGAGCCCAGCTCATCGGGCCTGGAGGCTGGCGGGGGCAGCTCAACCTCGGTGGGCAGCCCGATCTCGAGGGGTGGCGGCTGGTAGGGCTCGGCCGCCGCCGGGGCGAGCAGCAGGAGAGCCAGAGCCAGGCGCCTCACGACCGCCTCCGCGGGTCTTTGCGCCGGCCCAGCCAGAGACGGAAGTCGTCCACGTAGGTGAACACCACCGGCACCACGATCAGGGTCAGGAAGGTCGAGGTGACCAGCCCGCCGATCACCGCGATGGCCATGGATTTGCGCACCTCCGAGCCGGCTCCCAGGCCCATGGCGATGGGCACCATGCCGGCGATCATGGCGATGGTGGTCATCAGGATGGGCCGCATGCGCGCCTCGCCGGCCTTGAAGATGGCCTCGGTGCGGGGGACCCCCTGGTGGATGGCGGTGAGGCAGTATTCCACCAGCAGGATGGAGTTCTTGGTGGTCAGCCCCATCAGCATCACGATGCCGATCAAGGGATACATCCCCAGCGGCTCACCGGTGACCAGCAGTCCGATGATGGCCCCTCCGATGGAGAGCGGCAGCGCCATCATGATGGTGAAAGGATGCAAAAAGTCCTGGAAGAGCAGTACCAGCACGGCGTAGATGAACATCACCGCCGCGCCCATGGCGGCCTGGAAGCCGCCGAAGACGTCCTTTTGGATCTCGGCGTCACCCGCCGGAGCCTCCTGCACCGTGTCGGGGCGATTCTTAAAGGCAGGCAGATCGTGCACGGCCGCGATGGCGTCGCCCAGGCTGGTGTTGCCCCGCATGCTGGCGTCGATGGTGATCTGGCGCTTGCGGTCGTAGCGGTCGATCTGAGACGGACCCTGGCTGAGGGTGACCTGAGCCACGCTGGAAAGGGGGATCAAACGCCCGCCGCTGGCGGCCACCTTGAGGCGCCCGATCTCGTTCAGATCGGAGCGATAGATGGGGTCAAGCTGGACGCGGATGTTGATCTGGCGCTCGTCCAGGTCGAACTTGGCCAGGTTCTGCTCGATGTCGCCCAGGGTGGCCACCAGGGCGGTGCGGGCGATGGACTGGATGCTCACGCCCTGCTGGGCGGCCAGCGCCAGGTCGGGCTTGATGACGATTTCGGGACGCTGCAGAGCGGCCGAGGAAGTCACGTCATAGAGCATGGGGAGCTTGCGCATCTCGCCGATCAGCTCCTGGGCGGTGCGCGAGAGATCCTGAGCGTGCTCGCTGGTGAGCACCACCTTGAGCTTGCCCGAGAGGCCCATCGTGGAGCCGAAGGACAATCGCGCCCCGGCCACCTGGTGGAACCTGGTCCGCACTTGCTCCTCGAACTGCTTCTGGGTGATCGTGCGCTGGGTGCGGGGCACCAGGGTGATGTAGAGGTTGGCTTTGTTGACTGCGGCGGCGGACTGGTTGCGACCCTGGCTCGAGCCCGAGCCGACCGTGGCGAATACGGCGCGCACCACCTTCTCCTCGAGCAGGATGCGGGTCAACTCGCGGGCCACCCGGGTGCTGTCGTCCAGGGTCGCTCCCGGGGGCAGCTCCACTGCCAGGGTCGTCTCACCACGGTCGACCGGAGGCAGCAGGGTCTTGGGAATGATGCTGCCCAGAAAGAGGCTGTATGTGAAGAAGATCGTGGCAAACAGGAGGGTGGGGATGCGATAGCCCAGAGCCCAATCGAGCAGCCTGTCGTAGGTTTCCACCAGCCAGCCCCGACTGGTCTCCTCGGGCGGGCTCTTCATCCAGTAGGCGGCCATCATGGGCGTGATCAGGCGCGCCACCAGCAACGAGAAGAAGACCGAGATGGCCACGGTCAGGCCGAACTGCTTGAAGAACTGGCCGGGGATGCCCCCCATGAAGGCCACCGGCACGAAGACGACGATGATAGTCATGGTGGTCGCCACTACGGCCAGGCCGATCTCGTCGGCCGCCTCCAGGGCGGCGTTGTAAGGGTCCTTGCCCATGTGGATGTGGCGTACGATGTTCTCGATCTCTACGATGGCGTCGTCCACCAGGATGCCGATCACCAGCGCCAGGCCCAGCAAGGACATGTTGTTGAGGGTAAAGCCGGCCGCCTGCATCACCGCGAAGGTGGGGATCACCGACATGGGCATGGCCATGAAAGAAATTCCCGCTGCCCGCCAGTCCTTGAGGAAGATCCAGACCACGATCACGGCCAGCACCCCGCCGAGCACCAGAGAGTCCAGCGAGGCCTCGTAGGAAAGCTTGACGTAGTCGGCATTGGTGCGCACCCGGGTGATGGTGAGGTCTTTGGGCAGCGTCTTGCCGGCCTGCTCGCGCACTTTGACCATTTTGGCCTCTACGGCCTTGTAGACGGTATCCAGGTTGCTGCCGGTGCTGCGCACCACCGAGAAGCTGACCACCGGCTTGTTGTTCAGGAAGGCGCGCTGGCGCGGATCGGAGGCGCCGTCCACCACCTTGCCCAGGGTGTCGAGCCGGGCCCAGCCCCCACCGGGCAACGAGATGCGCGCGGAGCGCAGGGCGTCGACCGTCTGCGCGCTGCCCAGAGTGCGGATGGACTCCTCCTGCGAGCCCACCTCGCCTCGCCCGCCGGGCAGGTTGATGTTGAGAGCTCGGATCTGGGCGCTGACCTGGTCGGCCGTCAGACCCAGGGCCTCCAGCCGGGTGGGGTCGAGGTTGACGCGGATCTCGCGGTCGACCCCGCCCGAGCGCAGCACCTGGCCCACTCCCGGCACCGAGAGCATTTCGCGGGCGATCTGGTTGTCGATCAGCCAGCTGAGCTCCTTGACCGTGCTGGAGGGCGACTCGACCGTATAGGTGGCGAAGGGACCGCCCACAAAGTCGACCCGGGCGATGATGGGCTCCTGGATCTGGGCCGGAAGCTGCTGGCGAATCCGGGTCACGGAGTCGCGCACGTCGTTGACGGCGCGGTCGGAGTCGGTGCCCAGCTCGAATTCGATGGCCGTCACCGAGATGCCCTCGTTGACCGTGGAGGTGATGTGCTTGATGTTGCCGATGCCCGCGATGGCGTCCTCCACCTTGCGGGTCACCTGGGTCTCGAGCTCGGAGGGCGCCGCCCCCGTCTCGGTGATGGTCACCGTGACGATGGGCACATCGATGTTGGGATTTTCGTCGATGCCCAGGCGCCCGAAGCAGTACATGCCCGCCACCATCAAAATCATGAACAAGACGATGGAGGGGATCGGGCGCCGGATGGCCCAGGCGGAGATGTTCATGGAGCCTCTTGTGCGGGGGCGGTGCCTTCGCGCACCAGATCCCCGTCGGCCAGAAAGCCTCCCCCGCTGGCGACCACCCTGTCGTTGGCCTGGATGCCCTCCACGATCTGGACCTCGTCTCTGGTGCGAAGTCCCGTCTTGACCGGGCGCTTGCGGGCTCGAAGCTCGGAATCGAGCACCAGAACGTAGCGGTCGTCCTCTTCCCCCAGCACGGCCTCCAGGGGCACCACCAGGGCCTTCTGGACTCCCAGCTTGAGGTAGGCTCGGGCGAACATGCCGCTCAAGAGCCCCTTCTCGGGCTCGAGCAGGATGCGCACGGTGCCCAGCCGGTTGCTCTGATCCACCTGGGGCGCGATGCGCCAGATGCGACCGGTGGTGGACTGGTTGCCGAATACGACCCGGGCCCGATCGCCGGTGCGCACCCGGCCCAGGTCGTCCTGAGGCACCTGGGCTCGGAGCTCGAGCTCGCTCTTGCGGGCCATGACGAAGAACGGCTTGGCAGACGAGCTGATCTCCCCCAGGCGGATGTCGCGCTGGATGATCATGCCGTCATCGGGGGCCCGGATGGAGGTTTGCTCGACCTGGGCCTGCAGCTGTTGGATCAGCCCGGAAACCTCGGCGCTCTGGGCCTGGGCGATGTTGACGTCCTCGCTGCGCCCTCCCACCCGGGCCAGGTCGAGGCGCTGGCGGGCCTGCTCCACCGCCCAGCTGGCTGCCTGGAGCTGGCTTTCAGCGGCGAACACCAGCTGGCGCTGGCGTTCGGCCTCTGCCTCACGGTCGGCCGCTTCCTGCACGGTGACGAACCCCTTTTCGAGCACCTGGGCGTAACGGCTGGCGGTCTGCTCGGCGTGCAGCAGGCTCGATTGAGCCTGGCGCAGGTTGGCCCGTTGCTGGGCCTCGGCCGCCTGAGCCTGGGACAGGGCCGACTGGAGCCCGGCGATGTCCTGGGGACGGTTGGGCTGAATGGCCCGGGCGATCTGGGCCTGGCTGGAGACCAGGCGGGCCTCGGCCTGGGCGATCTGGGCAAGCAGGATGGAGCTGTTGAGGCGGGCCAGCACCTGGCCCTTGAAGACGTGGTCTCCCTCCTCGACGTTGATCTCCTCCACCTTGAGACCGTTGACCTCGGCCCCTACGTTGAGCGGATCCACCGCCGACACCGTGCCGGTCACCTCCAGCTCTTCGGGGATCTGGCGGTAGACGGCCCGCACCGTGCTGACCGTGACCACCGGGGCCGGACTGGAGGCAGCTCTGGCGGCCTGTTGCTTCTTCTGGTTGCGCATCCCCAGCAGGGCGCTGCCCGTCACCAGGCACACGACCAGCAGGCCCAGCACCAGCATCCAGGCCGTGGCGGCCCGTTTCGGGCTGTGGTGAACGAGAGTCGTCTCCGACTCAGCCATGGACACCTCCCAATCCCCTCAGGGTAAACTGCGTGATGTGACCGCTCAGACGCTCGATCCGATCTTGCTTGCTGAGCTCGGCCCACTGGGGGCGCAAGACCTCCAGCACAGCCTCGGCGTGGCGGAAAAAGTGGCACTGGGCGATAATACTCTGCACGCACAGCCAGCGCTCCTCCTCGTTGCGCTCGGGAGCCAGCTCGGCCACCATCTCGAGCAACAGGTCGTGGACTGGACGGGCCACCTCCTGGATGATCTTGGGCAGCGCCCCCGAGGGCTCGGCCAGCTCGCGGGCCATCAGGCAGCCCTTCCACTCGGGCTCGTCCAGGCCGAGGGTGCGCTGCAAGAACGAGCGGATGACTCCCTCCAGCCGCTCGGTCACGGGAGCCCGGCGGCTCACCCCCCCATCGGCGGGGTAGCGCTCCAGGGCCCGGCGGATGGTGCTGGCCAGCACCTCGGCATAGAGGCCGTCCTTGTCTCGGAAATGGTAGTTCACCGAGGCCAGGTTGGCCCCGGCCTGCTCGCAGATCTCGCGGATGGTGGCGGCCTTGAAGCCGCGCCTGGCGAAGATGCGGCCGGCCACTTCCAGGAGACGGTCGCGGGTGGACTCGGACTCGGATGAAACAGACATCTCAAGCACTTGTATCAAACAGTTGTATGAATCGTCAATCAGCGGGATCTACCAGGCACGACCAGAGGGAGGGCGCATCAGCCTGTCTCCCGAATTCTCAACATCTTGAAGACGGAGTTCAACGCTGGCTTCGGGGGCGCCACCCCGATGCGCATGAGGCCCCCACCCGGTGTTTCGGACGGACTCTCCGAGCCGATGGACGTCACGCTCTCGGGCCACTCGGGCCTGCAGCTGCTGGGCAAGCCCAAGCCCGTGGATTCTCCCGAGCCCTCCGCCAGGCCCAGTCGTTCGCTGCTGGCAAAGCTGGTCAGAATGGCCGCCTGGACTGGCATCGCCGCCGGCGTGGGAGTCTCCTCTCTGGGAACGCTCGGCTACATGGGCAATCCCGCCCTCACAGAGCCCCCCGCGCTCACCATCCTGGCCGATCAGAGCCCGGCCAGCGCCGAGTCGCCCTCCCGCATTCAATCCCAGAAATCCCCCGCGGCCAGGCCGGCGGCCGGCCCTCTGACGGTGGCCAGCGACGGGGTGGCCGTGATGATCCCGCCCGATACCCTGCGCCAGGTGGCCATCCACGTGCAGAAGACCCCGCTGGCCCAGAAGTTCCTGGCCCAGAAGGCGGCTCAGGCCGAGCAGAGCCTCAATCAGGTCCTCAGCTCGCTCAAGGTCCCCGACGGCAGCGTGTTGCTCGAGGCCACCTTGCCCCTGCCCACCGGCGAGCGGGCCTTCTTTCATGTGGGCAACGTCGACCTGCCTTCGCTGGGGGTCAACGCCTTCCAGACCGAGACCGTGCCGCTGCTGGTGGGCTACCAGACCAGCCCCATCGAGCCCGGGCTCAAGCTGGGCCTGGAGACCTTCCAGGCCAGCCATCCCACCCGGCCCGATGGCATGAGCCCGCACGGGGTCTATCTGGGCTCCATCAAGGTGAAACTGAGCTCGGATCAGGCCAGCCTGCCGGTGGAGGGCAAGCTGCAGCTGGCCCTGGACCTGGACGGCCAGGCCACTCGAGAGAAGATGAGCGAGCTGGAAGGTAAGCTCAAGGCCGTGCCGGCCGACTCGCCCCGGGCCGTCCAGCTGCGCGAGCTGATCGGCAAGCACCAGGCCCGCCTGGCTCAGGCCGAGACCCTGAAGGGCCACGAGATCGGCCTGCTCGAGAGCGCCTTCCAGGACCAGACCATGAGCTTCAAAGCGGAGATCGAGACCGGCACGAAGCCCCTGGCCGAGGCCACCTACCACGTCTGGATGGGCACCGACCAGACCGGCGACGGCCGGGCCGACATCCAGCTCGCGGCCGAAACCGACTTCGCCTCGCTGGACGCTCTCAAGGTGCACCTGCGCGAGCTCAAGGGCGATCCGCTCAAGGCCCCCGAGGGCATGGTGGCTCGGCTGCTGCACGAGAAGATCCAGGCCAGCTTTGCCGGGGGAGTGCAGCAGGCGCTGCCCCAGGTGACCGAGGTGCTGCGCGACATGGCTGTAGCCCGGGTCGACCAGGAGCTGCACAAAGGCGCTCCCTGGGCGGCCGGCGAGGGCAACCAGCGCCTGGCCGGCGCCTACGAGCGCGGGCTCGACTTCGAGGTGCCCGGGGTGGGCGCGAGCAAGTCGGTCCACTACCAGGTCGGCCGGGTGCAGGTGGGCGATCAGGGGGTGCTGGCCGAGATGCGCAGCGCTCAGCGCCCGGGCGGCAAGACCGAGGAGCTGAAGCTGCCCTTCGCGGTGAACGCCGGTGAGGTGGCCGTGCGGCTCTCCGGCAGCGAGTTGAGCCAGCGCCTGCAGTCGATGGACTGGGACACTTTGCTGGACGAGATCAAGCAATCGAAGGGATTGCTCGAGTTGAGCTTCGGCAAGGACAGGGCCGGGCGCACCATCCTGCCCCACCTGGTCATGGATCAGGCCACCGGCAAGCCGGCCGTGGCCTTCGACATCCAGGCCCGCATGGAGGGCGTCAAGCCGGTCCAGGGGGCGACCGGCCTGGTCAGCGCCGGCACCGGAGCCATCGACGAGGGCATGGGCAAGCTGCAGAAGGGCATGAAGAAGGAGCTGGGGGTTCCCGGCGAGGTGGTGGGCACGGTGCTGCGCGCGCCCTTCTTCCTGGTGGACAAGATCGTGGGGGGCGCCAAGACGGTGGTGGATCACACCGCCGGCGCGGTGGTGGACGGCGTGACCGACCAGGCCACGCGCCCCACGGTGCACACCGGGGTGGTTATCCCGCTCGACCTGACGGTGCAGGACGGCAAGCTGGCCGTCACCCCCGATGGACAGCACGTTCGTTTTTCCAACGCCAGCGGCGATCTGCCCTTCGACCCCTTGAATCTCTTGCCCACCCGGTTGGTGTCCAACCTGATCGTCAATCTGGTGGCCGAGGCCCAGGGGCCTTCCCAGGTGGGGGAGGCCGCCGCCCAGCGCTCGGTGCAGCTGAGCCTGGCCAGCAAGGGGCTCGACATCTTCGAGGTGGGCGTGATGCCTCGCGGCGACGGCTCGCCCGACCTGGCCATCAAGTTGAAGGCAGGTCCAGCCACGGCCGACTTCGTGGTGCGCACGCTGCTTGGTGGGGAACGCCGCTGACGCCTGGATGAGCCGGGCTCTGCGGAGGACAATCCTCGGGCTCCGCGCGCTGATCTGGAAATTCATCGCACAGTCTCTGCGAGGTGGATCAGCGTGATCAATGTGGGCGCGTGCTGGTCATGCGGGCTGCGGCCTGGTCGAACCAGCTCCCGACCTGGGCCGGGAAGGGCCACATCCAGCCGTAGCGAGGGCCGGTAAACCACTCCAGGATGTGGGGGCGCAGGGCCAGCATGGCCTGCTCGCCCCGCAACTCGTGGGTGGCCCGCAGCGTCTCTTCGAAAGCCTCCCACTCCAGGCGGGCCCGCACGTAGGCCAGTCCAAGTGGGAAGAAGGGCACCAGGTAGAGGAAGGCCAGCATCGGCATGCCATAGCGGCGGACCTGCAAGAGGTGGATGCGCTCATGGCGCAGCACGATGACGATGCTGACGGGGTCCATGCGCTCCCACTCGTCGGGCACGTAGATGGCCTGGCCAATGACGCAGAACGTGCGTGCAAAGTCGCGGTTGCCGGTCAGGAGGCGGAGAGCTCGGGAGATCAAGGCGATCAGCCGCGAGTCGGAGTGGCGGATGATGCGCAGGCCGGGGAACTCAGCCCGCAGTCGCTCGAGCTGTCCGGACACGATCACTTCAGTCTCGGCCCTGGCAGGATGATCGACTGAGCCGGCGGCACAGAAACCTGCATTCCGGCGTCAGCGGCAGAAAGTGGCCGTCCCGGAGGCCCTGGCCCCGCCCTCGTCGGCCGCGATGGACAGTCCGTGGTCGGCCCAGACGAAGCGGTTGTGGTGCGCCTCGAGCACCAGGTCGTCGGAGGTCAGGTGCTGGTGCAGGCCGGACCACGTCTTGATGACGATGCTCCCCGGCCCCTGGTTGCGCACCAGGAAGATGGCGTCCTTGACGGAGCGGTCGGCGACCTTGAATTCATCGCCCGAATCGTCCACTGTCCACTCGATGATCAGATCGGATAGCTGCGTCTGCATGGAGAACCTCCAGGGTAAGGTACAGGCTTCTTGCCGGTCGGGGGAGAGTTCTCCTTTCTTGCCGTGGCGACCGAGCTTCAGCGCGCACCCACACCCAGGTTGTTGCTGGTCAGGGAGGAGTTGGCGGTACCGTTTCCCCGGGACTTGACGAAGGCTCCGCCCTGGAAAAGCGATCGGAAGGCAGTTGAGTCAAGACTCCGAGACCACTCAGCGCATGGACTCCCCGCCGTCGAGCACGATCATCTGGCCGGTCATGAAGTCGCAGCCGGTGGCCAGCACGGCCACCATCTCGGCCACGTCGTCGGGGCGGCAGAGGCGCTTGAGCAGGATGTCGCTGGTGAGCATCTCGCGAAGCTCGGGGCCACCCTCGTCGATCCAGGGCTCGTCCACCAGGCCGCAGGCCACCGTGTTGACGCGCACGGCCGGGGCAAGCTCGCGGGCCAGCGAGCGGGTCATGGAGTGCACCCCGGCGCAGGAGACGGCAAACTGCAGGTGGGCTCCATTGAAGGCCGAGGTCGAGGTCACGTTGATGATCTTGCCATAACGCTGGGCCAGCATATAAGGCATCGCGGCCCGGCTGCAGTAGAAGCTGCCCTTGAGGTTGTGGTTGAGCACCTCGGTCCACATCTCCTCGGTGATCTCGTGCAGCTTGGCGTCGTTCCAGACAAAGGGGTTATTGATCAGCACGTCCACCCGGCCCAGCACGTCGATGCCGGTGGTGAGCACCTCGCGCACTGAGGACTCGTGGGTCAGATCGAAGGGAAGTGCCAGGATCTTCCCGCCCTCGTCGATGGACTGCAGGGCGATGACCTCGTCCTCGGGGCCGTTGATCAGGAGCGAGAAACCGCTGCGAGCCAGGGCGATGCTGATGGCCTGGCCGGCCGTGCCGCGCCAGTCGCTGATGATGGCCACAGGAATTTCCATTCAAGCCCCCTCGAAGGCCAGGTTGTCGATCAACCGCACGTTCCCTACATAAGCGGCCACCGCCAGCACCCCGCGCCCCTGGAGCGGCCAGGGCTTGGGCAGCAGGGTATCGGGGTCGACCAGCTCCAGGTACTGAGGCTCGATGCCGGCCGCCCGCAGAACCTCGCGGGCCGCCTCGGGCGAGGGGCCGGCCTGCAGGGCGGCGTAGATGCGGGTGGCTTTCAGGCGCTCGCTGGGGGAAAGACGCAGGTTGCGGCTGGACATGGCCAGGCCATCGGTCTCGCGCACCGTGGGAACACCCACGACCTCCACGGGAAAGTCGAGGTCTCGCACCAGGGTACGGATCACCTGCAACTGCTGGTAGTCTTTCTCGCCGAAATAGGCGCGCTGGGGCTGGGCTCGCAAGAAGAGCTTGGCCACCACCGTGGCCACTCCCCGGAAGTGGCCGGGACGAAACTGGCCGCAGAGCGGCTCGGCCACCGCTCCCACCTCCACGAAGCTGGTCGCCCCGGCCCGGTACATGTCCTCGGGGCCGGGGGCATAGACGGCATCGCAGCCTGTTTCGCGGCAAAGCTCAAGGTCGCGCTCGAGGGTGCGAGGATAGCTGGCCAGGTCTTCGCTCGGTCCGAACTGGGTGGGGTTGACGAAGATGCTCACCAGCACCGCCTGCCCTGCTGCCTGGCGGGCCCTGCGCACCAGGGTCAGATGGCCTTCGTGCAGGGCTCCCATGGTGGGAACGAAGCCCAACTCGCCCCTGGTAGCGCGCCAAGCGCGCAGGGCGGCCAGGTCTTCCAGCACCTTCAAGGCTTGTCTCCGTAGCCGTGCTCGGGACCGGGAAACTCCCCTGCGCGCACTTCCTCTCCGTAGCGGGATACGGCCTCGGTGATGGCCTGGCCGACCTCGGCGTAGCGCTTGACGAACACGGGCTGCAGCTCGGAGAACATGCCCAGCATGTCGTGCAGCACCAGCACCTGGCCATCGCATTTGGGCCCGGCCCCGATGCCGATGGTCGGGATGGCGAGCTTGCGGGTCACCCTGGCGGCCAGATTGGAGGGGATGCACTCGAGCACCAGCGCGAAGGCGCCCGCCTGCTCCAGGGCCAGGGCGTCCTCCATCAATTTGCTGGCGGCGTTCTGACCTCGTCCCTGCACCCGGTAGCCGCCGAAGGCGTGGATGGATTGCGGTGTGAGGCCCAGGTGTCCCATGACCGGCACTCCCGCCTGTACCAGGGCCTGGACCTGGGGTAGCACCGTCTCGCCGCCCTCGAGCTTGACGGCCTGAGCGCCGCCCTCCTTGAGCAGCCGGCCGGCGCTCTCGAGAGCGGCGGAAACGCTCTGCTGGTAAGTCATGAAGGGCAGATCGGCCACCACCAGCGCCCGCCGCCCTCCCCGCGTCACCGAGGCGGTGTGCAGCACCATGTGGTCCAGGGTCACCGGCACCGTGGTTTGCATTCCCAGCATCACCATCCCCAGCGAGTCGCCCACCAGGATGACATCCACCTCGGCCGCATCCACCAGCCGGGCCATGGTGGAGTCGTAGGCGGTGACCATGACGATCTTGCGCTTATCTTTCTTGAGACGCGCCAGGGCGGGGGCGGTCACGCGTCTCACGTCCGGAGAACCTCCTCCAGGCGGGCCAGGTCGTCCTGGCGAGTGTGGTGCAGGGCGGTGCGGATCACGGCCCGGTAGAAGTCGCGCGCGTCCGGGGTGAGGGCCTGCCAGTGGGAGGCCACCGTGGTCCAATCCTGGCGCACGGCGGGACCGGTCAGCGAGGCCTCGGGACCACGCTCGGCCAGGTTGGTCAGGGTGCCCCGGGCCAGAGGCAAGAGCGCTTCCAGGGCGCCCTCGTGGGGCCACAGGTCGCGGGCTACCGCGAAGCTGGCCACCAGCGAGGTACAGACCAGGGTAGCGGCGGCGTGATAGCGGTTCCGGTCCAGGTCGCCCAGGGCCAGTGGGCGGCCGCCCACGGCCCGGACCAGCGCCAGACCCCGCTCCAGCGCCTCGGGTGAGCCCTGCAGGGTGAACACCGAGCCCGGCAACCGCTCGACCCCGGCCTCAGGATGGGGCACGCTCTGCAGGGGGTGCATGGCCAGAGCCAGCGGGGTATGCAGCACCTCGGGCCCGAGCGAGCCGCTGGTGTGCACCACAAGGCTATCGGGGCGCAGACAAGGGCGGATGCGCTCGAACACCGACTGCACGGCCTGGTCGCTGACGGTCAGTAAGACCAGGCTGGCCTGCGAGACCGGCTCGTCCGGCTCGGGAAATGCGTTGCACCCGAGGTGCAGCGAGGCGGTCAGGGCGCGGTCGTGGCTCCGGCTCCAGATGCCCACCAGAGGCCAGTTGGCTCGGGTCAAGAGAATTCCCAGAGCTGTTCCAATCGAACCGGTGCCCAGAATGGTGGTCGTTTCCACGAAGGCCGCGTTCGCGGGGGTCGGATCTTCCCCTCTCTAAGCCCGGAAAGGATTTCGCTGAAGGGCACGGAAGTCCCACACGTCCGGCCCACCGGGGCCGAGCGATGCCTCAGGAGGACCGACAGACCCCATGGGAATGAGAAGGATGAAAGTGGACAAGTTGGGCATTGACCTTCTCACCCACGACCCGGTCGTGATCCTCAAGGATCTTGAAGGCAAGCGTTACTTGCCCATTCTGATCGGTCCCTTCGAGGCCACGGCCATCGCCCTGGCACTGGAGGGCACCCAGGTTCCGCGCCCCCTGTCGCACGACCTGATGAAGTCGATCATCGAATCACTGCGCGCCAAGGTGGAGAAGATTATCATCCACGACATTCAAGAGAACACGTTTTACGCCAAGGTGGTGCTCGAGACCAACGGAAGCCAGCTCGA
>QWHO01000115.1 GCA_021404945.1 bacterium CPR1
CCACACAAGTCTGTCGGCGCGATTTACTGCAAAACCTTCAGCACTTCACTTTAGAAGTCCGACCGCCTACAATATCTTGTGGTGGCGGGGGTAGGCGCCCCCGAGAGCGTAGCTCCTCCGACACCACAAGAGGGCTTGCGGCCGGACTTCCTAAATTAGCGACCGAGGAAGTTGCCAACTGTTCCCAGGAACATCGGGGCTCCGCCGCCGGGCCCGACTCCCGCGGTGGCGAACTGGCCCAAGTTGCCACCCAGGGCGTTGCCGAACATGGGGTTCTGCTGGCAGCCGCACATCTGGCCTTGCTGCCCACCCATCTGGCCGCTGAGCAACTTCGACATCATATTCCCGAGCATGAAGCCCTTCAAGAAGTTGACCAGCGCCTTCATCTGCTGGCCCATCCGGCCCCCTTGTTGGAGGGAATTCTGGCCCTGCAGAGCGTTTTGCCCGTTGACTCCGGCGCCGGCGACCGCTCCGGCTCCGGGAGCCCCGGCGCCAGCTGCGGCGACTGCTCGGGCGCCACCCGCTCCAGCGGCGGCGAATGCCTGGGCGCCCCCCGCTCCGGCGGCGGCCAATGCCTGGGCAGGCGGAGCGCCGGTGCCCGACGAGCTCGACCATGAGGCCGACATCGCAAAAGACATTGAAACCTCTCTGTAACTCATTGTTTCCACCCTTTCATCACTCTTAATTGCGTTCATTGTAGCGACCCGGAACGCAGGGATCAAAGGTGAGGCCTTTAACGAGATGTAAACTATGTGAACAGGTGATGACTGCTTGTTAAACTTGTCCGCGCCGGCCGGTTCCGGATCAGGCAAACCGGACCGATCCGAGCTTGTGGTGCTGGTCTTGCTGACAGTGCTCTGGTTGGCCATGGTGAGCGCGGTCACGGTCCATCGAGCCGGACGCTCGTCAGGCTCACCCCTGAACGAGCAGGTGGGCCGAGCGCTGCTGATGCGGTTGGCGCGCATAGCCATTTTCGCCAGCCCTTTGAGCGAGGAGCAGCGCCAGCGGTGGCGCGAGCAGGTGGCCGGGCTGATGCCGGAGGGCCCGGAAAAGTCCCTGGTGCAGGGAAGGAGCCTGGCCCCTGAGGTCCTTCCCGAAGGGTGGTATCGCGATTTGGCCCGGGGCCTGGGGCCGACCACCCAGCAGGCAGCAGCCGACCGCGACCTCTGGTTGCTGGCTGCTGGCTCGGCTTGGATGGCGGTCGGACTGGGAGGCGGTCTGACAGTGCTGGGCTGGTGGCTGGCTCGTGGTCGGCTTCATTTCATGCAGGACAACTCCCCACCGCCACTTCAGCGGACCTGGTTTCTCTTCGTCTCATGGCAACTGATGGCCATGCTTGGGACGCCGGCTCTGCTCGGGCTGGCCGGGCCGGCGGCAAGCATCAGAGCAGGAATTGCCGCTCAGTTTGCGCTCTACGCGCTGGGCTGGGCCATGATTGGACACTTGACCGGTCCCCTTCGCCCGACCCTGCGAGGGCTCGGGCAGGGTCTGGCTGCTTACTGGGTGGCCAGTCCAGGGGTGTGGGCTTCGGCTCGCTTGATCGAGTGGCTGACCGGCCAGTCTCTGACCTCCAGGAACCCGGCCCTGGATATGTTTCGAGACCCACAACCGGAAACTCTGATCTGGCTGGGAGTCCTGGTCGTGCTGGCCGGTCCCTGGTTTGAGGAGCTGCTCTTTCGCGGACTGGTCTATCGTGCGATGCGGCCGGCCGCCGGGAGGTGGGGGGCCACCATGATCAGTGCGGCTTTGTTTGCCGTCGCCCACGGTGATCCGAGCGGGTTCGTGCCCTACATGATTCTCGGCATCGTCTTTGCCCAGGCAGTCGAGCTCACGGGCTCAGTGTTCCCGGCCTTTATTGCTCATGGACTCTTTAACGGACAAACCTACCTCTTGCTTTGCCTCCTGTCTGCAGGTTGAAGAAAGCTCCTTCGTCGAAAGGCCGATCCGAATCGAGAGGGTGGAGGTTGGTTCTTGTCTTTCGCGTTCGTGGCGCGAACCATCCCGCTTCGCGGCCAGGAGACACCGTTTCAGCGCATGGTCAGCAGTTTGAGTGCTGACGGCCTGGTTGTGCTCGACGAGCGGTTCTATATCACGCGCCAACTGGTTGGCAACCTGCTCAGCTTGACCTTGCTGGGCCAGGTCCTCTATCCGACGCTCAAGCCGTCTCTGGCTCTGCACCTGGGTGCTTTCGCTGGAGCCGGCAGACAGCACCCCCGAGTAGGCGCCGGGGACGGCTATGTACTCGAGGGCTCGGCGATCGCTCGCGGTTTTGCGCATGGAATCGACGGACTCCTGGGCCGCCCAAAGGACCCACAGAGCTGAGGCCGAACTCGCCAGGGGGGGCGAAGCATCTGCCGGGAACGGCGAGAGAGCGGTTTTGGCGCGCGAGCACTTGAAGACCGTGATTGTGGCGGCGGGCCCTCGCCAGCGCGAGGCCTTCGAGCGACTGCAGGGCAATGGGCACGTCGAGCTGACGGACAGTTTTGCCAAGGTCCGTCGTCGACTTTCGCAGGGCGTCGATCTGGTGCTTTGGCCGGCATCACGTGGCAATGAGCTGGCCAGCGAGTGCCAGGCAGCCGGCCTGATCGTCAGCTATCTCTACCAGCCTCGCTCGGCGACCGGGGCCACGCTTTACCTGGGCCAGGCCCGCGTGGGCTCGCACAAGGAAGCCAATCGCTTCCTGGCAGATACCGGCAATTGGTGGGAAGTACGTGAGTCGGAAACGGTTCTACACGAGCGCTATCGCAAGTTGCTTAACCGGCTGTCCGATGGCTATCTCGAAGTCGACTCACAGGATGTCATTCGCTGGGCCAATGCAGCTTTTCGACGGGCGGTCGGACGGGAAACCGTGGAGGGCACCCCTCTGGAACAGGCTTTGGACCCCGATGATGCTCGCCGTTTGCGCACTCTCCGACAGCAGCATCACCAGGGGGTGGTCATTACCTTTCCCTTGCGTCTGTGCAACGGCCTGACAGTCGAAGTCGATCCCAGCCCGCGCTTTGACAGCGTCGGGAATTATCTGGGGGCCTCCCTGGTCTTGCGCGGACTCCAGGGCCAGATTTCGGACCTCGAGAGGGGACGGGATCTGTTCACGCTTTACTCGGTTGCCTCGGTTCTCACCGAGGCCAATAAGCTCTACGACGCTTTGCAGGCGGTCGTGCTGCGCATCCTGGAGTTGATGGGCTTGAGCGGAGGGGGGGTTTTTCTGGTCGGTCCGGCTGGACTCGAGCTTCGCGTTCTGGCCGGCCTGGAGTTGGATCGGGTAGCTCTGGCAGCCCTGGCTGAGCTGGCCGCCGGAGTGAGCCAGAAAGCCCGAGTGGTGCGCGAGCTGCAGCCCGATGAGCCGGTTGGCATGTCGTTGGGTCGAGCCGGGCTTAAATCGGTCGCTCTGATCCCGCTGATTCACTCGGGTGAGCAGATCGGTGTTCTGTGGGTGGTGGCCCGGGAGTCGCGGCGCTTGACTCGCGAGGTGGTCTCGCTCTTGATCTCGATCGCAGCCCAAACGGCGACAAGTGTGGTGAACCACCGGCACGTCGAGGCTCGGCTCGAGGAAGAGGCGAATCGTCGAAAATTCTATCGCAACGCCCTGCAGGCGGTGACGAAGGGCAAGCTGATCGTCTGCGAGCGGCCCGAGGCCGAGGCCACCTGGAGATCTGCCGGGGAGGATGCCGGCGAGGTCGTGGTGGATCAAGCGGCCGATGTGCCTCGGGCCCGCGACCTGGTGGAAGCGGTTCTCAAGGTTGAGGGCTTCGCCGAGGACCGTTGCTATGAGCTGGCTTTGTGCGCCTGTGAGGCGGCGGCCAATGTCATCAAGCATGCCGACGGGGGCCGCGTCAGAATCCGGCTGAATGCCGAGGCAGCCTTCGTGCGCATCGAGGACCAGGGGCCGGGGATAGACTTTGCCCACTTGCCCGACGCCGTGTTGACCCCCGGGTATTCCACCGCGCCTTCTCTGGGAATGGGTTACTCCATGCTGCTCGAACTGGCCGATCGGGTCCACCTGTCGACCGGGGAGGGAGGGACCTGCTTGCTTCTGGAGGTGAGTCGCCAGCCGGCCGACCCGCTGGACGCTTTCAGCGCCCTGCTCGGAGGGCTTTGAGGAGCTGGACCTTCAACACCCCAAGCTCCTGTTGAGCACGTTCGCTCAGGCGGCCGGGATCCTGGCCTCAAGCGCGCCAGAAAGGTTCTGTTCCCGCCAGGGCGAAGCACCGAGAACGGTGCGGCGCGACCGTACGACTTCAGTAGCGGGTGACTTTGATGGAAGAAAGCATGTTCTTGGAGAGCCTGGTGTCGGCCTGGGGCGGCGAGGATGTTTCCGAGGAAAAGCTTTACCCCGACGAGTCCGACTCACCCAATCTCAATGTTCTGATTCGTACGGCTCGCAAATATCTCGACGATAAGGTCACTCCGACCCAATTTCTGGAGGAGGTCAAGGGCATGATGGCCCGCCTCGAGCAGGCTCTTACCGAGCACAGAGCGCTCTACCAGATTCCTGGGATTACCGATGAAGTGCGTGAGGTGGCCGATCGGGCCGAGGCCGCCTTCGACGAGTTTCGGCGAGGTCTGTCCGATTTTCTGCGTTACTTTGACCAGCAAGATCCGGCCGTGCTCGAGGAGGGCATCAATACCTGCAAGGTCGCCTCCAAGAAGCTCCGAGATTCCTACCAGAAGTTCGAGGAGATCCAACGCCGCGACCAGATGTCGCGCTGCTTGATGTGCGGCCACCTCAACCAGTCGAATGTGCGTAACTGCCTGAAGTGCGGAGCCGTTCTGCCCGATGAGATGGAGCGGACGGCCGCCAGCAAGACCGAGACCTCCAGCGACCTGGTCATGGTGCCTCCCGAGTACATGCAGCTTTATCAAGCCTGCGACCTCGTGGCCGGGCAGAAGATCCCCATCGAGCAGTGGCGGGCGGTGGTGGATACTTTTCTGGTCTCCTTCACCCAATCGAGAGCTTTTGTGGAAGAGCAACTCGCGGCCCAGTCGGAGGCGTTGGGGGAGATTTCCGAGTTGGAGGGTATCGCCAGTCTGCTTGTGCGCGGGCTGACTGAGGCCGAGAATTCGCTAGATTTAATGCTGAAGTATGAGGAAGATGGAGAGGTCGACCACCTCAATCAGGGCTGGATGGACCTCCTGAAGGCCACCCGCAAGGTGCAGGAGGCCGGCGTGGGCTTCTACCAGACCCTGGAGGCTCTCCAGCGCGCGGAGGATGAGGCCATGGAGGTGGTAGGCGAAGAGGAATTCCCCGAGGAAGATGAGGCCGTCGAGGAAGACTACGGTGGGCCGGAGCCGGCCGGGGATCAGATCGAGTTCGAGGAGGAGTAAGCCTTGCCCGTCGTCCCCCCGCTGGGCACCGAGCGCTACCTCAGCTATCACGAGTTGGCCGAGTACATGCGAAGTGTGGAGGCGGCCGCTCCGCACCTGGTGCGGTTGTATTCGATCGGGACATCCCCGGAGGGTCGGGCCTTGCTGCTCGCCGAGGTCACCAATCGCGGCTCGGGTGAGGGTCCCGAGAAGCCCGCCATCTGGCTGGACGGCAACCTGCACGCATCCGAGCTGGTGGGCTCGATGGCTTGCCTGGAAGTTCTATATCAGCTGGCTGCAGGCCACGGACGGGACGAGTTTGTTACCCACCTGCTGGATACTCGGGCATTTTACATTGCCCCCCGCCTGGCCGTGGACGGGGCTGAGTACTGCCTGAACACTCAGGATGTCGTGCGCTCCGGCGTTCGCCTGGATCCTTTTGAGGAGGATCGACCGGGCCTGACTCCGGCTGACATCAACTCTGATGGGCGCATCCTTCAGATGCGAGTGGAAGACCCTCTGGGGGAGTGGCGTCCGTCACGACGTGATTCTCGGTTGCTCGTTCCGCGCGGGCCGGGCGACCGTCAGGGCCCCTTCTATCGGGTGTTCCGCGAGGGTTACTTCGATCACGAGCATCTGCGGGTCGGTCCTCGTCGTCAGGGCGTCGAGTTCGATCGCAACTTCCCCCATCAGTTCGAGCCCGGGGCGGGGGCCGGGCCCTACCCGCTTTCCGAGCCAGAGACCCGTTGCGTGGCCGAGTTCGTCCGCCACCATCCCAATTTGTGTGTAGCACTCTCGTGTCATACTGGCGGAGGTCTGGTTCAGCACCCGCAGACCGATCAGATGGCCGAGCGCGATCAGGAGCTCTACGACGCCATGGGCCGCCAGGTCAGTGAGTTGACCGGTTTCCCTGTTCAGGGTGCTCCCCCCGGCCAGGGTGGGCGCCTGGACCAGTGGCTCTATCATGACCGAGGTATTCTGGCCTTCCGCAGTCGTTTGTGGTCGATCGCTCGGGCTGCGGGCCTGGAATCCACTCAGCCCTCTCGCACCGAAGTGGACAATTACACCCTGCTGCGCTGGCTGGACCGCGAGCTTCCGGGGCAGGGTTTCACGCCCTGGACAGCCTGGGAGCACCCCCAACTCGGGCGAGTCGAGGTTGGGGGCTGGCACCTCCTCACCACCTGGGTGAACCCTCCGCCCGGACTCTATCTGCGTGAGGAGATTCAGAAGCACGTTCGGGTGGCCATGCTGCTGGCTTCCGCCTTGCCTCGACTGGGAGCGAGTCGTCTGCGCGAGGAAACGGTAGGGTGGTCTGAGCGGCGCAAGGCTCCTCGAGGTTCAGGCCCTCAGCCCGAGCCGCCGGCCACGCCGGGCGAGTCTCCCGTCCCATTGCGCAAGGTCACGCTCGAGCTTGAGAATCAGGGTTATCTGTCGACCTCGGTCACCCAGCGGATGTCCGAGATCGGTCAGCGCTGTCCTGTCCAGGTGGTGCTCGAACTGCCCGAGGGGGCTGAGGTGATGCTCGGCCGGGTACGCCACGAGCTTGATGGGCTCAGTGGAACCGGCTCGGTGCATCACCAGGCCAATGTGGACGTGGTCTGGTTCTCCGGGGGCGAGGAGCGTCCCCGTGAAACCCTGGAATGGCTCATTCGGGGGGGGGGCGACCTGCGCGTGGTAGCCCGCTGCGAGCGGGCAGGACAGATCAAGTTGCTGAGCCGGATGGCCAGCGTCGAGCCGCCCGCTCTGCCGGTCCCCCCCCCCGCGCCTCCGGTTCGGCCCCCGGCTCCACCTCCTCGGTCCTCCAGGCCTGTCATTGCGGAGGTGCCATTGCCCGGCTTTGGTCCGGTGCCCGTGGCTGTGCCGGCGGTGGCTCGATTCGGCGAGCACCCTCCTTTGCCGGCGTCCCCTCCGGCGTCGACGGCGACTTCTCCTCCGACTCCCCCTCGGCCAGCCCCGCCTCCGGCCGCCGAGCCTGTTGCGCCTGCCAACTCAGGTCGGGTCCTGGGGACTCCTCCTTCCAAGGTCGGCTCGGCACTTCGGCCCGCTGCGTCGAGTGAGGTGCAGCCTCCAACGACCTCGCAAGACAGTGGAGGTTTTGAGCTGCAACCTCTTTCGGTGACCCGCGAGACGCCCTCTCGGCCGCCTCTTGGCTCGCGTCCGCCGGCAACCTCGGTTCAACGGCCGGCCGAGCCCCCTCATAGCTCGCAACCTCCCGCTCCGGAGGCTCCCGAAGCACCTCCCGCCGCTTCCAAGATTCCCACCCCTCTCTTGTTGCGCCGTTTGCGCGAAAAGAACAAATAAAAAAGAACGCCTCCGGGGTAGGAGGCGGATCAAGGAGGAACCAGTTCAAACGATTCGCTCGACTTACTTGGGAAAGCTTCGGAAGGGGGTCGAGCGAAGAGTGCAACCTGCTTGAACTGGTTTCAGTTTATACTCTGTTAGTACTTTTGTCAACCCTCCACGTAGTTATTCACACAAAGATTGTGGGAATGTGGAAAAGTTTCGTGGCAAAAGAAGGGATCATACGTTCGTTTTGTGAAACATAGCTCCAGTGCTGAAGCGGATTACGGCAGAGAGACAGTTCGAGCTCTTTCCTGGAGCGATGCCCTATGTTTCACAGGCAGACGCGGCTCGAGCACTGGGTCAGGATGACGCGGGCAAGGACATTACCCCGCGCATCATTCAGTACTGGGAAAGCCAGGGTTTGCTCCATCCTGAGCTCCCCGTGGAGGGTCGCAGCCGGCGTTATACGCAGCAAGACCTGGTAGAGCTCAAGTTCATCAAAACGCTCGTGGTGGATCAGGGTTACACGGTGCCCTCGCTGAAAGTCAAGCTGGCCAGCCTGGAGGCTCCCTACTATTACGACGCGGCCGACTGTTTCTGGGACCTGACTTCCCAGTGCTGGAAGAGTCGCAGCGACCTGGCGGTCGAGCGCCTCTCTCAAGTGCGCGAGCAGTTGGAGAGTCGTACTATCCAGGCTCTGGAGCGGCTCCTGCCAGGAGACTTGAAGCGGGCCGTTCGGGCTGTGCTCGATCTGGTACGCGATGCCCTGGAAGGCAAGGCACTATCTTGCGCCCGCCGCGCTCCTCGTCGCAAGGGCTAAGGGCTCAGGCGAAGTCTTCTTCGGCGGTCAGAAGAATCTTGCCTGGCATGAGCTCGACCGGCTCTCCCTGGCTGCAACTCGGGTCCTGGCAGGCTCGGCTCAGGTGCAAGATCAGCGCCTCGGGGTCAGTCGCATCGGGATGCTGGCTCTGGACGCGGTCGGCGTAAAGGTGCAACCATTTTTGAATCGCCCGACCAGGGCCGTCCTCGGTTCGCCCGACGATCTTGAGACGGTCCACCTCTCTCGGGCCCCAGAGATCGACGAAGTTTTCCAGGGCTCGCACTGCCCGGGCGCGATCAAGGCCACGCAGGTCTAATCCTGGGATGCCTGCCGGGGCGGGCACGATCGGGGCTTTGTGACGGACCAGGGGGGCGAAAACCGTATCCTCGATACGGGTTTTCTGGGCGCGGACCTCGTCTGGCCCGGGGTCGTAGTCCACCAGGCGCACGCCGGAGACTTCCGGGTAGTAACGTCGGAACGTTCCTTCGATGGCTCTGACCATGAAGGCGATGGGTACTCCCGGTGCGTTGCGACGGGCCCTCAGCTCGATCACGGACTCCTCATTCACCCGGCACAGCTCCAGAGTCAACCCCTCACGCTCGGCGGCAGGGCCAAGCCGGTCGAGAATCGAGCCCACTCGCTTGATATCGATCAAGGGGCTACCTGCACGCCAGACTTGCTCGCCCCCACCTCCGCCTTCTCTTTGTGCACCAGCCCAAGATTCATACGGTCGTGGGTCAGATAGGTCTCGTGCTTTTCCTGCACCGACATCTCGAAATTGGAGGTGAAAGTCAGCGACTTGGTGGGACAAGCCTCGGTGCACAATCCGCAGTAGCAGCAGCGAGCCAGGTCGATGGAGTAGACCTCGGGATACTCGAATCCTTCTTTGTTGACGGGGGACTCGAGATAGATACAGGCGTCCGGACAGGCGTCCACGCACACTCCGCAACCCACGCACATCTCGGCCGCGCATCCGTAGCAACGCTTTCCCTCGCGCTGAGCCATCTCAAGCGAGAAGCCGATTTCGACCTCGTCGAACGTCTTGATTCTAGCTTCGCCCGGGATCTTGGGTTGAGGAACCTGATAGTTCATCGCCCGGAATGGCTTCTCTTGAGGCTCCACATTCCACGGCTCGTGATGGTCGAAGTTGACCGCGGGAGGATCCTGCACCATCGACAGTCCGTGGAGCTGACGCTGCACGACTCCCGAGGACTCGGCCGGCATGGTGCCGTCTACGTGGGGCGTGAGCCCCACAACCGTGTCGTTCACTTTGTCCTTGAGCTGATAGGGGTAGAGGAACGGGTAGCTGCTCGGTTTCACTCCGTGCTTCTCGGCGATGGCCAGGCAACAGCGGTCGGATTGACCGATGGCATTGATGATGGTTGAGACCGTCACGATGTCCCCGCAGGCCCATACCTTGCCGTTTGCTCGAGTCGTCTTGCCGGTTTTCTCGTCCACCACGATGGTTCCGTTGCGCCGGCGCTTGACGTCGGAGGGGACCCAGGGTACGTCCACCTCGCGACCGAGCGCGGTGATGATCAGTCCGCATTCGAGCACCTGCTCCGAGCCCGGGATCGGCACCGGCTTGCGTCGTCCCGAGCTGTCCTTGTCTCCGAGACGATTGAGGACCACTTTCATCCCCTTGAGCTGACCATCTTCGATCACGATCTCGTCGGGAGCGGTCAGCCACATGATGTGGACGCCCTCCTCCTCGCCGTCCTCGATCTCCTCGTCCTCGGAAGGCATCTCCTTGCGGGTGCGGCGGTAGATCATGGTGACTTTGGCGCCCATGCGTCGGCAAGTGCGGGCGCAGTCGAAGCCGGTGTTGCCGCCCCCTACCACGACCACGCTGTTGGGAACCTCGGTGAGTCGACCCATCAATTGCTCTTCGAGAAAGTCCTCGCCGTACCAGACCCAGGGTTTCTCCTCGTTGGCAAGCCCCAGGTGATAGGGCTTCCAGGCCCCGGCCGCGATGATGACCTCCTCGTGGCGTTCTTCGAGCTCTTCAAACATCAGGTCCTGACCGATCTCGGTATTCACCTGCAGGGTGATTCCGTCGAGAAAGTGGATGCGCTCCATTTCGCCGTGCACCACGTGACGCGGAAGCCGGTAGAGCGGGATGCCCAGCGTCAGGAAGCCGCCGGG
Source organism: bacterium CPR1 (assembly GCA_021404945.1). Taxonomy (GTDB): domain Bacteria; phylum Vulcanimicrobiota; class Xenobia; order Xenobiales; family QWHO01; genus QWHO01. The sequence goes on from QWHO01000115.1 coordinate 10,553, forward strand.
CACGGACTTGGCCTCGTAGATGTGGCAGGCAAACCCCCACGAGCGGAGCAGCATGGCGCACTGGTATCCAGCCGGGCCGCCGCCGATGATGCCGACCGACTTCCCATTGAGGGGGGTCCTGGTGCAATACTCCTGGTAGCTGAAGCGCTCCTCCGGATTCAGGGACATCTCCCAGTCCGAGTAGACGCGCTTAAGCTTGCGGATGGCGATGGGTTGCGGCCCGGTAAAGCCGCGCGAGCAACGCTTCTCGCAGGGGGCGGGGCAGACTCGACCCAGCGTGGCCACGAAAGGATAGGTTTTGCGCAGCATCTCCAGGCCCTCACGCCAGCGCGCTTCGCCTGCCAGGGAGACATAGCCGCGAGCGTCGGTATGGGCGGGACACCCTTCTGTGCAGGGAGCCCAACGGGTGCCGTGATACCAGTCCGCCTTCTCGGAAATGGTTTGTTCGGTGTGAAAGTCGACCATGCGGAGCATACCACGAGAATTTCCGGGAATCTTGTCTTGCTGCCATGGGTATTGCACGGTTTCGGTGGGGCGGCGAAAGTTTCGCAAGGTGACTTTCATTCCTGTGAGGATGGCTTTCATGTTGTCAAGAAGAGTCGGCATGAGGAGTGCTTCCTGAAGCTCAACCGCATTCCTGCGCCATCTGAAGCAGGCAAGCGGCTCGGATGGCTCGCCTGGATGTCCGCCGCCGAGACCCGGTTTACTCGGCAGGGGGGCTCACTCCAAGAGCCACAGGATTCTCTGAAGGCCTACCTGGGGGTTGCCTCCGTTTGAGTCGGCCAGACCGATACTCAACTCGAAGGCGTCGATCGGGTCGGCCGGCAGAGTCATTGGATGCGCTGGTGGGGCTGGCCTGAAAGCCATTTGAATCGGACCAAATCCCCTTACGGTGGCCTCTGGGAGCCGGAAGCGGGCTCCCGCCAGGGTGACTGCGATCAGTCCATCGGAGCCCCCGGGTTGAGTGGCCAGAAGACAGCTCAAGGTCAACTCCTTCAGAAGAAAGGGCTTGCCATCGGCGCTCTTGAAGCGCAGCTTGAAGGCGGCCAGGCCTCCACCTGCCTGAGGAACGAGATAGAGAACGCCTTCTGCCCCGTCTTTCGGGTCGGAGTGGAGCCAGGCATTGCGGTACATTGGCTCACACAAGTTCTGGTGCACCTGGAAGCCGGTCACGCTCTGAGCACCTGGCGCGACCGGGATGATTCCGACCATGCCGGCAAAGCCATCGCTCATCGGGGCCGGGTTCGTGTCGGAGCCAGAGGTTCCTGGCCTGGCGTCTAATTGCGGCAGTCGCGTGGGGGGTCGTCTACAGGGAAACGGGTCCGAGGAGGGAACCCTCATGGGTGTTCCTTTCATGCCATACAGTCGGCCCGTTCTCGATGAATTGCTACATCGTGGCAGACTCTGCCTCGAAGAGAGGTTTCGTGGTCGATCCTGGTGATGAGATCGACCGCATCCTGGCTGACATTCAGAGACACGGCCTCACGATCGAGCACATTGTCTTGACCCACGGTCACATCGACCATGTCGCCTTTGCTCAGGACTTGAAGACTGCGCTCCAGGTCCCGATGTCGATTCATCGCGATGATCTGCCACTCCTGGAGCAGGTTCAGAGTCAGGCCATGATGTTCGGCCTGCCTCCGGGTCCCAGGCCTGTAGCTGAGGGCAGATTGCAGGAGGGAGATGAGTTTTTCGCCGGCCGCCACAGGTTCCGAGTCCTGCACACGCCGGGACATTCTCCCGGTCACGTCATTCTGGCCGGCGACAAAGTGGCCTTCGTCGGCGATACGCTCTTTGCCGGGGGCATCGGCCGCACAGATTTGCCGGGCGGAGATCACGAAGTTCTCATGCGTTCCCTTCGAGAGAAGATACTCCCGCTGGGAGACGAGCTTAAGATCTATCCCGGGCATGGCCCGGAATCTACGATTGGAGAGGAACGTCGCAGCAACCCCTTTTTACAAAAGAGCTTTCATCCCGGCTGATGCAGCGTCCGGAAAGTGGGTCCCTACGCCCTGTGTCAAGCCACAGAGAGCGCCGAGACCGCGGAGCGCCCAGAAGCTCTCCGCACGCGGCGCAGCTTGAACAAGGGGGTGATGGCAGGACGGAGTACCAGGAGCGCGGCCGGAAGCCCCCTCGACGCGGTTGGCCACCTGCGATACACCCAACATCTTTTGTGTGGGGCATCAGTTGGCCAGACAACCTGTTGAGCGCAGGATGATGCCAGGGTCGGCTGCGAGGAATTCTGCATCACTTTGCCAGGCCTTGCGGCCTGCGGCTCTTCTGCTATACTGGGCCAAGTCTTGCCTCGAGGTGAGAGCACTGGGAACAAAGCGTCTGGCGGGTTTGATCCTGATGGGCCACATATTTCTGGCGATCACGGTCGGGTGCGGTTCCGGGAGTGGCCCAGGGGGGAAAGCCACCCCTACCGCCACTCTGGCCACTGCACCTGCTGTTTCTACGTCCCCACCCCCGGGCGAAGGCTCATCCCCCTCGAATACGGCCCCTCCCAATCATCGGTCAGGCCTCAAGTCGGCCACATTGCAGTCCTCTCGTGGACTTCCCTGGCAACTGGTCGCCGAGGAGGTGGAATGGAACGATCCGACCCGCCGCGCTCGAGCCTTGAAGGTTGAGTTTACCTTATGGGACATGGGCAAGCAGAAGAAGACCCTGGTGGCGGCTTCGGGCGCTGATGTTGATGTCGATTCCGAGCGGGTGGAGTTCCAGGGCCGGGTGACCGCAATCGGCCCCGAGGGAGAGTCGTTGACTGTGAATCGGTTGGTGTGGGATGGCAAGGAGCGTCAGTTTTTTGGTGATCGGGGAGTGCGCGTCGAGCGGGCGGGCTCGGTGGTCGAGGGCGAGCGGTTGATTGCTTCCCCAGATCTTCGCCATTTCGAGATTGTGGGTGGAGTGCGGGGGGTCATGCAGGTCGAGGAGGGTCCCGAGTCTTGAACATCAGGCTCGAGCAACTGGTCAAGGCTTACCGTCGTCGCCGCGTGGTGGATGGCGTGAGCTTGACCGTTGAGAAGGGCGAGGTGGTGGGCCTGCTCGGTTCGAACGGGGCGGGTAAGACGACCACTTTTTCCATGGTTGTGGGCCTGGTCAAGCCCACCGCCGGACAAATTTTCCTGGGCAGCCGGGAGGTGACCGGACTGCCCATGGCCACCCGAGCCCGGCTTGGGATCGGATATCTGGCCCAGGAGCCGTCCATTTTCAGGCATCTGTCGGTCGAGGAGAATCTCCGCTTGATCTGGGAGGTGCGTGGTGTAGCGGCTCGCCTTCAGGCTGAGAAGCTGGAAGCTCTCCTGGGAGAGTTCTCGCTCAAACGAGTGCGCAAGAGCATCGCTTATGTATTGTCCGGGGGCGAGCGCAGGCGGGTGGAGATCGCTCGTTCTCTGGCCATGGACCCGGACTTTTTGCTGCTCGACGAGCCTTTTACTGGCGTTGATCCCATCGCCGTGAACGAGATCCAGGAGATTATCGTACGTCTGCGCGAGCGAGGGATCGGAATCTTAATCACCGACCACAACGTGCGGGAAACTCTGGCCATCACCGATCGCGCTTATATCATTCGCGATGGCCGTATCCTGGTGGCCGGAAATGCCCGGGAGATTGGAAACAGCGAGCTGGCTCGGCAGTTCTATCTGGGTGAGAATTTCCGCATGCCGGACGAATCCGAGGTCAGCATGGTGGCCGTAGGAACGGCTCGTGAGTCCAGGCAGAGGCCGGGGACGAATGGCGGCCCCAACGGACACTGAGCAGACATGGTCAAGATCCTCGATCGTTATATCATGCAGGAGATGCTCGGACCCTTTGTCTTTGGTCTGGCAGCGTTCAGCATCCGCTTTTTCTCGGTTGAATCCTTGATGGGGGTTGTACGGATGGTGCTCGATGGCCACGCGGGAGTTTCCGTCGTGGCTGAGTATATCTGGAACAGGCTGCC
>QWHO01000116.1 GCA_021404945.1 bacterium CPR1
ATGGAGGGCACCTATCCGCTGCCCGAGGCCCAGGTGGACCGATTCATGTTCAAGCTCAACGTCCGCTTTCCCGACGCGCGCGAGCTCTCGGACATCCTGGACCTGACCACCGGCACCCGCCAGGCCGAGCTGAAGGCGGTGTGCGACGGCCCCACCTTGCTGGAGATGAACCGCCTGGCCCGCGAGGTGGTGGCCGCCGAGCCGGTGCGCGACTATGCCGCCCGGCTGGTGCTGGCCACCCATCCCGAATTGCCCAACGCCCACGCCCAGGTCAAGCGGCTCGTGCGCTTCGGGGCCAGCCCCCGGGGCGGCCAGACGTTGCTTCTGGCCGGCAAGGTGCGGGCCTTGATGCAGGGGCGCTTCAACCTGGCCTTCGAGGACATCCAGGCGGTGGCCGCTTCGGCCCTGCGCCACCGGCTGATCTTGAGCTTCGAGGGCGAGGCCGAGGGCGTCAAGACCGACCAGATCATCGCCGAGCTGATTCAGGCCCTGCCGGTGGAGGCGGCCGCCCTGCCCGGTGTGTAGAAGCGCCCTTCTCCTTCTGCTCTGCCTGCTCACCCTGCCGGTCGCGGCCCAAAAGCCATCCGACGTGCAGGTGCGGGCCTGGCTTTCGACCGGCGCCAAGGTGCATCCGGGTCGCTGCCAGGCGGTCACGGTGGAGCTTGAGAACCTGGGCCCCGAGCGCACCTTCTCGCTGACTTTGCAGCACGGGAGCCAGTTGCCCATGACCGCTCCCCTGAACGTCAAGGTCCCGGCCGGCGCCCGCCAGGAGCTCCAGATGGCCGTGCCCAGCTTCGAAGGCTGGGGCGGCGAGCTGGAGGTGTTCGTGCGCTTCCGCGAGCGCAAGATCGCCTCCACGGTGCTCAAGTACGACACCTTCGGAGAAGGGCTGGCGGTGCTGCTCGTATCGCCACCTGACAAGAGCTTCGGCTTCCTGGGCGGTTACTCCGAGCTGTTGCCCGAGACCAACGGCAATCATCCGCCCGTCTATCTCAACGCCCAGAGCGCAGGGCTGCCCACCCACTGGAGCGGCTTTCTGGCCGCCGATCTGATCGTGGTCCACGACCTTCCCCGTCTCAACCTGCCCGCCTCGACCCTGCAGGCGCTGGCTGACTGGACCCGGGCTGGCGGACGGCTGGTACTGGTCTCCTCGGGCGACCCGGGAGAGTACCGGGGCACCCCGCTGGAGAGCCTGCTGCCCCTGGTGCCAGGCTCCTCCACCGACCTGCCCGCCTGCCCCATCGTGACCGGCGAGGTCCGGCCCGGAGCCGCGGTCGAGCAAGAGCTCGACGGCCTGCCGGCCCTGCTCGTGGCCCCCGCCCTGCAGGGCTCGGTGTGGCAGTTCACCGTGCCCGCCTCCAAAGATACGGTGCTGGGCTCGGATGGCAGCAAGAAGTTCTGGAAGCCGGTCTTGAACAACATCAAGCCCTTCGACGGCTTCGGTCTGCGCGGCGACAACCTGCTCTACCGGCTGCCCGAAGCCAGCCTCCCGGCCCCCGGCCTGATGGCCTGGGGGCTGGTGCTCTACGTGCTGATCGTGGGCCCCATCAACTTCTTCTTGTTGAAAAAGCGCGACCGCATGCTGTGGATCTTCGTCTCGGTGCCCGTGCTGGCGGTGGCCTTCACGCTGGGCATGTTCCTGACCACCCAGCTCTCGCGCGGCACCGTCACGGTGGTGCGCGAGGTCGGGGTGATGAAGCTGACCGCGGGCCGATCGCAGGGCCTCCTGGAGGGCCAGGCGACCCTGTTTGCCCCCTTCCCCCACCGCTACCAGGCTCGCTTCCCCCGGGCCACCGCCGCTCTGGCCGAAAGCTCGGCCCGCACCGACCCCCAGCCCCCGGCCCGGCTGGCCGAGGAGATGATCTATCCGGACCTCGAGATGCGCATGTCCTCGCTGCGCCGCTTCTCGGTGCGGGCGGTGCCGGAGCTGGCCGGGCCCATCACCCTGTCGATGAAGCGCTCGGGGCAAACGGTGGAGCTGGAGGTGCACAATCGGAGCGAGCTCAAGCTCACCCACTGCTGCCTGGTGGTGGGCGACCGGGCCAGCAAGCCGTTCGAAGCCGGGCCTGGCAAGAGCCGTCACAAGCTCGAGCTGGGGGCGGGGGACGCCCACAGCCTGACCACCCACCTGCTGGATACCAGCGACCAGCGCGACGACCGCTACAAACTGACCACGGCAGCCCTGAGGACGGCCTTCGCCAGCAAGGCGCCGGCCAGCCTGGTGGGCTGGACCGAGGGCCTGACCTGCGGTCTGGAGCTGACCGGTCTGGCCGCCAAACACCGCGACTATCTGGTGGTGGTGGAGGCCATCCCGTGATCGAGTGCCGGGCGCTGAGCAAGGACTACGGCAACCACCTGGCCCTGAGCAACCTCAGCCTGAAGGTCGAGGCGGGCGACGCCTTCGGCTTCATCGGACCCAACGGGGCCGGCAAGACGACCACCATCAAGATCCTGGCCACTTTGCAGGAGCCCACCGAGGGCGAGGCCTGGGTGGGCGGCTACTCGGTGATCGACCAGCCCGACGAGGTGCGCAGGGTGCTCGGCTACATGCCCGACCAGTTCGGGGTCTACGACGGCATGCGCGTGTGGGAGTATCTCGAGTTCTTCGCGGCCGCCTACCGGGTGGAGCGACCCAAACGACGAAAACTGGTGGATGACGTGCTCGAGCTGACCGACCTGGGCAAGCGGCGCGACAGCTTCATCGAGACCCTGTCCACCGGCCTCAAGCAGCGGGTCTGCCTGGCCAAGACCCTGCTGCACGACCCGGCCGTGCTGATCCTGGACGAGCCGGCCTCGGGCCTGGACCCCCGGGCCCGCATCGAGCTCAAAGAGCTGCTGCGCGAGCTGACCCGCATGGGCAAGACCCTGTTCGTCAGCTCCCACATCTTGCCCGAGCTGGCCGACTTCTGCAACAAGGTGGGCATCATCGAGAACGGACGCCTGCTGGTCAGCGGGGATGTGCACGAGATCCAGTCCGGGCTGGGGCGCGGGCGACGCATGCGGGTGAAGGTGCTGCGCGAGCAAGAGGCTGCCCTGGCCCTGGTGGACGGCTTCAACGAGTCGGCCGACGCCTTCCTCGAAGACGGCGAGATCCAGTTCGAGTACCGCGGCCCCTACGAGGCTCTGGCCGACCTGACCGAGCAGCTGGTGCGCTTCGGGCTGGTGGAGTTCGCCGAGGAGAAGACCGATCTCGAGGACCTGTTCCTCAAGGTGACGGGAGGACCGTCTTGACCACCATCACCCGCCCTCGAGGGGGCCTCTTCAAGCGCCTGGCCCGGGCCCTGTTCGACAACCCGGTGCTGCTCAAAGAGCTCCGCCAGGGCCTGCGCGAGCGGCGCATTTTCGTCATCCAGACCATCTACCTGCTCTTGCTGGGCATGGTCACCCTGATCTACCTGGCGGTGGTGTCCGATCGCAGCGACCCGGCCGCCCTGGCCGAGTCGGGCAAGCAGTTCTTCCAGGTGCAGTTCTGGATGCAGCTCATCATGATCATCCTGATCACCCCCAGCCTGACCTGCGGGCTGATCTCCACCGAAAAAGAGCGCCACAGCCTGGAGATGCTGCTGGCCTCGCGGCTGGCCCCCTCCGACATCGTGCTGGGCAAGCTGGGCTTTGCGCTGGCCTTCATGACCCTGCTCTTGTTTTCGGCCATGCCGCTGACGGCCCTGATCTTCTTCGTGGGCGGGGTGGCCCCGGGCGAGTTCGTGCTGGCCTACTTCCACCTGGCCATCGCGGTGCTGCTCGCGGCCCAGATCGGGCTCACCTTCTCGGCCCGCGAGAACCGCACCAACCACGCCACCAACCAGACTTACGGGCTGGTGGTGCTGGGCCTGATCCTGTTCATGTTCTTGATCGTCCCGCTGGGCATGATCTTCCAGGCCACCGCCGGCTGGTTCCCGTTCGCGCCCGAGCTGTTGCTGGTGCTGGAGATCGCCTACCTGGCCACGCTGATGTTTCTCAAGACGGTCAACCACCTGCGCCCGGCTCTCAAGAACATCTACAATCTCTGCCGGGCCTTCATGCTGGCCTACCTGATCAACATGGCCCTGGTGGCCTATACCGTGAGCAGCAACGCCAACGGGTCGGACGATGCGGCCCTGTGGACCTCGATCCTGGTGATGCACCTCTTCCTGGCCGGCTTCTTCGTGCACGTGCCCCGCTTCATCAACCCTTCCGAGACCCTGCGCTTCCGGCGCTCGTGGTTCGCCCGCCCCACCTTCTGGTGCTTGTTCTTCGCGGTCGGGCTGTTCTGCCTTGCTGGCGCCTGTCACGGGGCGGGAAACGGAATCTGGGTCTTCTCGGCGGCCGGGCTGGCAGTTTTGTTCCTCTTCTCCTACCAGGCCCTGGCGCGCTGCTTTGCGGCCATGATCGGTCCCAGGGCCCACGTTCCGACGCTTTACTATATCCTGGTTTCGGTAACCACCATCGTGCCCGTCTTCTGGTTGGGCGGGTCGATCGATACCTACAGCGTCTTTACCGGCATCTTCCTCTCGCCGGTGCTGGCCACCATCGGGCTGGCCGAGGGTGAGCCCAACCTGACGGTTCTACCCGGCCGCCACGGCACTCTTCTACCTGGCGGCCCGAAAGCGCCTGAGGGCCGAGCTGGCCCCGGCGCGGCGCGACAACCGGTGAGCTCGCTGGTCGAGCCGGAGCTGCTGCGCCGACTCGAGCGCTTGCAGGTGCTCTCGCGCCGAACCCGCTCGCGGCAGGCGCCAGGCGAGCGCAAGAGCGGCCACCGGGGCCGCTCGGTCGAGTTCGCCGAGCACCGCGACTACACGTTCGGCGACGACTTCCGCCACATCGACTGGAACGCTTACGGCCGCCTCGAGCGGCTGTTTCTCAAGTTGTTCGTGGAGGAGCGCGAGCAGACGGTGACGGTGCTGGTGGACCGCTCGGCCTCCATGACCTGCTCCTCGCCTCTGGGCCCCCAGGGCCCCCCAAAATTCGACTTCGCCCGCCGCCTGGCGGCGGCCCTGAGCTACATCGCCCTGTGCTCTTACGACCGCGTGGCCGTAGGCCTCTTGGGCCAGAAGCTGGAGGACTACCAGCAGCCAGTGCGGGGCCGCAACCAGGCGCTGGCGCTCTTTCGCTTCCTGGAAGGGGCCGAATGCCGGGGCCAGGGCAATCTGGACGCGGCCCTGACCGACTACGTGCGCCGCTATCCGCGCCCGGGCATGGCCATCGTGCTGAGCGACTTTTTGGTCCCCGGGGCCGGCATCAGCGGGCTCAAGCACCTGCGCTACCAGAAGTACGAGGTATTCGCCCTGCAAGTGCTGCACCCGGGCGAGCTCTCCCCCGAGCCCGGCGGCGACCTCAAGCTGGTGGACGTGGAGTCGGGCGGGGCGCGCGAGCTGACCCTCACCTCGGGAGTGCTCAAGGCCTATCGCGCCGCCCTGCAGCGCCACAATCAAGAGCTGGAGGCCTGGTGTAAGAAGACCGGCTGCGGCTACCTGCAAGCCTCCACCGTGGAGGCTCTGGAGGGCCTGGTGGTGGGAGCCCTGCGGCGGAGCGGCCTCTTGCAATGAAGTTCCTCGACCCCGGGTCGCTGGTCTGGCTCTCGCTGCTGCCCTTGCTGGTGATCTTCTACCTGATGAAGCTGCGCCGCAAGCGGGCCGAAGTCTCGGCCCTCTTCCTGTGGCAGGCGGCTGCCCGCGAGGCTCGGGTGGACAGCTTCTTCCAGAAGCTGAGAAACAACCTGCTGCTCTGGCTGCAGATCCTGGCCCTGCTGGGGCTGGGCCTGGCCCTGGCCCGCCCCTACGCGGTCGTCAGCGGCAAAGTCTCGCCCCAGGTAGCCCTGGTGCTGGACGTGTCCGCCTCCATGGGAGCCTCCGACGGACGCTTTGAGGCGGCCCGCAAGCGCGCCCTGCAACTGGTCGACCAGGCCCCCCGCGGCACCGAGCTGACCCTGGCCGTGATGGGACGCGAGGCGCGCGTGGTGGTGCCCTTCACCACCGACAAGGAGCAGCTGCGCCGGGCGCTGCGCTCGCTCACCCCCCGGGCGGTGGAGGAGGCACGCCAGGGGGCCCGCTCGCTGCTGGCCTCGCTTCTGGCCAATCGTCCCCAGGCCGAGGCCTTCCTCCTCAGCGACCATCCCCCCACCTGGGAGCTGCCCCCTCGCGTCAGCTATCTCGCCCACGGCGAGCCGGGCGACAACCTGGCCATCTCCGCCTTCCAGATCGCCCCCGGCGATCCGCTCCAGGCCTTCGCGGCCATCACCAGCTATGCCCGCGGGGTGGAGACGGTGGAGCTCGAGCTCTTGCAGGGCGGACGACCCATCGACCGGCGCCAGCTGACCCTGCCGGGGGGGGCGCGCCGCACCATGGTGGTGGCCGTCGATCCCGAGGGCAGCCCCGAGTTCGAGCTGCGCCTGCTGCACAGGGACGCCCTGGCGGCCGACAACGTGGCCTGGGCGGTGGCCCCTCGCCAGCGTCCGGTCAGGGTGGGCGTGGTGGGCGACCCTCCCCTCTTCGTGCTCAAGGCCCTGCTCTCGATTCCAGGCGTGGAGATGTTTCGCGGCCCCGAGGGCGACCTGACGGTGTGGGCCGAGGGCGAGCCCACCGGCAAGGGCGTGCAGCTGGTGCTCGAGCCTCCCGACAGGGTGCTCAAGGGGCCCTTCAACCTGACCGCCGGCACCGATCCGCTGGTGCGCGACCTGCCCCTGGACCGGGTCTTCGTGCGCAGCGTGGCCCCCCTGAGCGCCACAGCGCGCCAGCGCGTGCTGGCCCGGGCCGGGCCCCATCCGGCCATCGTGCTCGATGAGGAGCGCATCCTGCGCCTGGGATTCGACCTCTACCAGTCCGACCTTCCCCTCTCCCCCGCCTTCCCGATCTTGCTCCATCGCCTGGTCGACCAGCTGGTGCGCGGCCTGATCGCGGCCGTGCCGGTGGAAGTGGTGCCGGGCACGGGGCTGGAGGTGGCCACCGACCAGAGCGTCAGCGTGCGTCGTCCGGACGGCGGCAAGCTCACCCTGACCCCCACCGCCGGCAAAGCCGTGCTGGCCGAGACCGACCAGGCCGGCATCTACCGCGTCGAGCTGAAGGGCCAGCAGTATCCCGTGGCCGCCAACCTGCGCTCGGCCACCGAGAGCGACCTGCGGCCCGAAGCCGGCCACGACGTGCTGAGCGGCCTGGCCACCCCCAAAGGCCAGCCGGCCGCCTCCCACTCGCTGGTGCGCGAATGGTGGTGGGAGCTGGGTCTGGGGGCTCTGTTCCTGCTCATGCTGGAGTGGTACTGGTACCACCGGAGAACGAGATGATCGAGTTCTCCCACCCGCTCATGCTCGGGCTGCTGCTGCTGCTGGTGCCGGTCTGGGCCATGTGGGCCCGCTCCAAAGCGGGCATGGCCCCCGAGCGACGCCTTCTGATCCTGCTGGTCCGCCTGCTGATGGTGGCCGCCCTGGTGCTGGCCCTGGCCGGCCCCCGGGCTCGCCTGGACTCGGATCGCATGACCGTGCTCTTCCTGGTGGATCGCTCACTCTCCACCCGCAATGCCTCGGACAACTTTGCCCGCGGCTACATCGACCGGGCCGTGGCCCGCATGGGGCCCAAAGACAGGGCCGGGGTGGTCGTCTTCGGGCGCGATGCGGGCCTGGAGGTCACCCCCGGCCAGCTCAAGCGGCTGCAGGCCTATGCCACGGTGGTGGACAAGAGCGCCTCCGACATCGCCGGGGCGCTCCGCTTTGCCTGGGCCGCCTTCCCGGCCGACAGCTCGCGTCGGGTCATCCTGCTCTCGGACGGCAACCAGACCGCTCCGGGAGCAGTGGAGGAAGCCCGCCTGGCCCGCGCTCTGGGGGTGGAGGTGTGGAGCGTGGGCTATCCCGCCCCCCAGGGCCCGGAGGCGCGGGTGGAGGCGGTGGACGTGCCCGGGCGGCCGTCGGTGGACGAGCCCTTCGAGGTGCGCGTGGCGGTGTGGAGCAACCGGGAGACCACCGCCCAGCTGAGCCTGACCCGCAACGGCCGCCCGCTCGGCAGGCTGGAGGTCAGGCTCGAGCAGGGGCCCAACGTGTTCCTGGTCTCCCAGCGGGTGGAGGACGAAGGGGCCTATGAGTACTCCGCCCGCATCGAGCTGCCCGACGATCAGGTGAGCGAGAACAACCGCGCCTCGGCTGTCTCGCTGGTGGGGGGACGCAGCCGCATCCTGCTGGCCCACGGCGTCAACCAGCCGGCCGGGCCGATGGGCCAGATCCTGCGGGCCCAGGGGCTGGACGTAGACGTGGTCTCCAGCGCCGGGCTGCCCGGCTCGCTGGCCGAGTGGCAGAGCTACCAGGCGGTGATCTTCACCGATCTCTCGGCCCTGGAGCTGACCGAGAACCAGATGGAGCTGGTGCGCGCCCTGGTGCGCGACCTGGGGGTGGGCTTCGCGATGCTGGGCGGCTTCAACTCGTTCGGGGTGGGCGGCTACTACAAGACTCCCATCGAGGATGCGCTGCCGGTGGACACCGACATTCGCAAGCGCAAGCTGATGCCGGCCGTGGCCCTGGTGCTGGTGATCGACAAGTCCGGCAGCATGGGCGACGCCGAGGACAAGACCTCCAAGATGGCCCTGGCGCGCGAGGGCGCCATCGCGGCCGTGACCCTGCTGACCGAGCGCGATTTCACCGGCGTGGTGGGCTTCGACTCGGCCGCCAAGTGGGTGGCCCCCTTCAGCAAGAACGATCAGATCAAGAGGACGGTGGCCCAGATCGGCACCATGCGCGAGGGCGGCGGCACCAACATGTACCCGGGCCTGCTGCTGGCGCTCAACGCGCTGGCCAAAAACGAAGCCCCCGTCAAGCACATCATCGCCCTCACCGACGGGCGCACCGAGCCGGGCGACTTCAACAGCCTGGCCGCCCGGGCTCGCAAGGAGAAGGTCACCCTCTCGACCGTGGCCGTGGGAGCCGACGCCGACTTCCAGTTCCTGGCCAACCTGGCCGCCAGAGGGGGCGGACGCTCCTACGTGGCCAACTCGGCCACCCTGCTGCCGCGCATCTTCACCCGCGACACCGTGGTGGCCTCGCGGGCGGCCTTCGAGGAGAAGCCGTTCCGGGCCGAGGTGGCCGCCACCCACTCGGTGCTGCGCGGCGTCAACCTCAGCTCGGCTCCTCCCCTGGAGGGCTACGACCTGACCAGCCTCAAAAGCGGGCCCAACCAGCAGGTGCTGACCGGTCCGGGGGGCGATCCGCTGCTGGCCCTGGGCCGCTACGGGCTGGGCAAGACCCTGGCCTGGACCTCCGATGACGGTCGCAAGTGGGCCAGACGCTGGGCGAGCTGGCCGGGCTTCGGGCCGCTCTTGACCCAGTCGGTTCGCTGGATCCTGCCCGAAGCCGAAGATCCGGGTTTGGCCCTGACCATCGAGCGGGGCGGGGACGGCCAGGCCCGGGCCGTGGTGGAGGCCCGCGAGGGGGACGGCAGCTGGCGCAACTTCCTGGACCTCAAGGGCCGCCTGGTCGCCCCCGACGGCCTGGGCCGCGAGCTGAGCTTCGTGCAGAGCGCCCCCGGACGCTACGAGGCCCAGTGGGATGGATCCACCCCGGGCACCTGGCTGGTGCAGGTGGGCGAGGAGGAAGGGGGAGCCACCCTGCGCACCTGGACGGTGCCCTATGCTCCCGAGTTCTCCCGCCTGGAGCCCGATCAGAGCCTGCTAGCCCAGGTCGCCGAGGGGGCCGGGGGGCGGGTGGATCCGCCCGCCGAGGAGGCCTTCCGGCCGGCCCGGGTGCCCACCACCGTGGCCCGGGAGGTCTGGCACCCGCTGCTCTTGCTCGCGCTCATCCTGCTGCCCCTGGACGTGGCCCTGCGCCGCGTCTTCCTGCCCGAAGGCTGGGCCGCGAAGTTGCGTGCGCGTTTTGTCCCCCGTCGCTCGCCGGCCCCACCGGCCAGCGAGCCGGCCGACCCCACCGTGGGCGCGCTTTTGTCCACCAGGAAGAAGGCGCGCGAGAAGGTCGAGCCGGTCCGCCGGCCCGAGTCGGCACCGGCCGCCGAAGAGCCGAGGCCAGAGCTGCCCGCCCGGGGGCCGGAGCCGCCAGCGACCCGAGAAGCTCCCCCGCAAAAGGAGGCGCCCGACTCCACCGACTCTCCTCTCGAGCGTCTCAAGAAGGCGAAGAAGAGGGCTCGTTAGCCTCTTCGAGCTCAACGGTCAGTGCCGAAAGTGTTTCCAGGAGCCTTTGACGAACATGAGATGATGCTGGAGCTCGAACCAGAGCAGCGGATCGTCCTGCAATCTTGCAGTTGGGAGACCTATGAGCGAATTCTGCTCGAGCAAGCAGGCCGGAGCCTTCCGCGGCTCTGCTATGACGAGGGACAACTCGAGCTCATGAGCCCGTCGCCAGAGCATGAGCGGGCTTGCGCTGCCCTCAGGCACATTGTCTGTCTGGCCTGCGACCACCTCGGACGCGAGTTCGATGACATCGGGACAACGACGATTCGACGTCAACGAGTGCACAAGGGTGCCGAAGCCGACGCCTGGTTCTACCTTGACCGCTATGGGTGCGATCCAGACTTGGAGCCGCCTGACCTGGCCATCGAGGTCGAGGCCAGCCGTTCCGCGCTGGACAAGTTGCCCATCCTCGCCGCGATCGGCGTCCTCGAGCTGTGGAGGACGGACCTGCGGAGAGTGCAGATCCTCTGCCTGCAAAATGGCGTCTATCAGACCGCCGAGCGCAGCGGTTGCCTGCCTTTCAGCTCCGAGCAACTTTCCCGGTTGCTCATCCTGCGCGGGCAGCAAAGCCGCAGCCAATGGATTCGAAGCGTGCTGGAGGAGCTGGCCAGTGCCTGAGCACCCGGAGGGTCGGTCAGGGGGGGACTGAGCGGGCATTCCGGGGCCTCCTCGGGTTGAAGCCGAGGAGGGTCGTCGCAGCTCGTCAAAGTGAATACCTCGTGGACGAGTTTACACGGGCAGTTGCCGAGAGTTTCGCCGAGCGCGTCCGCGCCCGCTTTGGGCCCCGTGCGCGCTCGGTGATCGCTTTCGGGTCTCGCGCCCGAGGCGATGCCCGACCCGATTCCGACCTGGATCTGCTGGTCCTGCTCGATGCGATGAGCCTGGCTGATCGAAACGAGCTTTCCGACCTGGGCTACGATCTCATGCTCGAGAAAAGCCTTCCTTTCCCGGTAAACCCGACCGTCATGACCGAACAGCACTTCCAGTGGCTGTCCTCGCTCGAACGACTGTTTCCCAGAGAGATCGCCAGGGACGGAATCGAGTTGTGACCGACGACAACCGCCGCGCAAACGTGGCTCTGGAATGGAAGCGCGTGGAGGCAGCCCGACGAGAGGTCGCGCTCCTGGTGGGCGGGAGACTGTGGGAGGCTGTAGTCAGTCGCGCCTACTACGGAATGTTCCATGCTGCCCGGGCGATGGCTTTCTCGGAGGGACTCGAGTCCCGCACCCATGCAGGGCTCGTGCACCTGCTGAGCCTTCACCTCGTGCAGACCGGCAGGTTCCCGGCGGAGATGGTTCGCATTCTCAACCAGACGCAACGCCTGCGTGAGGACGCCGACGATGAGCCGGCAGTGGTCTTTGACGAGCAAGCTGCCCTCGAGGCCAGCGAGCGCCTCGAGCGGTTTCGTGATGAAGCCGAGAAGTTTCTTTCCGGGTGGCTTCAGGGCTAGAGGTCCGGCCGCAAACCCCCATGTGGTGTCGGAGGGAACCTCCGCCACCACAAGATATTGTGGGCGGCCGGACTTCCAGCACAATCTGTTGGGCGTCGCGCAGCCGGAAAACTGTGTCAAGGGGGTTTCCGGCTGCCCCTCTAGGGACCTGGCGTTGGCGTTGGCGCCGGAGGCCTGGGCTCGGGCGCGGGCGCGGGCGGTGAGCCGCCGCGAGTGAGAACCTGCTCGACCTTTGCCTTCAGCTCGGGATCGAGGATGTTCGTCTTCTTGACCTTCTCGTAAGCTTCCTTGAGCTTCTGGAAGTTTGCTCCCGGCTTGCCCAGTTGCAGCTCTCCCTCGGCCGAGGCGGTGAGGGTGCGCACGAGATTCTTGATCTCCGCCTTCTTCGCTTCCTCGTCGGTATCGGTCACCGCATCGAGGATGTCTGCGATGGTATCGACCACGAAGTTCGGGCTGATGTCAGGGCTCGGACCCGGACCCGGCCAGTCGGGGCCCCAGGGCACGAAGCCGCCGCCGTCGTCGCCCCCACCGATGTTGCGGTCCCAATCGGGCAGGCTGCCATCGGGCGAGTAGGGCGGCAGGGGGCGCTCGCCGGTCACGCTCAAGGGGTTGTAGGGCGTGTTGCGCGTGTTGCGAATGTCCACGATGCGGTTGCTCTCCAGATCGTGGACCACCATGTCGATGTGGTCGTTGTACTCGCCCCACTGGTTATCTTGAATGATGGCCCCCTGGGTGGAGCCGCCGCCAGGCCGGGTGATGTCGTTCTCGCCCAGCTCAAAGTCGCCGTCCAGGCGCATCTGCACCGTGCGCATGTGGCCTGGCTGATAGACGATGTAGGCGCCCTTCTCGAGCAGCGTCTGGCGGGCCGAGCCGTTGAGCAGATGGCTCGAGTCGTGCACGATGTCGCCGGTCACCATGTGCATGATGCGGCGCACGCCCACGCTGCCGCCGTAAGAGCCCGCGTCGGGTTGACGGCGGCCGACCATGTAGCTCATTCCCTCGTCGAAGATCAGGCCCACGGGGCTGCGCCGACCGTTCTGATTGGCGCTGCCGACGGTCCAGCGCCCCTCCTCGTCGTTGGCTCCGAAACGGAAGAGGTGCGGCGGGAACTTGATACTGGTTGGGGTGGGGTCGTTCTCGCCCCGGCTCAGGGCATTGAACGATCCGCTGAGAGAGACCTCTTTGAGGAAACGTGCCATGTGCTCGGGGTGATTGACGAAACCACCCGCGATGTAGCCCGACTCGAGCCAGCAGGTGCCGTTGCCGCCCTGATCCACGTTGGTGGGGTCGGCGGCGTGGAAGAGGAAGTTCTCGGCCAGCTGGGTGCGCGTGTTCTGGTCGAAATACTGGCCGGCGGCATCCGGAGTGCCGGCCAGCTGGTCGAGCTGGCCGTAGGTATCCACCAGCTGCTGGCGGATCATCCGGGCCGTCTCGGCCCGGTCCTTGCCGGCCAGAATGCGGGCATAACCGCGCCCGGCCATGCGCCGCTCCATCTCGCGGGACATGTTTTCCAGCCGCTTCATGCGCTCGTCGTCGAGCTTGCCGCGCATGGTATCGAGGAACTTCTGGCGCGCCTGGGAGACGGCGTCTGTTTTGGCGGGAGGGGTCAGGCTCGTGGGGCTGACCTGGCCCGTGGGGCTGACCTGGCCCGTGGGGCTGACCTGGCCCGTGGGGCTGACCTGGCCCGTGGGGCCGACCTGGCCCGTGGGGCCGACCTGGCCCGTGGGGCTGACCTGGCCCGTGGGGCTGACCTGGCCCGTGGGGCTGACCTGGCCCGTGGGGCTGACCTGGCCCGTGGGGCCGACCTGGCCCGTGGGGCTGGCCCGTTCCGTGGAGGTGGTTTCGGCCTGAGCCAGGCGCTGCTGGGCCTCGCGACCCTTCCCTTCCAGGTCCTGATCGAGCGCTTCGCGCTGGCGGCCGGGCCTCATCCCCCTCGAGTCGGCGGCGGAATCAGCCTTCAAAGCCTGCAACTGGTCCACCAGACGGCGGGCCTCATCCCTGTGACCCGGAGCCGGGTTGGCCGACTGGAAAGCGGCTGCCTGAGATTCGTAGGCGCTCAGGCTCTGTCGATCCTCCTCGATCTTCTGGCGCTCAACCCGGGGGTCGACCTTGCCCCAGGCGGCCATCAGGGCGCTGGTATGCCCGGAGGTGCGCTCCTCCTCGCCCCCCCACTCGAGGGCCTCGGCCGAGGAGTTGGACGAGCCCTGCAGGCTGCTGCTATCCCAGGTGCTGTTCCCGCTCGAGCCAGAGGAGCTCGACGAGCTGGACGAGCTCGATGAGCTGGAGGTGGAGCTGGTGGAGCTGGTGGAGCTGGATGAGCTACCCTGGGTGGCTCGCGAGGCGGCTGCCCCGATGCTTGCTCCCGAAGAGCTGGCGCTGCTCGAGCTCGAGGAGCTGCTGGCACTGGAAACCGGGGCCACGCTGGGCGCGCTTTTTTGCGACGTCTGGCTCACGACGGTCCTCCTGGTGGCAAACTCTACAACCAATGTAGAGGGACGGGTGGCCTTCGCGCTCAGAAATCGTATTGAAAGTTTGTGAACAGTGTGAAAGTTTCGCTACGGTCAATCGGCCGAGGCGAGACATAAACGGCCTGGCGACGGGCCCGGAGACAGGTTACAGGTTTTCGCAACGCACCCCACCGCCCATCCTCTGCTCCGCCTCAAGCTGGAAGAGGGGTCGGCTTACTCCGGAGCTTCCTCCAGGCTGTTGCTGTTGAACAGCCTTTCCTCCAGGTCGCCGCGCACTTCCTCGTAGCGGTGTCGCTCGGGAGCACTGGCCTGATACCAGGCCCAGGCTTCGGAAGCCTCGACAAGCTGGGCATAGAGGAAGTTCAGATCCAGCTGAACAGCTTCCACCCACTGATTGTGACGCGAGCGCAGCTCCTCGAGTTGCGCGTTCTGCTCGGAGATCCGCCGCTGGGCCGAAGCCAGGGCCCGGGCCAGCTCAAAGCTCTTCTTGGCAAGTTTCTTGTTCTCTTCCGCCAGAGCGTCAGCACCAGGCGTGATCGGCTCAAACGCCTGCGGCGCCTCGAAATTCCCCATGTCCACCCTCCTGGCCCTCCCGATGTCCTTCCGACCCGGGATGAGCGTTCACGATTATACTACCAGCTTCAATTCTTTCCTTCTCTCAAGACCCGTAAGCGGCAGTTTGAGTTCCCGCAAGCCTCGATCTGGACCCTGGTGTCCGAATCGTCGTGGTCCCTGGACCAGGACACAGCATCGGGCGTTCTCCCCTCAAGGGAGCGTTTGGCGGCCTGGGCGTTCACGACGACTCCCCAGAATTGTTCCGGTCATTATGGGCCAATCGGCTGAAAGAGCCCTGAAAGCTCAGCGAGTATCGGAGACGTTGTCCATGAGCGTGGCGAAGAGGGCGTGGGGGTCGAAGCGCTCGAGGGCGGCCAGGTAACGGCCCTCCTCGCGCGCCAGCCCTGCTCGTCGGACGGTGCGGAAGGCGTGCTGGTAGGCCTCCAGCGCCGCCTGGGGCCGGGCGAAGCGATACAGCTCGCCCAGCTCGAAGTAGGCCTCGGCCAGCCAGGCCGGGCTTGGCATGTCGGTGAGTTGCTCGACCGACTGCTTGAGCAGCTTCTCGGCTTCCCGCTCGCGCCCTGACTTGCGAGCCACCTGACCCATCAGGAGGTTCAAGAAGGCGACCTCCCGATCCATGCCCAGCTGAGCCATCAGGCTGCGAGCCCGCTCGCAGGCCTCCTGAGCCTCCTCCAGCTTGCCATAGCGGGTGTATGCCTGGCAAAGGTCCATCTGCACCCGGCCCAGGTTCAGGGCGTCGCGCACCTTCTCGAACAGCTCCAGGCTGGCCTCCAGATGCTGCACGGCCGAAGCCATCAGTCCCAGGGCCGCCTCGCAGCGGCCCAGGTTGCGCAACGCGAACCCCAGGGCATAGTCGTTCTTGAAGCGCGTCGAGGTCTTCAGGTCGCGGCGAAAGTAGGAAGCGGCCTTCTCATACTCCTCGCGCACAAAGTGGACGTGCCCAAGCTTGCCGTAAATGGTGGCCAGCTCAGCCTCAGCCCCGAGCTTCTCGCACATGCCGGCGCTGCGCTTGAGGCAGAAAAGCGATTCCTCCAGCCGGTTGAACACCAGGTAGGTACGCCCGATGCTCTCGTAGGTGCGAGCCAGTCCGTACCGGCAGCCGGCTTTGTGGAACAGGTCGTAGGCGGCCAGGTGATAGAGCAAGGCGGTGCGATGGCGTCCCCGCAGGCTGTTGACCACGCCCAGGTAACGCTGGGCGTTGGCCTCCTCCAGGCTGGACGCTCCCTTGAGGGCGGCGATGGCTTTCTCGAAAGACTCCTCGGCCGCCTGCAGCTGCGAGCGACGAAGGTGACACAGGCCCGACTGGATGATCAGTCCGGCCAGCAGCTCGCGCTCCTCGGGGGTCTTCGGCTTGAGGCCGGCCATGGTCTCGTCCACCAGGCTCTGGGCCTCGTCGGCCGAGCCGGTGCGCCCGGCCAGCGCAGCCAGACGACAGAGAATCTGCCCCCTCAGAACGCCCTTGACTGGAGCCAGGTTGAGCGCTCGCTGCAGGCTGGCGAAGGCGGCTTCGGGGTCGCCCCGGCTGGCCATCACCTCACCCAGCAGGAAATGGGCCCGGGCGGTCACGTCCTCGGGCTGACCGGCGAGGTCGAGCACGGTGCGAGCATCCAGCTCGGCCTGGGCCCAGCGGCCCAGAATCAGGGCAGCCTCCGAGCAGAAGTTACGGGCCCGGGACTCGCGCTCGTGATCGCCCTCCTTGATGGCCCGGTTGAGAGCCCTGCGAAAAGCCGAGAGAGCGCGCACCGTTTCCAGCGCACGCAGATGTTTGGCTCCGGTTTTCAACAGGTCAGCCTGAGAGGGCATGGCTGGCAGGTTTCCGTCGAGGGTGGGGAGGATCCTGCGCGCTGAGGATGGAGTTGACAGGGACTTGGAGAATGGCTGGCCATGCGCGATCATGAGCACTGGATGTGGCAGGCTCTTGAAATAGCCAGGGATAACCCGCGTTCGCCCTTTGGAACAGTGATCGTGCACGCCCCCAGCCAGTCCGTGCTGGCCTCGGGCTGCAATCACACGCAGGATAGCCCCATCTGGCACGGGGAGATGGACGCCCTGTCCACCCTCGACCGCGAGACGCCCTTCGCCGAATGCGTGCTCTACACCACGGCTGAGCCCTGCACGATGTGCCAGGGCGCCATTTTGCTCGCGGGCATCCCGCTGGTGGTCTACGGTAGCTCGATACCCTTCCTGCAGTCCATCGGGTGGGAGCAGATCGACCTGCGAGCCGCCGCCCTGGCCGCCCTGTCCAGGCAGGGCTGCCAGCTGGTAGGCGGGGTTCTGGAGGCCGAGTGCGATGCTCGCTTTCGACAAGCCAGGGAGCTTCGCGCTCAGGAGGAGCAGGGCCCCGGGCCGAGGCCTGGCGTACCAGGACCGGCTCGCTGACCTGGACCGGCCCCTCGTGTGCGGGGCCTCGCGACCTGCAACCGCTATGCGCGGATCCGGGACCTCGATCAAGGACTGCGGATCGATTTTCACTGCAAGCCTCGTTGTGATCCGGCTGAGGCCCGGGAAAGTTGACCAGAGTTGACACGCTCGGTGTCTGCTCATGAGCGGACGCAGGAGCTGTCAACTTGGAATCGCCGCGGCAATGTGCATGGATGGCGAAGATTTGGACGACTGGTCCCGGCCTCAAATGCATTCCGATGGTTTGGCCAGTCTGGCTTACCGACCTTACGGAGCTGCAAGACTCGATTACGCTGCGCATCCGGGCTGGAGCTTCCTGCGATTGCCTGGCCGAGGGTGCCCTCATCTCCAGAAAGGCGGCTCGGACGCGATCTCGAGCCGGCGGCCTCCCAGCTCGAAGGCGAGGGCGCTGCAGTGCAGGAAGAGTCGCGGTCCCTCGGGCCCGTAGAGACGGTCGCCCCGGATGGGCGCTCCCAGACCCAGCGCGGCGTGCACGCGCAGCTGATGGGTGCGACCCGTGACGGGGTAAAACTCCACCCTGGCGCCCTCCAGGACGCGGTAGTGCGTGAGGGCTGGCTTGTCGCGGACGGGCAGCTCGATGGTCCCCTCCAGGCAATTGGGCGGCCTGGTGAGCTCGGCCAGGTACGTCTTGCGCACCAGGCGGTCTCGGAACAGGCGGTTCAGCTCGCTCTGGGTCTCGCGGTTGCGCGCGAACAGCAGCACGCCGGTCGTCTCGAGGTCCAGGCGGTGGATCCCCAGCACCTCGGGACGAAGGCGCTGCATGCGGCTCAGCATGCAGTCTTGCTGCAGGGGACCTCGCCCGGGAACGCTCAAGACGCCGGGGGGCTTGTCGACCGCGATCAAGAGCTCGTCCTCGTAGAGCAGGCTCAGCTCCTGCCGGCTCAAGAGAGCCCCCAGCAGCGGCTGGCAGCGCTCGGCGCAGGCCGGATAGAACTGACCCGCGGTGCGCGGGCCCGGCCCCCACCAGAACTCGGCCAGCCCCAGAGGTATCAGCCCGTGGCGGGCGGCGTAGTGCAGCAGCTTGGGAGCGCAGCACTCTCCCGTGCCGCCCGGAGCGTTGCCCGCGAAGAGCGACGCCAGCGACCAGGCCTGGCCCGGGAACAAGCTGGCCTGGAAACGCTGCTGCAGATCGCGGTGCATCTGGCGCGACAGCGCCCGGCGCCGTCGCACGATCTGGACGCGACGCTCCTCGAGCGCCTTGAGCCGGGTGGCCAGGTCACGCGCCCTGGCCTTGTGGGCTTTGAGCTCGCGCTCGTCGGCCAGGCTCTCCTGGCGCAGCAGCTCGAGGTCGCCGCCTTGCAGGCGTTTTTGGGCGCGAATCTGCTTGTTGAGACGATGGCGCTCGCTCATGCTGGCGCGCTCTTGCTGCAAGAGCTCGAGCGCGTGGCGGGCCAGCGGCAGGGGCAACTCGGCCAGCTCGGCTTTGAGCTCGGCCAGCTCGGCCAGCTCCTTCTCGGGCAGTTCGTGCGGCCGGATGGGCGGCACCCAGCCCTGGCTCTGCTCCTGGCCCGAAAAGCCGATGAGGACGCCCTGGTCGGTGATCAGGACGCCATACATCCGGCCCTTTTCCAGGCGCCCCAGCCGCCGCATCAGCTCGCGCGCCACAGCCTCGGCCTGGGGCGTGCGCTCCAAGGTGAGCAGCCGGCCGGTGCTCGGGCAATAGCCCTGATAGGTGTAGGCGGCCGGGCCCGCCAGGGGGGGGTCGGCCAGCCAGTCGGACAGGGGTGTCAGCATCCGTCGTCGTCCCTCGTGTTCAGGCTCGCGCATCTGAAACCTGTGTCAGGACACAGAACGACGGCTCAAGTGAATTTCTAGGAGCGCGGCCGGAAACCCCCTTGACACAGTTTTCCGGCTGCGCGACGCCCAACATATTGTGCTAGAAGTCCGGCCGCCTACAATATCTTGTGG
>QWHO01000638.1 GCA_021404945.1 bacterium CPR1
GTCCAGGCCGACCAGGAAGTAGATCTTGAGAACGTCCCAAAGCAAAGGCATGTGGTGTTGGAAGAAATCGACCAGCGGCCGCTGGCCAAGCTCTCCCATGAGCCAGGCGATGTGGGCGTGCTCGTTCTCATCGCAATTTCCGCGCTGCACGAACAGGAGAGCCAGCCACAACGCGACCATGATCGCGAAAAAGCCTCGCAGAGGCTTGATCTTGTCGAGAACTACAATCACACGCAGACGCTCACAGAGGAAGGGCGGTTTGTTCGCGAGGTGCCCGATTTCCCTTTTCGGGAAGGGAATTTCCCGAGGCCGTATCGATATAGCCGGGTGAAGCTCCCACATTTTCAGGAGGCGGGTCTGACTCCTTGAGTCCGAGCGCGATGCAACCAATTGTGATCGGCGCTGGCCCGGCTGGTCTGTCGGCAGCCTATGAGCTGGCCAGGCAGGGGGTGACCTCGACCGTTCTGGAGGGAAGCTCCGAGCGCGTGGGTGGGCTCTCTCAGACTGTCCAGTACCGGGGCTTCCGCTTTGACATCGGAGGCCATCGCTTCTTTTCCAAGAGCGCTGAGATCGAGAACCTGTGGACCGAGATCCTGGGCCAGGAGATGATCTCCGTGCCTCGCAGCTCGCGCATCCTGTACAAAGGCCGCTACTACGACTATCCTCTGCGCGCCCGGAACGCTTTTGTGAACCTCGGTCCAAGCGAGACGATCCGTTGCCTTCTCAGCTATGCCCTGGCCCGTCTCCGACCGCGCCAGCCAGCCCGTTCCTTTGAAGACTGGGTCATCAATCAGTTCGGCGAGCGACTCTATTCGATCTTCTTCAAGACCTACACCGAGAAAGTGTGGGGGATGTCATGCCAGGACATCAGCGCCGACTGGGCCGCTCAGAGGATCAAGGGCTTGAGTCTGCTGGTGGCGGTCCAGAACGCTCTCTTCCCAAGCTCAGGAGGGCGGACCGTCAAGACCTTGATCGACAACTTCCGCTACCCTCGGCTCGGCCCTGGCATGATGTGGGAGACCCTCCAGTCCAGGCTCGAAAATCTTGGCTGCGCCATCGAGCTCGATTCCCCGGTGGCCAAAATCGCCTGGAGTCGCGGCGGGAACTTCACCTTGATCGCGGGTCGTGAGCCCGGGTCCCGGACCCTCCAGGCCACCCACGTTCTCTCCTCCATGCCACTGCGAGAAATGGTACTGGCTCTGGAACCCGCTGCCCCTTCGCGGGTGTTGGAGGCGGCCCGCAGCCTCAAGTATCGAGACTTCGTCACCGCCGTCTTGATCATCGACCAGAGCGATCTCTTCAAGGACAATTGGATCTACGTTCATGAGTCCAACGTTAAGGTGGCCCGGATTCAGAACTACAAGAACTGGAGCCTGGACATGGTTCCGGATGCGCGCTACACCGGACTCGGGCTGGAGTATTTCTGTTTCCAGGGGGACGGTCTCTGGAATGCCAAAGATTCCGACCTTCTGGCCATGGCTCGGGAGGAGCTGGCCTTGCTGCGGTTGGCCGATCCTGCCAGGGTCGTGGACGGCACCATCGTACGAATGCCCAAAGCTTACCCGGTCTACGACGACGACTACGCCGAGTCGGTGGCCATCATCCGCGCGTTCCTCGAATCCGAGCTCCCTCGTCTGCAGGTCATCGGGCGCAACGGAATGCACCGTTATAACAACCAGGATCACGCCATGATGACGGGGCTGCTGGCCGCCAGGAACGTCCTGGGAGGCAGGTTCAACCTCTGGCAGGTCAACGGCGACGCCGAGTATCTCGAGGAAGACAGGCAGGCTTGCGACGGCCGCGCAGTGCCCAGAGCCCTGTCCAGGGAATGAACTTCGTCGCCTGAACCGTGCCACGAAACGCGGGGTGAACAACTTGTTTCGAGCCGCTTCCAAAGATTTCAACGCACAGTCCGTGCATGGAGCTGGAACCTGGCCACCAGTGGGGGGAGCCGGAAGGGTGTTGTCAAAATCCTCGACCATGCCTGCTGCGGTTGTCTGCGCCCTCCTCTGGCTGATGCTGACCTGCCCGGCCCCGGCCCAGGGCTCGCTACCCGATCCGGCCTGCCTGGGCCAGGGTAGCAGCGTCTCCATCACGGTCGTTCGGGCCAGGCCCGACGATCCGGGTTTCCGCCAGCTGTTTCGCACCGCCCTGGCCGGCGCCCGCTCGAAGCAGGGGGAGCGCTCGATGGCCTCGGCGCTGAGCGGGATTCTCAGTCAGGAAAGCCAGTTGTCCATGGTACAGGCGGCCCTGCCGCTGCAATTCGTGCGCGTGGAGCAGGCGGGCGAAGACCGGCTCCGCGCCACCAGCGCCATCACGGTCACGGGTTGGCGTGGTTTCCAGAGCGTGGTGTACAACACCCTGGTGACACCGCCTGACGGGGAAAAGCCCGAAGTGCGACGCCACCGTGGCGAGGAGATCGTGCTGCGTCCCGGCTGGCGCGACTCCCGGGGCCCGCGGGTGGTGGCCCGGGTCCGGGGGACCTTTCTCAACTGCAGCACTCCCGATCTTGCCCGTCAGGCCATCGATGGGTTGCTCAACCCCCCCGCCAAACGGCCCCAGGGGCCTCTCTGGGATGCCTATGCGCGCCTGAACCCGAGCCGGGACGTGTACGGAGCTCTCCTCAACCGCAATGGGTCCCTGGGCCAGATGCTGAGCTGGGCCTGCGGCGACGAGCTCGAGCCGGTCCGCCGCAAGGTGGGAGTGGAGCAGTTCGAGC
>QWHO01000639.1 GCA_021404945.1 bacterium CPR1
GGAGGATGCTGCATGACCAACGTCGTGATGCTGGGGCTCCTGGCGGAGACGCCGATTCACCCGGGGGCGGGCCGAAGCCTGGGAGGGATCGACCTGCCCGTGGCCCGGGAAGCGGCTACGGACTACCCGGTGCTGGTCGGCTCCGGGCTGAAGGGAGCGCTGCGAGACCGGGCCGAGCGAGACGGCGCCGATCCGGACAGACGGCACTTTGGGAGGTCCGATCAGGCGGGAGAGCTTCTCGTGTCGGATGGACGCCTGCTGCTGCTCCCGGTCCGGAGCCTCACGGGCGCCTATCGCTGGCTAACTTGCCCCCACCTCCTGGAGCGCTTCGTCCGCGACCGGCGCCGAGCGCTGGATGCGACGAAGCTCGAGGTTCCCCGCGTCGCGCACGGCAAAATCCTGGCCGCCGGGAGTGGCCAACTGGTCCTTGAGGAGCGGCTTTTCGAGATCGCCGGGCCTGTGCCTTTGGACGTGACCGAGGCGCTGGCCCCTCTGGTCAAGCATGCCGAGACCCGCCAGCGCCTCCAGAGCCAGGTCGCGATCATCCAAGACGATGACTTTGCCTGGTTCGTGCGCTACGGACTCCCGATCCAGGCGCGCAACGTCCTCAACGATCAGACCAAGCAGAGCGAGAACCTGTGGTACGAGGAGCACCTCCCACCGGACACCCTGATGTACGCGCTGATTCTGGGTCGCAAGAGCACGAGCCTGGAGATCGTCTCCAGGTTGCTCTGCGACCAGGACCCCTACCTGCAGGTCGGCGGGAACGAAACCCTGGGCCAGGGCTGGATGGCCGTCACGATCACGGGAGGCAAAGCGTGAGAACGCTCGAGCAAGAGCGGGCCGAGAACGCCCTCTCCGTGGTCCCGTCAAAGGACCCATCCAGGAGCTTCCAGGCTCGCTATCGCGCCTATGTCGATCGGCTCGGACCGGCGGTGCTCGTGACCGGCCTGGGCCAGGCCCTGGCCGTCGAGAAGTCAGCCGCAGGCCCTGAGCCGACGAGCGAGGAGGAGAAAGCGCACGCGTTGCTGCTGCGGAATCTCGAGAGCTGGCTCTGCCGGAAGGCCCTGGGCATCTATCCCGACAGTCAGGATCTGTTGCGCAGCCTGATAGAAGGAAATCAAGACCTGTACCTGCGAGCCCAGGTCGAGGCGCTGCAGTGGCTCGAGTGGCACAAGAAATTCTGTCGAGCCTATCTGCCCAAGGTGAGGTGACCTGGATGCGTCCGCTTTACAACATCGGGCAAGCCGGCAATCATGGCCACGCGGGGCTGTGGTATGACAAGTTTTGCGATCGGTGGCGCGAGGGCTGGTCCCTCCTGGCCGACAGGCACCAAAATCCCAAGCTGGACTGGATCAAGACTGTCTGCGGACAACCTGTCGGGGACCCGGGACTCTTGCAGGAAGCCACGCAGCGAATCGACGCACTGATTCGGGCCCGAAGTGGCCGAAGCCTCGTTTTCACCAGCACCGCAGCCTTTGTCACGGGGTTGGGCTTGAGCCACGCGATCGAAACCGGATTTCTCTGGCATCCCACTCTGGGCACGCCTTATCTCCCCGCCAGCTCGATCAAGGGGATGCTGCGCGCCTGGTGGGAGGCCGAGGGAGCCACGGACCTGGCGGTCAGGTTGCTGGGTGGTCCAGCCCAGGTTGGCGGGCTGGTGATGCTCGACGCCCTCCCGCTGCGGCCCGTGCAACTCGAGCCGGATGTCGTCACTCCGCACTACGCAGGCTGGTCCGCCCAGTGCCCCCCGGGAGACTGGAGCTCCCCCAGGCCGATCCCGTATCTGTCGCTGGCGAGCGGGGCCACGTTCCTGTTCGCGGTGCATCCGCGCAAGGGACTCGAGGACGGGGACCTCGACCGGGCCCTGGCAGGTCTGACCGAAGCACTCGAATGGCAGGGAGCCGGAGCTCGAACCAACCTGGGGTACGGCCGCTGGCAACCGGCACGCTCCGAGACGGAGAGGATGCAACGCGCCTGGCAGGCCCGAGCGAAGGCGGCGGCCGCGTCCACTCCCGAAGGACGCTGGCGGCAGCTGATCTCGGACGTTACGGAGAACGACGTTCTGGAGCTGATCCGTGTGCACCTGATCAAGGAGCCAATCCAAGCGGAGCGCGAGAGAGTGGCCTTTGTCAGTGCGGTGCGCGATCGGGGCTGGCTGCCGCAGTGGCGCCTCGGGAAGAAAGTCGATCCCCGAACAAGAACAGGGGACGCCAAGATCAAGGAGCGGGCGGCCGTCGTGGACGGGCTGCTCAAGCAGGCGGGGCTCGACATATGATTTAGAGCTTGCGCCCCCCAGTAGATTCTGCGAACGCCATCCGGCAATCGAACGAGCCGGAGCCCCTGGTGACAGGCGGGCCGCAACACAAGCTCAGGACCTCGCGGAATCGGTACGGGGCCTATAAGGCTCATGCTGCTCGCAGCGCGCCGAAGCATCCGGAGGCCGGCTTCCGGATAGCGGCCTCTCGAAGCGAGGTCGCCCGGATTCGGTAAGCTGCCGCGCGGGCCCAAGACCAGGCCCCCGCGCTGCGCGACGGCGAGCCTCGTGTGGCAGCAGACGACGACGTCGCGGAGACGCATCTCCTCCAGCATCGTCAGGTCGACCTGCTGGGGCACTCCAGGGGGCTCTTACACGGTGGCCGGACAACGAGGACGGACTGGTCAAGAAGAGCATCGGGCAGGCCGCGCGGCCGGCCAGATCCAGGATGTCT
>QWHO01000640.1 GCA_021404945.1 bacterium CPR1
GCCGGCCACGAGGGCTACGACGGCGGCGAGGTGGCCGTGCCCAGCCGTACCGTGATCGGTTACTTCTCGCAGGACGTGGCCGAGATGAGCGGCCGCACCGTGCTGCAGGAGGTTCTGGCCGGGGCCGGCCGGGTAGCCGAGCTGTCCGAGGAGATCGCGGCCATCGAGGAGAGGCTCGCCCATGAGCTCGAGGAAGAGGAGATGACCCGCCTGCTCGATCAATACGGCGACCTGCGCCACAACTTCGAGGCCCTGGGTGGTTACGACGTGGAAGTGCGGGCTCAGACGGTGCTGACCGGGCTGGGCTTTCCGGTGGAAGACCACCACCGCCCGGTGGAAAGCTATTCGGGCGGTTGGAAGATGCGCATCGCCCTGGCCCGCATCCTGACCCTGCAGCCCGACCTGCTCTTGATGGACGAGCCCACCAACCACCTCGATCTGGAGTCGATCGTCTGGCTGGAGGAGTGGCTGCGCGGCTACCAGGGCACGATGATTCTGACCAGTCACGACCGCGAGTTCCTTAACCGCCTGGTGACTCGCATCGTGGAGGTCTACCTGGGCGACCTGACCAGCTACGCTGGGAACTACGACCGCTACGAATCCGAGCGCGAGCTTCGCAACGAGCAGCAGATCGCCAGCTACAAACGCCAACAGGACACACTGGCCAAAGAGGAGGCCTTCATTGCGCGCTTCGCGGCCCGGGCCTCGCACGCTTCCCAGGTGCAGTCGCGGGTCAAGAAGCTGGAGAAGATCGACCGCATCCAGCTGCCCGAGGAGGCTCGAGCGGTCAAGCTGCAGTTCCCGGTGCCGCCCCGCTCGGGGGAGGAGGTGTTTAACCTGCGCGGGGTCAGCAAGCGCTGGACCCACGCCGACGGGCGCCACGTCCAGGTCTTCGAGGACGTGACGGCGATGGTGCGCCGACTCAACCGCATTGCGGTCGTGGGGGTGAACGGAGCGGGCAAGTCCACCCTGCTCAAGATGCTATCCGGCCAGACCGAGGCCGACCAGGGCCAGCTGGCCCTGGGCGCCAGCGTGGAGGTGGGCTACTTCAGCCAGAACTCGCTGGACCTGCTCGACCCGACTCGGACCGTGTTCGAGCAAGTCTACGAGGCCATGCCCACAGCCTCCATCGCTCAGGTGCGCGGTTTGCTCGGAGGCTTTCTCTTCACCGGATACGAGGTAGACAAAAAGATCGGCGTGCTTTCGGGGGGGGAGAAAAGCCGCGTCGTGCTGGCCCTGATCCTGGCCCGTCCTGTCAATTTCCTGGTGCTGGACGAGCCCACCAATCACCTGGACATGCGCTCGCGAGAGATTCTGCTGCGAGCCCTGCAAGAGTTCCAGGGCACGCTGGTGCTGGTCAGCCACGACCGGCACTTCCTCAGGGCCATCTCCAACCGGGTCTTCCACGTGACCGATCGCAAGCTGCGGGTCTTCGAGGGCTCTTACGGCGAATTTCTGGGTTCCGAGCAGGGAGATCAGCGGGCCCGCTGAGCTTCCCGCGCCGCCTTCTCGAGGGCCGCCCCCAGCCGTCGTGCCAGCCCCGGCCCCTCGAAGATGAGACCGGTGTAAACCTGCACCAGCGAGGCCCCGGCCGCCAGCATGCGCCGGGCGCTCTCCTCGTCGTGCACCCCGCCCACCCCGATCAGAGGGAGGGCGCCCCCGGTCTGATCGGCCAGGAAGGCCACCACCTCGCGTGAGCGCTCGGTCAGCACCCTGCCGCTCAGCCCGCCCTCCGGGCTCAACTCTTGAAAGGGAGGATCGCGGCGAGCCGTCGTATTGGTGGCGATCAGCCCGTCCAGCTTCAGGTCCAGCGCCACGCGAGCGGCGTCGGCCAGCTCTTCGCGGCTCATGTCCGGGCTCAGCTTGACCAGTAGAGGGCAGTTTCCCCGGACGGTCAGGACCGCTTCCAGCATCGTGCGCAACTCTTTTTCGCCGGCCAGGGTCCGCAGGCCAGCCGTATTGGGTGAGCTGACGTTGAGAGCCAGGTAGTCGGCTACCGGACCAAAGAGGCGCGCTCCAGCGGCATAGTCCTCGTGGGCTCGCCCGAGGGGAGTGCTGGCCTGCTTGCCCACATTGACCCCCAGCACCAGGGGGAAGGGGCGTCGCAAGCGTCTCAAAATAGCCTGGGAGCCATCGTTGGGGAAGCCCATCTTGTTGCGCAGGCACTCTTGCTCGGGCAATCGCCAGATGCGCGGGCGCGGGTGCCCCGACTGGGGCAGAGGGGTGACCGTACCTACCTCGACGTGCCCGAATCCCAGCGCCGCCGCCGCCGAATAGAACCTGGCGTCCTTGTCGAAGCCGGCGGCCAGACCGATGCGGTTGGGAAAGCGCACTCCGAAGAGCTCCACCGGGTCGTCGGACCGGGTCACGCTCTGCAGTAGCCTTCTCAGGGGGCCCCAGCCCAGCACCGACCCGCCCAGGGAAACGGCCAGCTCATGGGCCGTTTCGGGCTCGAACGAGAACAAGAGTCGCCTGAGCAGCCGGTAACTCAGGTGACCTCACGCCCCTGGCGAAAGACCCGGCCCGAAGCCACCGTCAACTCGACCCGGCCGGGAAGGGTCTCCCCCTCGAAGGGGGACCAACCGCAGCCCGTGCGGCAATCCTCGGCCCGAACCGTCCAGGGATGCTTCAGGTTGAGCACGGCCAGGTGGCCCTTGTATCCTTCGGCGATACGCCCGAGGTTGCGGTCCACGAACTGACCCGGCAG
>QWHO01000641.1 GCA_021404945.1 bacterium CPR1
TTGAGCTCGCCCGACTTGCTCCTGGTCAAAAGGTCGGCGTAACCCTGAGTGGCCGCCAGGGGAATGCGCAGGTCGTGGGTGACCAGCGAGAAGAACTCGCGCAGCTCGCGGGTCTTCTCCTCCACCTGCTGCTCGAGCCCCTCGTTGAGCTGGCGGTAGCGGTCGTTGGCTTGCTCGAGGCGGCGCGTCTTCTCTTCCAGCTCGTCCTGGTATTTGCTCAGATCCAGCGAGAGGCGATTGAGCGAGTTGGAGACGGCCACCAGCTCGTTGGCCGAGAGCAGATCCTCCACCTCCGAGCCCCCATAGCCCTTCCCAAGACGCTCGCGAGCGCGCATGAGCCCATCCAGAGGCCGCTTGATGGCGTGCTGGGCCCACAGGTTCAGGGATAAAAAGCCGGTGAAGATGAACACCAGGCCCAGCACCAGGTTGCCGATGACGGCCACCCGGATGCGCAGGGGTGTGTTGGGCAACGACAGGGAAATGTGCACCACCCCGGCCTGGTCGGAGCGGTCTGGCTTCCCCCCCTCGATCTCGGGCAGGCGAAAGATGGGCGCGTAATACTCGAACTGCACCCTTCCCGAGGAGAAGGGGCTCACGTCCTCGACAGCCAGGCCCTTGAGGTCCTGAGAGGAGCTGTACTCCCAGAGCCGGTAGTGCCGCTCGCCTTCCAGCGCCCGCTGCATGGAGCGGGGATGGAGAGCTTGCTCGAGCTGGGATTGTCCGTAGCGGAACAATC
Source organism: bacterium CPR1 (assembly GCA_021404945.1). GTDB lineage: Bacteria > Vulcanimicrobiota > Xenobia > Xenobiales > QWHO01 > QWHO01. The sequence goes on from QWHO01000641.1 coordinate 737, forward strand.
GCGTGGGGGGATGCCCGTGGACGGAGTAGACCTCCAGGCAGTTGAGGTCCTTGAGGCGCTCGAGATAGTGGACCAGCGAGCTGGGGTTCTGCATGGCCACTTCGTCCAGGTCGCGCGCTCCGATGCTCTTGGGAATCTCCCGGGTGAGCCAGTCCTCCACCTGGGCCGCCAGGTTGCGCGACTGCTCCACCGCCCTCGAGTGCACCGCCGTCGTGAGCATGCTGAGGTTGAAGTAGGCCAGACAGAAGAACGAGAAACCGAACAGAAACAAGAACAGGGCCGTGAGCTGGGTTTTGAGACGCAGGCCCATTCAGTCGTCTTCTCCGAAACGGTGCACCCGAAAGCGCTCCAGGGTCACCGGCTCGCCGGCCGAAAGGCCCGCCTTCCTGCGCAGAGCCGAGAGCTGGCGTTCGACCGTGTCCAGGCCGGCGATGCCGGGCAGGAGCACCCCGCTCTTGCCCAGAGGCGAGCGGATGATGACCCCGAAGACCGCGGGGTCGAGTTGCTCGGGCCGGGCCGGCTCGGGCGGGTCGAGCAGGTAGACCGAGTAGGTCATCCGGCCAAGCTCGTGGGGCTGCACGGGCGGAAAGCGGGGGTCGCGGCTGCAGGCGGCCACCGCGTTGCGCACGATCTCGGCCGCCCGGTTGGGGGTGGTGGGGGCCAGGGTGCCGATGCAGCCGCGCAGCTCGCCGTCGTCGGTCTTGAGGGTCACGAAGGTGCCGCAAGGAGCCTGCAGCCCTTCGGGGGGCTCGCCAATCTCGAGCTCGCGCCCCTCGCGCACGAAGGTCTCGACCGCCTCGCGGGCGAGGCTCACGGGGTCGATGGGCGGCTCGAGCCGGGCCACGGCATAGCCCACTCCGAAGGGGCCCTCGTAGGAGAGCACCTTGCCCCGTGCCTTCGGCATGGCCCCCAGCAGCACCAGCAGGGGCTTGAGGCCGCACACGCCGGCCCCCTCCACCAGGTCCTCGTCCAGCGAGCCGATGGCCTCGGGGTCGAGCGGCTCCAGGCTCTGGACCACGGCCGCATCAAAGCGGGGTCCGCGAGGGTCGAAGCCGTAGGGACCATCAGCCTTCAGGCGATGAGAGAGATCGCCCGAGGCCAGCACCACAGTGGGGGTGGTGGCCAGCCGGGCCAGGCTGCGGCCCAGAGCCAGGTGGGCCTGGCGCGGCAGGCCCGAGACCGAGAGCGCCACCAGCGGGCACTCCAGTCCGGCCTGGCGCAGGAAGTAGAGGGGCACCATCAGGGCGTGATCCAGCTCGGCCTCGACCAGGTCGACCTCGTGGTCGAGCCGGTGGCAGAAGTCCTCGTCGCAAGGCCACTCCAGGCTGACCTCCGGGCAACCGAAGCGGGCCAGCGTGCCGCTCAGGTGGGGGCCGGCCAGGCAGCTCATGCGGCTGCGCTGGTAGGGGCCGTGGGGGGTGATCAGCACCAGCCGCTCGGGTGCCTGGGAACGGACCTCGCGGCACAGCTCTTCCAGGGCCAGGCGGGTGGACTCCACCTGGGCCAGGCGCTGGCCGCCCACCTCGCTCACCAGCAGCGGGGGGTGCGGCACCAGGCCGCCCAGCACTACTGCCACGGCGTCCTCACCAGGCGAGCCTGGCCGTTCTTGATGCGACCCCCCCCCACGAAGGCGGGATCGAACAGCACCACGGTGGAGCCCTCCGTGGGTGGATCCTCCACCGGGCACTCCTGGCCGGGCATCAGCCCGGGCCGCACCCTGACCCGGGGCAGCCCCTCCAGAACGGTCTCCAGGCCGACCAGCGGAAAGGGCGGGGTCTCCTCGGCGGTGACCGCCTCTTCCAGACGAAACGGCCCCGAGGCGGTGCGCACCAGAAACGACAGCACCGCCCCGCAGCCGAGCTGCTGCGGCGGTTGAACGGCGACTCGCTGCACTCGCCCAAGCTCACCATCGTGCAGGCCGACGCGTACACCTGGCTCGACGGCCACGACGGCGA
>QWHO01000117.1 GCA_021404945.1 bacterium CPR1
ACTACATCGTGCCCTTCACCCAGCAGGTGCACGACCGCGTTTCGCTCGAGCTGCTGCGCGGCTGTACTCAGGGCTGCCGCTTCTGCCAGGCGGGCATGATCTACCGCCCGGTGCGCGAGCGCAACCTGGACACTCTGAGCGATCTGATGCGCGAGACCATCGAGAAGACCGGCTATGAGGAGATCTCGCTCTCGAGCCTTTCCACCTGCGACTACTCCCGGCCCAGGGCGCTGGTGGCCCAGTCGGTGCTGCGGGGCGGCCCCGACAACGTGGCCGTGTCGCTGCCGTCGCTTCGCATGGATACCTTCTCGCTGGACCTGGTGGACATGGTCCAGAGCGTGCGCAAGACCGGCCTCACCTTCGCCCCCGAGGCGGCCACGCCGCGCATGCGGGCGGTGATCGACAAGGACATCCCCGACGAGATGCTCTTTGAGACCACCGAGACGGTCTATCGCAAGGGCTGGGACCACATCAAGCTCTACTTCATGATCGGCCTGCCCACCGAGCGAGACGAGGACGTGCTGCGCATCGCCTACCTGGCCCAGGAGGTGCTGCGCCGGGGCAAGGCGGTCAACCGGCGGGCAGCCCTGCGCCTCGGGGTCTCGACCTTCGTGCCCAAGCCCCACACGCCGTTCCAGTGGGACCGCCAGATCGACATCCCCGAGACGCTGCACAAGCAGAGCCTGCTGCGCGACCGCACCCGCGCCTTCGGGCTCAAGCTCGGACGCCACGAGGCCGAGCAAAGCCTGCTCGAGGGCATCCTGTCGCGCGGCGACAGGCGGCTGGGCAGGCTGCTCTTGCAGGCCTATCGCAACGGCTGCAAGTTTGACGGCTGGAGCGAGCACCTCGACCTGCGCCGCTGGGAGAAGGCGGCCGACCAGACCGGGATCGACGCCCTGGACTACCTGCGCGAGCGCCCCCTGGACGAGCCGCTGCCCTGGGACCACATCGACACCCTGGTCACCAAGCAGTATTACGTCAAGGAATATCTCAAGTCGCGCATGGAGATGCTCAACCGCGATTGCCGCTACACCGGCTGCTCGACCTGCGGGGTGATCACCGAGCAGAAGGACTCGTGCGTGGAGATGCTCTCGCGCAAGAAGAAGGGGATCAAGGAGGAGAAAGCCTGGGAGCGCCCCGAGCTGCCCGGGCTGCCCCCCCAGACCCCGGCCCAACGCATCGTGGCCCGCTTCGAGCGCACCGGCAAGATGCGCCTCCTGAGCCAGCTCGAGACGGCCAACGTGTGGACCCGCGCGCTGCGCCGCGCTGGTCTTCGCATGTGCTACTCGGAAGGCTTCCACCCCCAGCCGCGGCTGGCGTTCTCGTCCGGCCTGCCGGTTGGCATGGCCACCCGGGCCGACTACGTGGATGTGTTGATGCTGTGCGCGGTGGCGCCGCTCGAGATCAAGCTGCGAGTCAACCGGGTGCTGCCACCCGGCTTCACGGTGCTCGACTGCGGCGAGGTGCCTTTGTCTGCGCCCTCGCTGATGGCGGCCATTACCGGGGCCGACTACCTGATCGAGGTGCCCCGCTCGTCCATGGCCTCGGTGCTCGACCCGAGCGAGCTGATGGCGCGCGGGGAGATCGTGGTGCAGCGCCGCACAAAGAAGGGCGATCTCAAGCCGGTCGACATCCGTCCGCTGATCCGCTTCTTTGAGCTTGATCGAGCTGAGGAGGACCTGGTGAGCTATCGGGTGGGTCTTCACAACGTGGACCAGCTGGCGGCCAAGCCGCGTGAGCTGGTGGAGCAGCTGATGGGCATCGCCGAAGCCGACCAGGTGGTGGTGCGGGTCACCCGCCTGGAGAGCTACCTCGAGGGCGGGGCGCCGGTGGAGTCGCTCTTCTTGCCGGCCGAGCAGGCGGGCCGGGTGGAGCTGGCTGCGCTTCAGGAGCGGGCAGGGTCCGTCCGGGCGTTCTGAACCAGGTCGGGCTCCACCAGGCGGTGGTAGCGGGAGATTCCCCGCTACCGGGCCGGTTCCGGGGTAGACTCCGGAATGGGGGCGGTAGCGGGCAGGATCCCGGTCAGACCGACTCAGCTGATCCACCACCGGGGGGTGGTACCGGGAGATTCCCCGGTACCGGGCTGGTTCCGGGGTATACGCCGGAATGGGGGCGGTACCGGGCAGGAGCCCGGTATTCTGACAGACCGGCTCAGTTCGCTACCTCAGCCCTCGATCACGCAGAAGCGGGTCTCCAGGTTGAAGTAGTAGCCCCCCTTGCGCCCGAAGGCGTGCTCTGCCTGCTTGAGATAGACCGGATTGGTGCGGTCAGGCTCGAGCAGGTCGCGCAGCACGGACACGTTCTTGCGCACCTGGGCGGCGCTGGACTCGCCCTCGTAGGGATATTCCCACACCTGGGCAAACAGCTCTTCCTGGGTCAGCGGCGCCCCTCGGGCGCGGATCAGGGCCAGCAGGATCCGGGTAAGGATCTTTCGGCTCAGCAGGTTCAGCGCTCCCCGGCTCTTCTCCACCGCCCGCCCGGCGGGCAGGTCCAGGAAGAGGTCGAACTCAGTCTCGCGCTTTTGTAGCTCCTGGTAGTCGGCCGGGCTCAGGGCCCGCTCTCCCTCGAAGCTCAGAGCCCGGTAAGGGGCTTTGCGAGCAACCTCGGCCTGCATCTGGGCCGCTCCCACCCCCTTTGCCAGGGCTCCCGCCTCGGCGGCCTGATCGCGCATGAGCAATACCTGCAGAGCCAGGGCGGGGTTTCCCAGGCGCTGGCAGAGCCGATCGACCTCGGCAAGGTGCACCTCGGCCTGCTCGTTGCGGCCCTGAGCGTGCAGTTGCTTGGCCTGCATCAGCTCGGCCATCCCGCGCAGCTGCACATCGGGAAAGCCCCGGCTGGCGCGCCAGGTGTCCTCGATATGGCGGGCCGCCTCCTGGCCGCGGCCCAGCTTGAGCAGCGCCTCGCCGGCCAGAAAGCGCACCAGGAAAGCCAGCCGCTCCTCGTGCACGGCGCGCGCCTGCTCCAGGCTGCGATGGCATTGCTGCAGGCTGTCGGCCCAGGCCTCCTGCTGGCCCAGCGCCCGCGCCCGCACGAAGCCAGAGTAAGCCAGGCCCTTGGGATCGTCGAGCTCGCGCGCGATGGCCATGGCCTGCTCGGCGGTGGCCTGTCCGGCCGCTCCCTGGGCTCGCAGCACCTGCAACCGCCCCAGCCCGTTGAGGGCCTTGACCCGGCCGGGCTGGCGCCCGGGCAGGCTGTCGGCCAGCTCGATGGCTTGCCTGGCGATGCTCTCGGCTTCTTCGAAGCGCCCCAGGTCGAGCAACATGTGGCAGCGCGAGTTGAGCGACTTGAGGCGAGTTTGCGGGTCAGCCTGGCGCTCGACTCGCTCGAGCACATCCAGCCCCTCCTCCAATCGGCCCAGGCTTGCCAGGGTGTCAGCCTTCGAAATCTCCAGGATGGGCCAGCCCGGACCCACCCGCTGGATCAGCCCCAGCAGGGTCTCAAAACGGCCCGCCTGGTAGAGGGGCAGCTTGGCCTGCAAGAGTAGCTCCACCGCGCGCTCGGGGTCTTGACCGGCCAGGAAGTGCTCCACTGCGTGCACCATGGCGTCCAGCCCGGCATCCCCCGCCAGAAGCTCGCCGCAGCGACGGTGCAGGGCCCGGGCCGCGTCTTCGTCCAGCTCGCGCCGCAGGCTGTGGGCCAGCAGGTCGAAGAGGCGCGCGTGGGCGTCGGTGACCTCCACCAGGAAGCGCTCCTCCAACCCGCGCAGCACTTCTTGGGGGAAGGCGTGCATCGGCAGCGGCGCCAGGGTCACCGCCAGAAGCTGCATCACCTCGCGCTCGGGCTCGCTCAGGCCCAGCTCGAGCTCGCGAGCCCACTCGTCGATCAGGGCCCGGGGTGTCTCGGACTGGGGCGTGAGGCGGTGCTCGCGCACCAGCGAGGCACAGAGCTTCAGGGCCAGCGGGTGGCCCCGGCAGATCTGGATCAGGTTGTCGAAGGGGCCTGCCTGGTCGAGCAGACGAGCGAGCAACTCCTCGCTCTCGCGGTCGCTCAGGCCCTTGAGGCGCACGACCAGGCCGTCAGCCCGCTCGGCCGCGGTCAGCTTGACCCGCTCCTGGCTGGTGAGCAGCACCGTGCTGCCACTGAGGTAGCGCTGAGCCAGGCGCAGGAAGTCGAGCAGCTCGTGGCAGTCATCCAGGAAGAGCAGCACCTGGCGCGCGTCCAGGGCCTGGATGAGCAAGAGCAGCTTGTCGTCGCTGGGGCCCACGGCTTGCAGCCAGTCGTGGCGCAGCGACTCGCCCAGCACCGCGGTGAGAGCGTGCAGCAGGCTCTCAAGCCCCGTCAGCTCGCTCAGCCAGACCACCAGGCGCTCGCTCTGGAGCTGGTGGGCCAGCTCCAGGGCCAGAGCGGTCTTCCCGATGCCCCGCGGACCTTCGAGCAGCACCAGGCTCTGGGAGTCGAGGTCTTGCAGGATGCGACGCTTCTCGGCCTCACGACCGACAAAGCTCAGAGCGCGACGGGGGAGCATGAAGGGCCCTTCGACTTCACGCATGCAGATCCCGGCCGGATCTTGGATGGATCGGGCACGGAGGGGTATTCTCGGGTCAGGAAGTCGCCCCGGAGGAGAGAGCCCCTCGAATCCACCGCGTGCTTCCCCTCGAGAGACCGGCTGATGGTGGTGTCCCCTGCTCGAAGCCCCTCTCGACTCGGAAACCCTCCAGAATCATCATACCTCCCCAGTACCACCTGGCTCTGATGGGCCGGGTTCCTTCTTTTTGGGCGGGGGACTACCGAGTGAGCAGGCCGCGCAGCTTGTCCCAGAACTGTCCTCCCAGAAGCACGAGCGATACCACGAACAGCCCGTCGGCCGTGAGGGCGCAGATCAAGAGCTGTTTCAGCCCCAGCTCGAAAAGATAGACCGCGTAGGGGGCGATCCAGGCCAGCAGGCCCGAGACCAGGAAGAAAGCAACCCCGATCTGATGCCGGATCGGTCCCACGGGGCCCTTCCAGAGTCCGAAAAAGCGGCCTTTCAGATGCTCGAACCCCGACCGACCGAGCACGGCGACGCCGGCCAGCAAGCTGAGCTCAGGCACTCCTGCCACCAGGAGCCCCGTCAGAGCAGTCTTCCAGACCGTGGGCAGGCTCGAGCTGGCGACAACGGGGATGAGCAAGAGCCCGGCCTGTCCCAGCACGATGATGCCCCCACCCAGCCAGAGCCTTCCCTTTGAGAGTTGGGGCTGCTCAGCCGAGTCGGGCAAAGAAGTCGGCGGCGGTATTGAACTTGGGCACCACGCCGCCACCGGTGATGACGGCCTGCACGCCCTCGTCGCCCTGACCCGACTTCTGGGCGAGCTCCACCACCAGGGCGCGCCAGTTGGCCGTGGCCGAGGGCTGCATCTGGCTCAACAGGCCTTTGTAGGCCACGTTGTCGTCGCGGAAGAAGAACAGGTTGCGATTGAACCGGAAGGCCAGGAACTGGCGGTTCTCGGCCCGCCCGAGGTGGAGCGACTCGATGCGATTCCAGGCGATCTCCACCGGACCGTTGGGGCTCTGCACCACGAAGCCGTTGGGGCTCTGCTGGCCACCAGGAAGATGGATCGGGCCGCCGGGCGGGCCGCTCGGGGCCGGAGCGGGCGGCCTGGGGGCTTGCTGCTGAACCGGCGCTTGCTGCTGAACCGGAGACGCCACCGGGGGTGGGGGCGCTTGAGGCTCGGCCATCACAGAAATTTCAGGCTGCGGAGTGCGGGCGGGGGCCTCAATGGCCGGAGGCTCGGCGGCGGGCGCCTCGCTGGGGCGCGCAGTGGCTTTCTTGACGGAGGCTGAAGCTTCCGCGAAGAGTTTTTCTAGTTCATCCATACCATCGGGTTTCTCGGTTGGGCGCAGAAGGCCTTCAACGCAGGCGCAGCGTTCCCAGGTCGACGGTTTCCTGGGGGTCGACGAGCACCATGCTTGCTCGACAATGGATGCAGATGACCTACCTGCGCACCAGGGAGAAGCGCTCTTCGGCCAGCGAGATGGCGATCCAGAAACACGCTCAGACAGGCAAATAGAGCTCGCACCGCCATCAGCTCGATGGGCTCGAAGCCGTGCTCGATGATCTTGACCAGCGGATAGATGCTTGCCCAGGCCAGGCACAAGAGAAGAAGCAAACCATACTCGACCAGTCCAGGAGGGCTCATGCTAACGCGAGTTCGGTCCTCTGGACCGGGTCCTGGGGTGCGCGAGGTGCAGTCGAGCTCTCGGGTCCACCGGGATCCGACCCGGTACCGCCTCCATTCCAGCGTATACCCCGGAATCAGCCCGGTACCGGGGAGTTTCCCGGTACCACCCCCGACCGGGTGGACTCAGGTCCAAGCTCTCGGGTCCACCGGGATCCGACCCGGTACCGCCTCCATTCCAGCGTTTACCCCGGAATCAGCCCGGTACCGGGGAGTTTCCCGGTACCACCCCCGCCCGGGTGGACTCAGGTACGCGGGGGGTCGGGCGAGAGCGAGATCGGCTTTTCCCCTCTCCCGGAAAGCGGTGAGAAGATCAGGGCTGGCGCAGTGGCAAAAGCCGGCGCAGCCTGACATCGAAGAGCTCGTTGAAATCAGACTGGAAGACAAGGTTCTCAGCAAAACGCAGCTCAGGCAGGCGCAGCTCCCTGGCTCGGAAACGGTCCAGGCCGGGGCGGTGTCCGGTTCCGTCCACCTCGCCGTCGATCACGAAGCGACGGCGGTCGGACAGCACCACCAGGGCAAAGTCGAGGGGGTAGGCGGTCTTGAGGGGGCGAAGACAGAGCTGGGGAATCAGTGCCTGGCGCATCCCCGCTGCCTGGCCGACCAGCGCGGGATAGGCCAGGTCGCCGACGGCCTCGCCAGTAAGCCAGTCCACCACCGGGTGCATGCGAATGCCCAGCTTCAGCGGCGCGCAGAAGGTCGGCCGCAGACCGGCGGCGACTCGGTGAACCAGCAGCATCCACTCCTCCAGCGAGTCGGTTGGAGCACTCTCGAGCCAGGTCTGCCGCGGCAAGTCGAAGCTTTGCCACAGGGGCCCGAGCAACTCCGGGCAACGGGCCATCCCGGCACGGTAACGCTCCACTCCGGATTTCTCGCAAGGCGGAGTGTAGCAGGCACGGTCGTCGGTCATAAGGCTATTGAGTGGGGAGCGCGGACCAACCCGACGTACCTTCGCCAACAGCTCGCTCGCCTCAGTCTGCAGCACGCCAGCCAGGCGCACGCACTCCTCCCTGCTCGCCAGGGCGACGTTGCCCTCCAGCCTGGAGATGCGTTGCTGGGTCGAGCGGCCGCGCTCAGCGAGTTGGGCCTGGGTCAGCCCGGACTGATTTCGGAGTTGGCGCAGTAAGGCGCCGAAGGTTAGCTTGCTCATGTCCTGATCATGCCGCGCCGGTGTGAACGGCGTGCTGCCAGATCGTGAACCAGCGATTGCCGCGATAAGAACAAAAGATGAACGAGGATCAGCCCCCGGTCGGCAAGCCCTGCTCCACCCAGCCTTTGGTCCCCTCGGCCACGTTGGTGACATCGCTGAAGCCCTGGCTGAGCAGGAAGTCGCAGGCCTTCATGGAGCGGCCACCTTTGGCGCAGATGCACAGCACCGGGCGATTCTTGTCCAGCTCGCCCACCCGGTCGGGCACCTCCCCCAGCGGGATCAGCTTCACGCCGGCGGCATGGACCTTCTCATACTCCCAGGGCTCGCGCACGTCCACGAACTGGATGGCGGGGTTCCCCTCCAGCAGCTTGTGGGCCTCGACGGGCAGGACTTCCTTGACCATGCTTTCCTCCTTCAATCCACAGAAATGCTCGTAATCGACGGGCTCCAAGATGCTGGGCGTGTGGCCGCAGACGGGGCAGTCAGGATCGCGCGCTCGGCGCAAGCTGCGCCACCCCCCGCCCAGCGCGTCGTAGAGGAGCAGGCGGTCGCTCAGGGGACGGCCCACCCCCAGCAGGGTCTTGACCGCCTCCACCGCCTGCGGAGCCCCAAGCGTGCCCGCCAGAGCCCCCAGGATGCCGCCCTCGGCGCAGGAAGGCACCAGGCCCGGTGGAGGGGGCTGGGGGAACAGGCAGCGGTAACAGCCCTGGCCGGGCAGATAGACGGTGGCCTGGGCTTCGAAGCGCAGGATGCTGGCGTCCACCAGCGGTTTGCCCAGCCAGACGCAGACGTCGTTGAGAAGGTAGCGGGTGGGGAAGTTGTCCACCCCGTTCACCACCAGGTCATAGCGCTGCACGATGGCGCCGGCGTTGGCGCCGACCAGGCGCACGGGATGCTCCTCCACCACGACCTCGGGGTTGATGCGCCGCAACGTATCGGCCCCGGAGGCGGTCTTGAGGCGCCCCACGGAGGCGTCCTCGTGGAGGATCTGGCGCTGCAGGTTGGAGCGGTCCACCCGATCAGCGTCCACCAGACCGATCCGGCCGACGCCGGCTGCAGCAAGATAGATCGAGGCCGGCGAGCCCAGTCCGCCGGCTCCGACCACGAGCACGCTGGAGGCGAGCAGTTTCTCCTGGCCGGCCACCCCGATCTCGGGCAGGGCCAGGTGGCGCTCATACCTCTCGAGCTGGTGGGGAGTCAAAGAAGCTCTCCACCACGCGCACGAACAGCTCCACGCCCAGGGGAAAGGCTTCCTCGCAGATGTTGAAGCGCGGGTGGTGATGGGGATAATTGCAGGCGGTCTCATCGTTGCGAGCGCCCAGGAAGAAGTAGCAGCCGGGCACGGCGTTGAGGAAGTAGGCCATGTCTTCCCCGCCCAGAGTGCGACTGTCGGGCAGCTCGCCCTCCAGGCCCAGCAGAGAGCGACAGCATCCCGCCACCAGCTCGGTCATCGCCGGGTTGTTGATGACGGGCGGGTAGCCCTCCTCGAAACGGAACTCGGCCTCGGCCCCGAAGCCAGCCGCCACGCCTTCCACCAGACCCTTGACCCGGTCGCGCACCAGTTGGCGGATCTCGGGGCGAAAGGTGCGGATGGTTCCGCCCAGCTCGACTTGATCGGGGATGACGTTATAGGCCTCGCCCCCGTGCATCCGGGTGACAGTGACCACGGCCGACTCGAGCGGATCGACCGTGCGGCTGACCACCGTCTGGAGAGCCACCACCAGGTGGGCGGCCACCACGACCGGGTCGACGGTCTGATCGGGCTTGGCGGCGTGGCCCCCACGGCCCTTGACGATGATGTCGAAGGTGTCCGAGGCGGCCATGAACGGGCCAGACTGCACGCCCACCTGGCCGACCGGCAGGTCACTCCAGAGGTGCAAGCCCACGGCGGCGTCCACAGGGGGATTCTCCAGCACGCCCTCCTCGATCATCGGCTGGGCACCACCAGGGCCTTCCTCGGCCGGCTGGAAGACCAGCTTCACGGTACCGTTCAGGCGGTCTTTCATGCCGGCCAGCACCCGGGCCGCTCCCAGTAAAATAGCGGTGTGGCCGTCGTGGCCGCAGGCGTGCATCTTGCCGGGAGCGGTGGAGGCATACTCCAGGCCGGTGGACTCGTGGACCGGCAGAGCATCCATGTCAGCCCGCAGCAACAGGGTGGGACCTGGTCCGGCCCCCTCCACCAGGGCCACCACCCCGGTCCCGGCCACGCCCTTGCGCATGGGCAGGCCCAGCTCTTCGAGGTAGTCGGCCACAACCCGGGCGGTGCGGTGCTCCTGGAAGCCAAGCTCAGGAAAACGGTGCAGGTCGCGCCTCAGACGGATCACGTCCTCGACCACGGCCTGGACCTCGGGGCGGACCCCCTGTTTGGGCACTACCAGTGTCATCGCTCGTTCCTCTCTCGCTCGCCCCCCTGGACCACGCTCGCAAGCTCGCTGTGCGCTTGCCTTGCACCTGGACTACGCTCGCAAGCTCGCTGCGCGCTTGCCTTGCACCTGGACCACGCTCGCAAGCTCGCTGCGCGCTTGCCTTGCACCTGGACTACGCTCGCAAGCTCGCTGCGCGCTTCGCTTGCATTTACTACGCAACCTGGCCGCTTCCTACTTGGAGCGTGGACCCGGGGCCAGCTCGATGCGGGCTCGCTCGAGTTGCTGAGGGGTTCCCAGGGTCACCAGAACGTCTCCAGTATTCAGCTTGGCGCTGGGAGAGGGATTGTGGAAGATCTCGCCGCTCGAGCGAATGATGGCCAGAATCACGCACCCGGTCTTGTTGCGAAACTCCGACTCGGCAAGGGACACGCCGTCCATTCTCGAGCCCTCGGGAATGCGGCACTCATCCACAGTGAGGTCATACCCGGTCTGCTCCAAAGCGAGGTCGAGCAGCTCCATGGCCCGGGGGCGGGTGACACTGCGGGCCATCCGGCGACCGAGCAGCGAGTAGGGAGAATACACGTGGCTCGCGCCCGCGCGACGAAACTTATCGAAGTTGCGCTCATCCACCACCCGGGCCGAGATCTCCATGGTGGCGTTCACCCCCCTGGCCGAGATCACGATGAACAAATTGGTGGTGTCCGTGTCCACACAGGCGAACAGAGCCCGGGCGGAGCCGATGTTGACCTGGTGCAAGGTAGCATCCTCGGAAGCGTCCCCCTGCACGCAGGTCCAACCCCGGTCGGTGGCCAGAGCGAGCCGCTCGGGATCATTGTCGACCACCACGAAGGGCTCATTGGAACGGGTGAGCTCCTCGGCCACGGCTCGTCCGACCCGCCCGAGGCCGCAGATGACGGAATGATTTTTCATGACCTTCGCCTTTCGGATATTGGAGCGCATGCGAAAGAAACGGCGTGTGCGGTCATCCAGGGCCACCTCCATGACGACCGAGGCGGCATAGAAGAGAACCCCCACGCCCGACAGGATAAAGAAGATGGTGAAGAGTTTGGTGGCGGTGTCAGGCTCGCCGCCCACCTCGCGATAACCCACCGTGCTCATGGTGGTGACAGCCATGTAAAGGGCGTCCAGGGCCCCCAGTCCACCGATGAAGTGGAATCCCAGCACCCCCACGCACAGAAGCAGGACGGCCAGCCCGACAGTGAACCGAAGGCGCTGGAACGGGCTGGAGGTCATGAACCCTGCTCCAATTCCTGGCGCAACTCCTCGGTGTTGGCCTCCACCCTGAGGCTGACCAGGCCCTGGCGGGTCAGCTCGAGGCCGGTCTCCAACTCGGGCCAGAGAGCCAGTCGGGCTCCGTGCTCGAGCAGGTCGAGTCGGTGCTGGTTGGAGACTGCCCGGGCCAGCACCGGGATCTCGGGCCGAAGCTTGCGGATGGCCTCGGCCGAGCGCACCGAAGCGACCGGATCGGTGAGCGTCAGCATGACCAGCCGGGCCTGGGGGGCCTGGGCGACCTCCAAAATGGTCTCGGAGCTGAGATCGCCGAGCAGAACAGGATGTCCGGCCGCGCGGGCGCGCTGGACGGCGTTCGGATTCGGATCCACGGCCAGGTAGGGCACGCCAGCCTTGCTCAGAGCGTGGGCCAGCACGCGACCGACGCGGCCATATCCGCCGATGAGGACGTGCCCTCCGAGTCCCTCGGGCTTTGAAGAGTCGGCTTCGAATTGCGAGGAGGGGAACCAGCGTCCCCAGATCCTGCGAGCCCGGGGCGCCAGGGACGAGGTGGCCGGAGTGACCACCATCGTCAGGACGGCGGTCACCATGACCAGGTTGTAGAGCTCGGTGGACAGGTTGCCGGTCCGCTGCCCCACCTGGGCCAGCACGAAGGAGAACTCGCCGATCTGGCAGAGCGTCAGGCCCACGGCGAATGGCACGATGTTGCGATAGCCAAAAAGCCATGTGACCCAGGCGAAGATGAACGCCTTGGCCAGCAAGGTGAACAGCACCAGAGCCAGGATAATGCTCAGGCTCTCCAGCACGACCCGTGGATTGAGCAGCAAGCCTACCGAGACGAAGAACAGCATCCCGAAGAGGTCGCGCAAGGGACCGACTTCGGTCAGAACATGATGGCTGTAGTCCGATTCGCTCAGCACCAGTCCGGCCAGAAAGGCCCCGAAGGCAAAAGAGAGACCGGCCACGTAACTGGCATAACCCACCCCCAGGCCGACAGCCACCACCAGCAGCGTAAAGAGCTCGCGCGGGGCGTGACTGGCCACCAGGCCGAACAGGCGGGGCAGGAGTTGGCGGCCCAGCAGCCAGACGACGCCGATCATCAGGGTTCCTCGCACCAGCAGGCGCAAGACGCTCCACATGCCCGAGGTCAGGTCGCCCAACTGGGGCAACAAAATCATGATGGGGATGATGGCCAGGTCCTGCACCACCAGCATCGCCAGCATGATGCGACCCGACAGGGCATCCTGGTAGCCCTGCGCCTGCAGCACCTTGAGGGCCACCATGGTGCTGGACAAAGAAAGGGCGGCCCCCACCCAGAGCCCTTCCGTCCAGCCATAGTCCAGGAGCCGGATCAAGAGCATGCCCACCAGAGCGGTCAGAGCCATCTGCAGACTGGTGCCGTAAAGGGCCACCTTCTTCAGGTCACTCAAGCGCGAGAGCGAGAACTCAAGGCCGATGCCAAACATCAACAGGGCCACGCCCATTTCCGCCAGGTCATCGATCTGCTCGAGCTCGAGCACCTTGGGTCCGGGGGTATGGGGGCTGACCAGAAGTCCCGCCAGGATGTAGCCGAGAACCAGGGGGGCACGCACCGCGCGGGCAATCAAGCCACCCAACACGGCGGCCACGAAGATCAAACAGAGATCGTCGGTCAGTCCCACTTCTTGAAGATCAGACAGTAATGGTGATGCACGTTACTCACGAACTCGGATGGATAGCCCCAGATCCCGAGCGGCTTGTTATCCTGGCACCAGACTCGCTCGCCTTTGAAGACCAGAAAGCGATCGAGCTCGCGGGCCAGGTCCCACGCCAGAGGCACCATGCGTCCCTCGGGAGAGCGCAGATTCTGGAGCACGACCACCAGATGGCCTCCCTTCTTGAGCACCGAGGCAACCCCCTGGAAGATTCCCGTAAGTTGCTTGAGAAAGACCTCATAGTCGGTGAGATTTCCCAGGTCCTCGGGGCGCTCAGAGTAGGTAACGTCCAGTCCGGCGGCCTGGCGCCGCTTGTGTACGCTCAAGACGTTCCCCCGGCTGTGGGCCAGCATGTCCCAGTAGGGCGGGGAGGTGATCACGAAGTCTACCGTGGGAAAATCCAGCTCAGGGATGCTGCGGGCATCGCCCTGCACCAGTCTCAATTCGGCGCCATCGGCTCCGAGTTGCTCGCGGGCCAGGGAAAAGTAACGCGGGCTGAGCTCGACGCCCAGGGCCCGGCGGCCGAGCGAGCGAGCCGCCACCAGGCTGGAGCCCACTCCGGCGAAGGGGTCGAGCACCCACTGCCCCGGGCGGGTGAAGAAGCTGATGAACGACTCCACCAGTTGCTCGGGAAACTTGGCCGGGTGCTGGACTTCGGCCTTGGAGCGACGGGGCGGGTTGACCACGAACCAGGAGCGCGTAAAGCGAATCCACTCGGTTCCGGTAAGTTCGTTGAGGTGGTTGTGAGGCGAGCGCTTTCCAGTCTTGCTTTGCATAGAATAATATTCAACCTCGCGGGTCTCCGGGCCTTCCGGGCAGGGACAATTGCCGGGTGGCCCGAAGCGTGCAGCACCGGTCATGCAAGAAAGCCACTCTGGCACGGTCTTGATTGTGGACGACGAAGAGCACATTCGGGAGCTTCTGACCGGCTGGATCGAGACCCTGGAAAGCTGCAGCGTGCTGCAAGCGAAAAACGGGGAAGAGGGCCTCGAGATGGCCCGTCGACATGGTCCTGACGTGATCGTCCTGGACGCCGTCATGCCCGCGATGTCAGGCTACGATGTCTGTCGCGAGTTGAAGGCCGACCCGGATCTGTGCGACATCCCGGTCATCTTTCTGACGGTCCAGTGCGATATCCAGGACGTGGTCAACGGCCTCGACGCCGGCGCCCACGCATACATCACCAAGCCTTTCAAGCCCCAGGAGTTGCTGGCCCGGATTCGCTCTCTGCTACGCCTCAAATCTCGCCACGATGCGCTCAAAGAGAATCTGGCCCGCTTCGAGAGCGTGCTCGACCAGGTTCCGATCGGGGTCGCCCTGCTTGATTCTGCAGGCCGCATCGAGCGTTGGAACCAGGCGCTGGCCCGGAGCACCGGCTGGAGTCCGAAAGAAGCCCGGGGCAGGCCGGCTGTAGAACTGCTCGAGCCCGTTGCGGTGAACGGTGCTCCGGACTTCGCCAGTGTCGGGGAAGAAGGGGCCAGCTACTACCTGCAGGGCCGTCAGGGCAAACTGCAGGCCACGGTACGCTGCCTGCGCAAGGACGGCGGCTCCAGCTTGCTGTTCGACTTTAGCTAGAAGTCCGGCCGCAAACCCCCATGTGGTGTCGGAGGGAACCTCCGCCCCCACACGAGATTGTAGGCGGCCGGACTTCTAGCACAATCAGTTGGGCGTCGCGCAGCCGGAAAACTGTGTCAGTGTCAAGGAGGTTTCGGCCGCGCTCCTGGAAGTCCGGCCGCAAACCCCCATGGGGTGTCGGAGGAGCTGCGCTCTCGGGGGCCGCACCCCGCCTCCGCCACCCCAAGATATTGAAGGCGGCCGGACTTCCAGCACAATCTGTTGGGGCGTCGCGCAGCCGGAAAACTGTGTCAAGGGGGGTTCCGGCTGCGCTCCTGGAAGTCCGGCCGCAAGCACCCGCTGCGCTCTCGGGGGCCGCTACCCCAGCCTCGCCACCACAAGATATTGAAGGCGGCCGGACTTCCAGCACAATCTGTCGGGCGTCGCGCAGCCGGAAAACTGTGTCACCGGCTGCGCACCTGGAGAACCCTGGCCGTGGCCGCCCCTCCGGGCGGCAGCTTCGGTTTGCTGTTCGACCCGACCTGAAGCGGTCGTCTACAGCATCCCCACCATGCCGCCGTCGTCTCCACTGGCCGAGGAAGTGTCCTCGTCGCCCGGGGCGGGCTCGATGACCACCACTTCCTCCGTCACGACATAGGGTTGGTCCACCAGCTCCTGGTCGGGCGCCGTGCCACCCTCGAGGGCGGGCATCAGGGCGTTGAGCCACTCCACGGTCACGTCGTCCATCGCGCCGGTGGCCAGAGCAGCCTGGGCCGCTGCCAGAGCTTCGGGATACTCCTCGGCGAGAATATGCGTGCGGACCTGCTCGCGGTAGGCAGGGATGTAGCTCGGATCGGCTTCCAGCGCTTTCTCCACTGCTTGCACGGCCTCCCGGGATTTCTTCAAGCGGTTGTATGTGCGCGCCAGATCGACGTGCACCTCGGCCGAGGGATGACTCTGCAGAAGCTTTCGGTACTGCACAACGGCCAGAGTGTCTTTGCCGACGTGGCAATAAGCTCGCGCCAGGTAAAGCAGGAAGATGGGATGGTCGGGAGCGTCCTTTTGAAGATCGCGATAGAACTCGATCAGCTCACGAGCCTGGTCACTCTCGCCGTAGAGCCTGTACACACTCTCGTGGCAGCGAGGATTCTCCGGGTCGCTCAGCAGGGTCTGGCGGTAGAAACCGACCGCCTCCTCGACCTTGCCTTCTGCCGCCCATTTGTCGGCCTGATCGATACGTCTTTCGGCCAGGGCCGCAATTGCGTACTCGTTCTCTGGCTGCTGCTCTAGAATAGCCTCATAGACGGCGATGGCCGCCGCCGGGTCCCCGTTGGCCTCATGCGTCTGGGCCACTCCGAACTGGCAGCGAATCACGTCCTCGAAGCCAGCCCCCATCTCCTGATACATCTTGAGGGCCTCGACGTAATTGCCCTCTTCCTCGAGTTGGCGAGCCACGTCCACGTTGAGCCCGGACACCTTCGAACGAGCCCGCTCCTGGTTGGGGTCGCGCTCGAGCAGGCTCTGATAGACCGCCAGAGCCCCGACCTCATCGAGATGGTCGGCCCACTCGTAATGAAGCTCGATGATCCGCTCGGCAATGCCAGGTCGGTCCGGAACCAGAGCCACCAGCCGATCCAGCACCCCGATTCCCTCTTCATAGCGACCCTCGGACACCTCGTAGCGCGCCCAGCTCTCATAGAGCTCGTAAGACTTGTCCAGGGCTCCCGGATACTCAGGCTGACTGGTGAAAAGACGCGTCAGGATCTCCAGAGCTTCCTCATACTGGTTGCTGGTCGCACTGGCCTCGGCCCAGTCCAGATAGAGCCGACCCAGAGCACCGGCAGCTTGCTTGCTCTCGGGCTGGGTCTCGAGCAAACGCTCGAGAGTTGCCACCGCCTCGGCAAAACTGCCCTGCTCCTGCAAGGCCATGGCCCACGCCTGGCTGGTCCGAGCCTGTTCGGAGACGGCCTGGGGCCAGTCAGGCTCGAGCACCTGCCAGGACTGCCCGACTTGCAGGGCTGCCTCGAACAACCCCTCGGCCTCCAGGGCGTCGATCCAGGCTTTATGCAGGCGACGCCGCTCATCCAGCGTCTGTTGATTGTCGGGGCTCCGCTCGAGAACCTTGCCCATGGTGGCGATAGCTTCCTCGTAGTCGCCCTGGGCCTCTTGAGACTGAGCCTGAGAAGCATAGAGCCGGAAGATCTCATCGTCGGCCCCGGCCGCCTCGGGCTTGACCCCACGCAGCTTCTCCAGGACCGCCACCGACTGGTCGACCTCGCCACTCTCCTCGAGGGCTTTGGCCCACCCGGTGTAAATGCGCTCGATCTCCTCAGCAACCTCGGTCTCAGGCTGCAAGCTGACCAGCTCTTGCAGCTTCTCCACGGCGGCCTCGGGCTGGCCTTCCGCTTCCAGGGCCTTGGACCAGATTCGATAGACGGTGGCGATCTTCTGGGGAATGCCCGGCAAATCGGGGTTCTCAACCATCAGGTCGTTGTAGACGGCGATGGCCTCGGGGTAGTTGCCGGAGGCTTCGTGGTCGGCCGCCTTGGACCCGAACAGACTGACCATCTCTTCTTGCACGCGGGCGTTGGTCGGTTGCTCGGCCAGCAGTCGCCGCAGCACGTCCAGGGCCGCCTCGCGCTGCTCGTCTTGCCCTAGATGGCGAGACCAGTTGATATAGAGGTCTACGACCCGGTCGCTGTCCTTCTCCTCGCCGACGCCGCTCGCGAGCATCCGGTTCACGATGTCGATGGCGTTCTCGTAGTCGCTGTCGGACTCAAAACGCGAAGACCACTCGCGGTAGACGCGCCGCGTGTCCTTGGTGAGCTCTTCGTCGCCAGGATTGGCCTCCAAAGCCCTGGTAAAGATGGCGATGGAGTAATCGTAAGCTCCGTCGGTGTAGTGGTGCATGGCCCAATCGCGGTGGAGACGGCGGATCTCGGTTCCAGGAATGCTGCTGTCCGGGAATCGAGCACTCATGGTCTGGAAAATCTCGATCGCCTTCTCGTAGTCACCGGCAGCCTCGAACTGCTCGGCCCAGGCCTTGTAGAGACGAGTGATCTCGACCAGCAACTGGGGGTCGTCGGGAGTCTCCTGAAGCTGGTTGGCAAAGAGCGTGATGGCTTCCTCGAAGTTGCCTTCCGATTCCAGCTTCTCGGATTGGACGCGGTAGAGCCGGCCCATCATCCGGGCGACCTCGGGGTTCTCCGGCTGACGAGCGACCAGGTGGGCCAGCACGTCCTTGGCCCGAGCGGGCTCGCCCTGCTCTTCCAGATGGCTGGCCCAGGTCTGGTAGACCCGGGCGACGTGCTGGGAAACCTCGGTCCGCTCGCCCACTCGGGCGGCCAGGCGATCAAAAATTTCCAGTGCCTTCTCAAAGAGGCGGTCTTTCTCGAACTTCTCGGCCCAGACAGCCGACAGGCGCACGATCTCCGAGACAGCCTGCTCAATCTCGGGCTGAGCCTCGCGCAGCCGCTCATAGACGTCGATGGCGTCGTCGTAGCTGCCGGCCTCCTCCAGGGCCACGGCCCAGGCGGCATAGATCTCCGCGGCACGAGCCCGGGCCATCTCGGGCTCGATACCCCGGGCCGCCTGGCGGTCGTAGACGGCGATAGCCTCCTCGTGCTCCCCGGCCGCCGCCAACTGCTCGGCCCAGGACGCGAAGAGGCGCCCTGATTCGGCCTGAGCGGCTTTCTGAGCAAGCTTCTGGTAGCTGGTCAGGGCCTCTTCATAGCGCCCGGCCTGCTCATGGG
>QWHO01000118.1 GCA_021404945.1 bacterium CPR1
CGGCGCGGCGCGTGCTGCAGCACAGCTGGCCGGTGGGGGCTGTGGGCCTTGCTACGGGGTTGGTCAGCGATGCCCTGGCCACGTCCTTGCTGGGCCTGTCACCCCTGGCGGCGGCGGCGGTGGGGGTGGTCGGTGCGGCGGTGGGCTACTACCTCACCGTCTCGTTTGGCAACTGGCGCCAGAAAGGGAAGCTCGGGATGTTCGTGGACGGAAAGTAAAGCTACTGTCCGTTCCAAACCGGCGGCTCGCCGTCGAACTTGACCGGCTCCTCGCCGCCACCGTTGTAATAGACCCAGACCTTGGGCTTGATGGTGGTGGCGCCGTAGATTTCCCACTTGAAGTTGAGATACTTCTTGTCGCCGGCGTTGAGCTCGCCGATGTCCTTGGTGAGGGTTTCCAGCTTACGGCCGTTATTGCCGTTGTAGATCACCATCTCGACCTTCACGCCGTCCACGGCCACGTCGCTCACGTTCTTGAGCCAGATGGTGGCGTCGCCCCGCATCGCCCCCAGAGAAGTTCCGTTGTCGGAGTTGATGATGCCCTTGAGCACCGCCAGCGGGTGCTTGCCCTTGAGCTTCTTGTCGTCGTCATCGGCCCGGGCGGCCAGAGCGACCAGAGCGACCAGAAAGGCGCAAGAAAGCGCCAGTAAACTGTTTCGATTCATTGACCATCCTCCTGAAAGCGGTGGCTACCGTTACGTGCTGAAGGTTTTGCCCGCCCTTCGGGGCGCCTCCATAAGCCTGTCAGCGCAAATCCACTCGATCCGTTGAACCGCAGGAAGCCGCAGAAGTCGCGCCGACGATCTCAGCCCGCTCGCAGATTCTGGCTTCGTCCGGTCAACCCTGCAACGCGCGGGTGAGAAAGTCCAGCGCCTCGAGCACTTCCTCGCGCGAGCGGCTCTCCAGCGTAAGCTCAACCTTCCAGACCTCTTCCTCGGCGTAGGGATAAGAGCCCAACCGCAAATCAGGAAAGCGCTCCACGACCTGCTCCAGGATCAGCGCGATATCGGCCTCCTGGGCCACCAGCTTGAGCTTCTCCAGATGCAAGGGGATGCCCGCAAAATGGTCGGCTACGGCCTCGAACCTCTCGCGCAGGAACTCGGGCACTCCAGGAAAGATGTAGATGTTGCCAACCACCAGCTGGGGAAAGCGCCGGCCCATGGGGTAGACCAGCTTCGAGCCGGCCGGCACGCGCGTCATGCGCGCCTGCACCTCGGTCAACCGGTCAACCCTGTAATAGGCTTTCACCAGGGTCTCCAACTCGGGCATGGCCCGCAGCTCGACTCTTAACCCGCTGGCTATCCCGGCCAGGGTCACATCGTCGTGGGTCGGACCCACCCCTCCGCTGGTCAGCACCAGGTCGAATGCTTCGCTGGCCGAGGCCACCGCCCGGCCGATCTCCTCCACCTCGTCGCCCACCACCTCCACCCGACGAAGCTCGGCGCCCAGCTCATAGAGCCGACGGGTCAGGAAGGGAGTGTTCTGATCGTGCACTTTGCCGGTCAGAATTTCGTTGCCGATGACCACCAACCCGACGGTGGGCACTCTAGAATCCCTCCACCAAGCCGGGACGGCGCGGGTCCGTGCCTCCCTCCCACCAACCGTCGGGACGACGCCAGATCATCTGCACGTGGCCGAAGGTGTTGCGAGGGCTCATGGTGTGGCCGTAGGAGCGCAGAAGCCGGAGAGTATCGGGGCTGATTCCTTCCTCAAAGTAGAGCTCATCAGGCAGCCATTGATGGTGCACCCGGGGGGCGGCCACAGCGGACTGAGCGTTGAGGTGAAAGTCGATCACGTTGAGGATGGCCTGCAGCACGGCTGTGATGATGCGCGAGCCGCCAGGCGAGCCGACCACGGCTACCAGCTGGCCTTCCTTCTCCAGGATGGTGGGTGTCATGGAGGAGAGGGGCCGCTTGCCCGGCTGCACCGAGTTGGCCTCGCCTCCCACCAGTCCGAAGCCGTTGGGGGAGCCGGGGGCGGCCGAGAAATCGTCCATTTCATCATTGAGCAGAATTCCGGTGCCCTCGGCCACGGCCTTGGAGCCATAGGAGAAGTTGAGGGTGTAGGTGAGCGAAACCGCCATTCCGTGGTCGTCGACCACCGAGAAGTGGGTGGTCTGGGGAGGCTCGTCAGGTGGTTTACCGGCCTGAACCTGGCTCGACTTGCGGGCCACGGCGGTCTTGATTTGGGCGCGCAGATCGGTGGCGTAGCCTTTGGAGGTCAACCAGTCCACTGGCACCTTGAAGAAGTCGGGATCACCCAGCCAGGTGGCCCGATCAGCATAGGCGCTGCGCATGGCCTCGGCCAGCAGGTGCAGGGTGGCGGCCGAGTTGTGGCCCAGAGCGGCCAGGTCGTAGCCCTCCAGGATGTTCAGCATCTGCACGAGGTGGACGCCGCCCGAGGAGGGTGGTGGCATGGCGTAGACCGCAAAGCCCCGGTAAGTACCTTCCACGGGCTTGCGCCAGAGGACCCGGTAGGCGGCCAGGTCGGCCATGGTCATCACGCCCCCGTTCTTCTGGATGGAGGCGATCATGCGCTGGCCCACCTCGCCGCGGTAGAAGGCGGCCGAGCCCGTCTCGCCGATTTGCTCCAGGCTCCAGGCCAGGTCTTTCTGGGTCAGGCGGTCGCCGACCTCGGGCACCCTGCCCCCCGGTAAGAAGATGGCCGCTGAGGCGGGGAACCTGCGCAGGTCGTCCTGAACCCTCGCCAGGTCGTCTGAGAGTTCTCGGGTCACCAGCATCCCCTCGGCGGCCAGCCTGCGGGCGGGCTCCACCGCCTGTCGCAGGCTGATTGTGCCATAGCGCTTCAAAACGGCCTCCATGCCGGAGACGGTGCCGGGCACGCCGCAAGACTGATAGCCCAGCGTGATGCGCTGGCGGTCGACCTGGCCCTGGGCGTCGAGGTAGAAGTCGCGATGGGTGGCTGCGGGGGCCGTTTCCCGAAAGTCCAGAGCCTGGATCTGGCCATCTCTGGTGCGTAGCAGCAGAAAGCCCCCTCCGCCCAGATTGCCCGCGCTGGGCAGGGTGACGGCCAGAACGAACGCGGTGGTGACGGCCGCGTCCACGGCGTTGCCCCCCCCGCGCATGACCTCCAGGCCGGCCCGAGTTGCCTGGGCCTCGGCCGAGGCCACCATCGCGTGGTGGGCTCGAGTGCTCTGGAAGCGGCTGGGAGCCTCCTCGGGGATGGGAGGTTGGGCCCGGACCAGTCCCGTCAGCAGGCAGAAAAGGAGAAGAATCGAGCGCATTGCGGCGCCTTCGCCGAACCGGTAGGGGAGCCCTCGCTGACGGCGAAGGCCATCTACTATGGCCAACACGCGACGAGTCAAGAGCTTTGATGATTGGAAAGAGTACTTCCGGGAATGGCAGAAGGACCTGGGCCTGGAGGAGGTTGCCGAATCGGTCGGAGGTCTCCCGCCTTACGAGTTTCATATCGGCTGGGGGGACCTGAAGAGCGATGAGGTCGAGTTTGGCGCCCATCGCGGCAATCGCAAGTGGGAGAAGCTCGTGGAGGTGCCCGACCAGCGGGCCCGCGACACGCTCTACGAGCTGATTCGCTATCAGGGCGATACCGAGTTCGCCTCCTCCGAGCAGCAGCGCCACCTGTTGACCGTTGCACCCTCTCAGGCAGATCTCACCTCGCTGATCCGGGTGATCCGTGAGGAGGGCCGTCATGGCTGGCAGATGGCCTACCTTCTGATCGACCACTATGGTCGTGAAGGGGCCCGCGAGGCGGAAAAGCTGCTCGAGCGACGCTCGACGGCTCTGAGCGGCAGTCGGTCCAATCGCCGTCTGTTGCACACTTTCAACGAGCCGATCCGCGACTGGATCGACCTCTATTACTATGCCGAGCTTGTCGACCGGGACGGCAAGTTCCAACTCGACATGCTGAGCCGCTGCGGATTTGCTCCGCTGGCCCGCTCCACGGTCTACATGCTGGGGGAGGAGTCCTACCACCTGCGCTTTGGCCATCTCGGACTGAAGCGGATCATTCAGGTCGGCCACGTGCCCATGGCGATCATGCAGAGGTACCTCAACAAGTGGGTCTCTTCGGCTCTGGACCTGTTCGGCAAAGATGCGTCCTCGACGGCCACCTGGGCCTATGAATGGGGATTGAAGAGCCGTTTCAACGAGCATCGATGCCCACCCCTCGATGAAGGCGAGCGCGAGGAGCTCAACGACTTCTCGCGCCTGGCTTACTACCGAGAGGTTCAGGGGCTGATGCGCCAGCTGAACCGATTCCGTAAGAAGGGCGAGAGCGAGCTGGCCCTGCCCGACTTCCGCTTCAACCGCAAGGTTGGCAAGTATGCCAGCAAATGCGTGGGGGTTGACGGCAAGGAGGTCAAGGCCGAGGAATACAAGGATTACGTCAAGTCCCACCTGCCCACCGAAAAGGACGAGTCCTTCTTGAAGGGGCTGTTCGAGTCGGGAGAGCAATGGGTGGCCCCGATGGTGGCTGACTGATCGTCGACCGGCGCTGAAATTTTCGTGTTGACAAACCCGTCGGGGTTACGTTATAGTTGCGATGCACTGGCGAGTCCAGTGCATCCTCGTTTTAGCAAGCCAAAGGCTGAAGCGGATCTTGCGGGAGTAGCTCAGTTGGTAGAGCTCCAGCCTTCCAAGCTGGTTGTCGCGAGTTCGAGTCTCGTCTCCCGCTCCAGAGCACATAGGATGACGCTGGGGTAGCTCAGCAGGCAGAGCACGTCCTTGGTAAGGACGAGGTCGGCGGTTCGAGCCCGCTCCCCAGCTCCAATTTGCCTACTCGGCGCCTTTTCGGCGGCTGGCTTGCCGGTCTCTGGAGGGGTCGTCGACCAATCTCGGGAGCTTTTTTTTTGCCCCGGAGAGAGAGATGGAGGATAAGTCATGGCGAAAAAAGAGGTGCGAACCATCATCACTCTCGCCTGCCAGACTTGCAAGAACCGGAACTATGCTAGCAAGAAGAACCGGCAGCATAATCCGGATCGAATGGAGCTGAACAAGTACTGTTCGACTTGCCGCAAGCACACTCCCCACAAGGAGACGCGCTAATCATGGCGGCCCAGGAACCGGCCTCCAGCTCCGAGCCTCGCAAGAAGCGTCGGGGCCTGGAGCGTTCGGGCGAGGGGGGCGAAAAGGGCCCCAAGCGCAAGAAGAAGGGCTCGGGAGGCAAGAAGGCAGCCGCTGCGACAGCCGGAGCCCCGGTTGTCGCAGGCGTTCCGGCGACGACCGGTGAGCGAGCTGGCAAGGTGAAGAAGGCGGCCGCGCCGCCCCTTCCTCGCCCGCCCAGCCCTGCCTGGATGCGCATGATGCTGGAGGATTTCGTCAAATACCTCCGCTCCGTGCGTGCCGAGATGAAGCGCGTCACCTGGCCCAGCGGCAAGGAAGTTCGGATGGCCACCGTGGTGGTGTTGATTACGCTGGTCGTGGTGACGGGATACATTGCCATCGTGAACATGCTGCTGAACCTTGTCTTTCAGCAGAACCCGACCGGAGTTGGAATGTAAGAGTGAAAAGATGAGGCTTTTGCGGAAACCAGGCACGCGCCCAGAGCACAAGGCAAGGCCGTCATCAATGAACGCTCAACAGTTTAAGAGGAGTCCTGGGAATGTCTGAGATTGTCGAGAACACGCCCACCAGTTCCGAGCCGGAAGTGAGCGAGGAAGCCCCCCGCGACCCGCGGGTGCAGTGGTATGTCGTGCACACCTATTCGGGCTACGAGAACAAAGTGCGCGAAGACCTGCTGCGCCGCATCGAGTCGATGAACATGAAAGACTTCATCTTTCAGGTTCTCGTGCCTACCGAGGAGGAGCTCGAGTTCAAGGATGGCAAGAAGAAAACCGTCCAGCGCAAGATTTACCCGGGCTATGTGTTCGTGGAGATGATCCTCACCGACCGCTCCTGGGCGGTGGTGCGTCACACGGCCAACGTGACTGGTTTCGTTGGCTCGGGCAATCCCGGTGCCAAGCCGGTGCCGCTGCCCGAGGAAGAGGTTCGGCGGGTGCGCCAGTTGATGGGCATGGAAGCGCCCACTCGCGTCAAGATCGACCTGGCCGTGGGTCAGGGCGTTCGGGTCATCCACGGCCCCTTCCAGGACTTTCACGGTCTGGTGGAAGAGGTCAACCCCGAAAAAGAGAAAGTGCGCGTGCTGATCTCCATCTTCGGCCGCGAGACCCCCGTCGAGCTGGATTTCAGCCAGGTCGAGAAGCTCTAAATACGTACGAGGTGTTAGCGAGAAATGGCTAAGAAGCTGAAAGCGATCGTGAAACTGCAGGTGCCTGCTGGCAAAGCCAACCCGGCTCCTCCGGTCGGCC
The DNA here is from genome assembly GCA_021404945.1 of bacterium CPR1. Taxonomy (GTDB): domain Bacteria; phylum Vulcanimicrobiota; class Xenobia; order Xenobiales; family QWHO01; genus QWHO01. The sequence goes on from QWHO01000118.1 coordinate 6,286, forward strand.
CCGCCCTGGGCCAGCACGGCGTCAACATCATGGAGTTCGTCAAGCAGTACAACGAGCGGACGGCCTCCCAGGTGGGCATGATCATCCCCGTCGAGATCAGTATCTTCGAGGACCGCTCGTTCACGTTCGTGACCAAGACCCCTCCGGCCAAGACCTTGCTCTTGAAGGAAGCGGGGCTCGACAAAGGCTCGGGCGAGCCCAACAAGAAGAAGGTCGGCAAGGTGACGCGGGCCCAGGTCAAAAAGATCGCCGAGATCAAAATGCCTGATATCAACGCCCTCGACATGGCCGGCGCGATGAAGATCATCGAGGGCACTGCCCGCAGCATGGGAATCGAAGTCGAAGGGTAACTCCCTTCAACAGACGTGGAAGGCTCACCGAGCCGTCTGACCACAAGGAGGAACAATCCGGATGCCTACCAAGACCAAGAAATACGTCGATGCATGCAAGCAGTTCGACGCCAATGCCCTCTACAGTCCCGAGGAGGCGCTCGAGATCGTCAAGAAGATCGCCTTCGCCAAGTTCAATGAGACGGTCGAGGCTCACATCAAACTGGGCATCGACCCGCGCAAATCTGATCAGACCGTGCGAGGCACAACGGTATTGCCCCACGGAACCGGCAAGACCCCGCGCGTGATCGTCTTCACCAAGGGCGACAAGATCCAGCAGGCTGAGGCCGCCGGCGCCGACGAGGCCGGGGCCGAGGATCTGGTCGCCAAGGTGAAGGGCGGCTGGAGCGAGTTCGACATCGCCGTGGCCTCGCCCGACATGATGGGGCTCCTGGGCAAGGAGCTGGGCCGCGTGCTCGGCCCGCGCATGCCCAACCCCAAGGCCGGCACGGTCAACCCGGACGTGGCCAGGGCCGTGGCCGAGCTCAAGTCGGGCAAGGTTCAGTACCGAACCGACAAACTGGGCATCGTGCACTCGCCTATCGGCAAGGTCAGCTTCGAGGCCGACCAGCTGACCCAGAACCTGCGCACCCTGATGGACGCACTGGTGCGTGCCAAGCCGGCGACCGCCAAGGGCACCTACATCCGCTCGGTGTATGTGACCCCCACCATGGGCCCGGCGGTACGCATCGATCCTGCCCGCGCTGCGGTGGCCGTTGCGGCCAAACAGTAAACTTTCTCTGGAATTGACAAGCACAGGTGCCTGAGCTATTATAATGCTCGTCGCTCGGGAGGGCGACGAGTCGTTCGTGGGGCTGTAGCTCAGCTGGGAGAGCGCTTGCATGGCATGCAAGAGGCCGTCGGTTCAAGTCCGTCCAGCTCCACCATAAGGCACAAGACCCAGGGGGCCTGCCGCAAGGTGGGCCCCCTTAAGTTGTCCGGATGAAAACGTGAAGAAACTTCCTCTACCTGGAGGAACTGTTCGACCCTGAAAGAATAGCTTTAGCTGTTCCACCCGGGTGGCCGGGATGAGCAGGCCTCGACAATTTTTTCGCCGGGGCTTATGAGGCCGTTTCCAGGGCAGGGGATCTCTGGCCCAGTTCAGAAGGGGGCCCCCGACCCTGTTGGCACGTTGGCTGACGAAAGCGAGATGGTGACCAGATATGGCTTACAGGCCCTGTAGATTTCGAAGTTCGGTGCTGGGTGTTTTCCAGTGCGAGAAGCACATGTTTCAGCACAGCTACCCGGAAATCTACAATGAGCTCTATGAGTTCTGCCTCGAAAACGTCCCCGACCGTTTTTGCGGCTACGTAGACTTCGGGTTCAGTCTCGAAGGGGAGACTCCCCGCATTTTCATCAACTGCACTCATCCCTACCAGAGCCGTCCCTTGAAGAGCTTTCGAGACTGCATCGAAGAGTGCGACTACCACGATAAAGAGGGCGAATCCCTCGGATAACCAGGGCCCGGAAGCATCCGGGCTCTTTGCTTTTTCAAGCAGGTGGCCCCCTGTCCGGGAGAGAATGGAATTCGGACTTGCCTGCAAACATGCGACTTCTTCAGCAGTCTCGAACTCGAATACTCTTCATCCTTCCCCGCGAGGACGCACCTCATGGTCGGCGCTGAAGTGGCCCTCGCTCCCTTCGTTGCGCGTCGGGAGTATTTCGGCTGTTTGATCTATGATCGGGCGCACAGCGATTACATCCCGTTCGACCAGGATGCTACCGAGATCTTCCTGCGCAGCCAGACCCAGACGCTGGATGAGATCTACCGCGATCTGTCCGAGAAAGTGACCCGCCAATCGTTCGACCAGTTCATTCAACTGTGCAGCAGCATCGAACTGATGAAGAACGGCACTTTCCAGGGCACCTTCATCGAGTCCACCTCCCACGAGCGGCTCAAGCATCTGTCGGCGCCCACCATGGTTTACCTGCAACTGACCCGTTACTGCAACCTCGCCTGCAAGCACTGCTGGGCCGAGGCGGGCGTGGCCCGGCCGCGAGAGTTGACCATTCTTGAGGTGCGCGACCTGATCGATCAGTTGGCTGCCATGGGCACCTTCAAGCTGCGTCTGGGAGGGGGCGAGCCGCTGGGCCGTGGGGACTGGGCCGACATCGTGGCCCACGCCAACTCGAGGGGTATTCGCGTCAGTCTCTCCACCAACGCCACCATGGCCACCAAGGCCGTGGCCGAAAGGCTGGCCGAGCTTGACATCGAGTCGATCAAAGTCAGCCTCGAGGCGGGTAGCGAGAAGAGCTATGACTACATCCGGGGAGATCGGGCCTATCGCAAGGCGATTCGCGGAATCAAGAATCTGATCGAGCTGAGCAAGGCGTCGGTCTACTTCCACGTCGTTTTGCAGAAGGACAATCTGACCGAGATTCCCTCGCTGGTCAAGACCGCCGAGAAGCACGGCGTCTCGCGCATCGTCTTCGACGTGGCGGTTCCGGTGGGCCGGGCCAAGGAAAACCCCCGCATCCTTCTCACTCCCGATGAGGCGAGCTCGGCGCTCGACCTGGCCAGGCGTATCGGTGAGACCAGTCGGGTGGAGGTCGAGGTGGCCGCCCGGGTGCCTCCCCCTTACCAGAAGAAGCGCGTCTTTGAGGGCTTTGGCTGCGAATGCGGCCACGTTCACTGCCATATCAGCTCGGAGGGCATCGTCTCGGCCGGTGGCTTTGTCAGCCACCTGCTGCCAGCAGGCTCGATCCGCGAGAAGCCCCTGGCTGATCTGTGGGAGAACGGCCAGGGATTCAAGCTCCTGCGTGGCAACCCGGGCAATAATATTTGCAAGCGCTGCAACTACTACCGCTCGTGCCGAGGCGGCTGCCGCACGCGCACTTATGCAACCATCGCGGCCCTTACTGAGCCCGATCCGCTCTGTCTGATCGCTCGCGACACGCCGCCGGCGGGCTGATGGAATCGAACTCTCATGCGCTCGCACGCCTCATTTTGTCCGATTGCCCTGGCTGCGATGAAGGTTTGGCTATCGAGAAGCTTGCCCCCAATGAGGTGACGAGGTGCCCTCACTGTCACAGCACGCTGTTGCTCGTTCGCATTGACGGAGTCTTGATGTTTCTGCGCGATGGTTGGGTTTGAGTGGCTCGAACGAGGACGCCTGGCGTCGCATGGAGAACGTTTACAGCGCCGTTCGCGCAGAGCCCCTGCGCGCGGCTCGGGAATCCATCGAGCCAGTGAGGAGTCATCCGTGAGCCTGCGCAAGCACGTCCCCCCCCAAATAGCGGAGGAGATCGCCCGAGCGAATCGGGTTTTGCTGGTTTCTCACATCGGCCTGGACGGTGACCACCTCGGCTGCATGATCGCCCTGCATTCGGCCCTGGAGAAGATGGGCAAACAGGTGGTTGCCTACCTGCCCGAATCTGTTCCCGACAACTTCCAGTTCATGAAGGGCATGGAGCGTCTTTCCCCCAACTTGCCGGTGGACCGCTTCGACCTTCTCATCGCCCTCGAGTGCCCCGAGATGCACCGCTTTCCCAAAGGGTTCGACTACAAGAGCTCGGCCGAGCGGGTGCTCAACATCGATCATCATCCCGATAACCAGATGTATGGAGACGTGGTCTGGGTGGAGCCGCAGATGGGCTCGCTGGGTGAAATGGTGTTCGACCTCCTGGAGGTCATGGAGGTTCCCTTCGATGATACCATCGCGGTCGCTCTCTACACGGCTATTTTCAGTGACACTGGCTCGTTTCAGTATTCGCGGGTGACTCCTCGCACTCACCAGCGCATCGCGCGCTTGCTCGAGTTCGACGTCAACACCGATCTGGTGGGTCGGTCCTTGTATCGACAGCTTCGCTTTGAAGCCATGAAGCTGCTCGGCATCGTTTTGCAGAGCACGACCCGGTCGGAGGATGGACGGTTGATCTGGGCCGAGATCCCCTGGACGGAGATGCAGCGCTATCAGGTTCAGCCCGAGGACACTCTCTACTTCGTCGATCAGCTCGATACGGTGAAGGGGGCCGAAGTGGTCATGCTGTTCCGCGAGCTCGAGGACGGGCGAGTCAAGGTCAGCATTCGCTCGCGTCACTATCCGGTCAACCAGGTCGCGGCCAGCTTCGGAGGCGGAGGCCACGCAAAGGCGGCCGGCTGCGTGGTGGAAGGCGCCCTGGACCACGTCAGCGGCAAGGTGGTCAAAGCCATGAGTGAGTCTTTGAGCCAGTCGATTTTGCAGGATCGGGATACTTTGCCCAGCTCCCCGGCTGTCTCCGCCCTCAAGCGAGGCTGACCCTCCTGCCCACCTTCGCGGTGCATACCCTGGGTTGCCGCGCCAACCAGTCCGACTCTGAGCGGCTGCGCGAGATCTTGTTGGGGGCCGGCTTCGAAGAGGTTGAGTTCTCCCAGCCTGCCGACGTGCGCGTGGTCAACACCTGTACGGTGACCTCCGAGGCGGATCGCAAGTCAGCCCAGGTTGTGCGGCGCGGGCTGAGGCTGGGGGGCCAGGTGGTGGCCACCGGCTGCGCCGTGGCCACCCGGGGAGGCCTTCAGGGCGGCCGGTTGCCCGGCTCGGTATTGCGCCTTCCCCCGGCTCAGAGCGAGCAGCTGCTCAGTTTGATCGGGGCCGACAACTGTCCCAATGCGCAACTGGTCGACCAGGAGACGGCTCAGCTTCGTACCCGGGCCCTGTTGCGGGTGCAGGACGGCTGCGATCAGTTCTGCACTTTCTGCATCGTGCCTTACGTGCGAGGGCGAAGTCGCAGCTTTCCCATCGAGCAGCTGGTGGAGGAGGCCCGCCGGCTCGAGCGGGCTGGCTATCGCGAGGTGGTGCTGACCGGCATTCACCTGGCCGTCTGGGGCCGCGAGCTTCGCCTTGATCTGTCTCACCTGCTCGAAGCGCTTTTGCTGGCCACCAGCCGGGTTCGCTTCCGGCTCAGCTCGATCGAGCCCGATTGCTTCCCTGTTGGCCTTTTCGATCTCATGCGGCGGAACCCCGAGCGGGTCTGCCCGCACCTGCACCTGGCCCTGCAGCACGCCAGCGACCGCGTGCTCGAGCGCATGCACCGCAACTATGATCAGGCCCATTTCAGCCGACTGGTGGAGGCTTTCTTCGCGATTCCGGGGGCCTGCCTCACCAGCGATGTCTTAGTGGGCTTTCCCGGGGAGAGAGAGGAAGATTTCTTGATTCTCAAGCGCTACTTGCGCGAGCGGCCCTTCTTTCGGCTGCATGTTTTCCCCTACAGCCCGCGACCCGGGACGGCAGCCGCTCGTTTTCCCGATCAGGTCTCGGTGGAGGTGCGCAATCGCCGGCGCGACGAGTTGTTGGCCCTGGGGGAGCGCAAGCGATTGGCCTATCTTCGGGCCCAGCGCGGCTGCGAGAGGGATGTGCTGGTAGAGGCCCCCGGCCCGCGCCAGGGCACGATGGAGGGCTTGACCGAGAATTATGTCCCTGTCTTGTTGCGCGGTGGGCCTGCGCTCCGAGGCCATCTTCTGCGGGCGCGGCTGGGGCGCGTGAGCGGGCAGGCCGTGCAGGCTGCGCTTGTTCGAAAGGAGTTCCTGCCGGACTCTTGAATTGCCGGCCCTCAATGGCCGGTTTGTTTGATAAGTTTCGGGTCAACCGACCCAAGGTAGATCAGAGTCGAAGCGATGAGACGCAGCGAGCGGAGCTACCCTCCGACCTCTGGATCAAGTGCTCTGACTGTGGCAACGCGATGTATCGCAAGGTCTTCCTGGACAACTCGAAGGTTTGCGACAAATGTGGCTTCCACCACAAGCTCACGGCCCACGAGCGGCTCGAGCTGCTGGCCGACCCGGGTAGCTTTGAGGAGTGGGACAAAGGCCTCTTCTCGGGCAATCCGCTGGGTATCGAGGGGGAGTACCTCGAGAAGCTGGTCAGCGATCGCAAGAAGACCGGGCTGGAAGATGCCGTGCTTTCGGGCAAGATCGAGTTGACCGGCATTCCCGTGGGCATCGCCATCATGGACTTTCATTTCCGAGGCGGCTCGATGGGCTCGGTGGTGGGGGAGAAGATCACTCGCATGCTCGAACGCAGCGGAGATCTGCGTTTCCCCGCCCTGGTGGTCACCTCCTCAGGAGGGGCCCGCATGCAAGAGGGAATGCTGAGCCTGATGCAGATGGTGCGCACCTCGGCGGCGGTTCGGCGCCTCAACGATCTGTCCGTGCCTTACTTCTGCCTGCTGACCGACCCGACCACCGCAGGCGTGGCCGCCTCGTTCGCCGCTCTGGGCGACGTGATCGTGGCTGAGCCCCGAGCCATCATCGGCTTTTCGGGGGCACGGGTGATCGAGCAGACCATTCGTCAGAAGCTGCCGCCCGGATTTCAGACCTCCGAGTTTTATCAAAAGCACGGTTTCATCGACATGGTCGTGCCGCGCTCCGAGCTTCGAGCCACCATGGCGCGCTTGATCGGAATGTTCGCTCAACCCGTGCTGGAGTCGCCCGCATGAGTATGATTTTGGAAGTCGAGAAGCCCTTACTGGAGCTTGAGAACAAGATCAAAGAGCTCAAGGAGGTCAACCTGACCGGTCGGGTGGACCTCTCCTCGGAGATCCGCCTGCTCGAGCGCAAAGCTGAGCAGCTCAAGAAGAGCATCTACGAGAATCTATCCGCCTGGGACCGGGTCCTGATCGCCCGCCATTCGGTCCGGCCGGGGACGCTCGATTACATTCAGGCGCTTTTCACCGATTTTCTCGAGCTGCACGGTGACCGTCTGTATGCTGATGACCCTGCCATCGTGGGGGGTCTGGCTCGCTTTGAGGGCCGCAGCTGCGTGGTTGTCGGCCACCAGAAGGGGAAGGGGACCAAGGACAATCTGGCCCGCAACTTTGGCATGCCCAACCCCGAGGGCTTCCGCAAGGCAGGCCGTCTGATGAGCCTGGCACATCGCTTCAGGTTGCCCATCTTCACCTTCATCGACACGCCTGGCGCCTACCCCGGCATCGAGGCTGAGGAGCGCGGTCAGTACGAAGCAATCGCCAGCAACATCGCTCTGATGACCGAGCTGGGGTCGCCTATCGTGACTCTGGTCATCGGCGAGGGCGGCAGCGGCGGGGCCCTGGGAATCGCGGTGGGCGATCGGGTCCTGATCCTGGAGAACTCGGTTTACTCGGTCATCTCCCCGGAAGGCTGCGCTACCATCCTCTGGCGGGATGCGAGCAAGGCAGAGCAGGCCGCCTCCTGGTTGGGTCTGACCTCGGACAAGCTGCTCAGGCTGGGACTCGTGGATGAGGTGCTGAGCGAGCCTCTCGGGGGTGCCCATCGCGAGACCGAGAACGTCTTCGCGACGGTGCGCGGCGCGCTGAGACGGCACCTGGGCGAGTTGCTTCTCTCAACTCCGGCAGAGTTGGTCACCTCCCGTTACGCCAAGTATCGCCGAATGGGCGTCGTGCTCGAGCAAGCTCTGACTCCATGAGGCCCACCCGGACCCGAATCGTTTGCACGATCGGCCCGGTCTCGTGCAGCGAGGAGATGCTGCGCGGCCTGATCGCTTCCGGCATGGACGTGGCCCGGCTCAACTTCTCTCACGGCACCCACGAATGGCATGCCGAGCGTATCCAGCTGATTCGCAGGGTGGCCCGGGAGTTGGGGGAGCCGGTGGCCATTCTGCAGGATCTGTGCGGCCCCAAGATCCGCCTCGGTCCGGTGGCCGAGGGTACTATTCTGGTTGC
>QWHO01000642.1 GCA_021404945.1 bacterium CPR1
CGGCTGGCCTACAAGGCGGGCAGGGAAGTGGTGGAGGCGGCCAGCGAGGCGGGGGCCAAGAAAGCGGCCAGGGCGCTGCCCTCCAACGACCTCAAGCCGTTCCTCAAGAATGATCCGGTGGGCCAGGCGCTCGAGGCGGGCTCCACCCGGACCAAGAAGAGCAACGGCGGAGCCCAGGTCTACGAAGTACGAGACAAGCTCGAGCTGCCGGGCGGCGCTCAGCTCAAGAAGGGGGACCAGTATCACCTGGACACCCTGCACCGCGACCATCTCGAGGTCTACAACAAGCGCAACAACTTCACCCAGGCCATCAACCTGGACGGCTCGGTGAACGTGGCCAAGACCCAGGCGGGCTTGAAGCAGGGACGCACGCTCGATTAGGGAAGGCTGGCCGGTGCTCGACCAGCTTTGCCAACTGGCCCAATCGCTCCAGAAGCTCCCTCACGAGCCCGATCAGGGGCTGCTGAATGACGTGGTCGAGGGGCTGCGGGACGCCTGGCTGACGCAGGCAAAGGTGCAGCTCGAACTGGCGGCCCTCTCATCGGTGGACGTGAACGACGCGGCCAGCGTGGTGCCCATCCTGGTGCGGTTGCACCTGTTGCTAGACGGGCTGAATACGCCCTTGCTCGACCTGCATGACGAGCTCAAGCGCCTGATCGCGGCCTATCCCCAGCTCGAGGAAGAGTAGCTCCGCCACTGAGGTTGCAAAGCGGCCAGGCTTGCGGCACCCGGACGCGCCTCATGAGGCGCACTCATTTGCCACACGGGACCGGCAGGCTCAGCGGACCTGGCTCCAGGCCCGAGGCCCGGGGTGGGCGGGGGGGTTGTCAGAGCAGAGGCGCATGACCGAGTCGTCGAGGAGCTTGAGGAATACCTCCTCGGAGGGCATTTCGTGGGTGGAGAGCAGGGCCGCGTCACCACGCCAGAAGGCGATGCGATCGTAGCTGGGGGTCTCGACCCCTGAATCCCAGTTGTAGAGGCTGTTGCGCAGAGCATCCCAGTCGTTGAGCTCAAGAGTTGTGATGGCGATCTTGGGAGCCCCGAAGTTGCGCGCCTGCACCGCCAGGGCGGGCATGATCTGCATGTCGGTCAGGCTGCCGAGTTGCTCGCCGAGATGATGCTCGAGCCCGGTCATGTAGGGCAGGCCCACCCGCACGCGCAGGTTGTGGCGCAGCTTGACGTGCTGCTTGAGCCGTTGGAGCAGGCCGTCGGGCAGCTCGCCCACGGCCATCAGCATCAGGTCGCAGTCGGGGTCGGCAGCGGGCTCGTGGGGGGAGGGCGCCTCGGGGTGCAGGAAGTAGGCCAGCACGGCCACCAAACAGAGAAGCACCAGGAGATCGAGGCGAAATCGGCGTCCCATGCTTGGAGAATTCGGCCTGACCGCCTGGCCTGCCTGCTCAGCGGGTGCACAGCTTGCGCGAGTGGACGAAGAGAGCGAGCAGAGCAGCAGGGCGGATCATCGCCGCACCGCCACGGGTATTCCACCCACCACGACCTGGGCTCCCCGGTGCTCGATCTGCGTGGAGCTGGTCTGACTCGTCAGGGCGATGGCTTCCAGCCGGGTGGCGCTCTCGCGCAGTAGCTCCCTATCGTAATGGTAGGTCCGCTCCGGCTCCTCCTCGCTGGCTGTCTCGCCCCGGTCGGCGGCGGCTCGCAGGGTGACCGCCAGCGCACCCGGGTCGTGAGCCAGGCCCAGCAAAGAATCGGCCAGCAGTCTGGCCGACTCCTCGCTCATGCCTTCGAAGGCCTTGAGGGCCTCGGGGGCGGCCAGCCGGGTATCCTCCTGCTCGGCCATGCGGACCAGGGCGGCCCCCACCGGCTCCGGGCTCTCGGTGCGCCGAGACAGCTCCAGGGCCACCCGGCCCAGAGCCAGACCGCTCTGGTCAGGTAGAGGGTTGGTCAGCACCACGCTGGCCACCCGGGCCGGGTCAAGGTCGGTCAGCTCGCGGGCCAGCCCGACGGCCAGGGTGGGCTCGGTCTCGAAGTGCTGCAAGAGGGACTCGGCCAGCTGGCCAGCTTCATCGGCATACTCGCTGAGGTGCTCCAGAGCGCTGGCGCCCACCCTGGCCAGCTCGTGCACGCTGGAGGCGCGGGGATTGGCGCACAGGGCCCGGGTCAGCGCCGAGCGGACATCCCTCTCGGTGGCGTCGCACAGCTCGGACACGAACAGTCGCCCGCCGGCGGCCTCGGGGTGGCTGGAGAGGACCAGCAGCAGGTTGGCGGCCAGCTCGGAATCGTTGCTCAGGGCGGTGACCTCGCCCCCCAGCCGGGCCAGCTCATCGAGGTTGGTGGGGGCAGATCCCAGCAGGAGGGGCTGGAGAGCGGCCCAGTGGGCGGTCGAATCCACCCCCTCGGTCAGCTGCTGGGCCAGCTTGCGCTCGCGCCCTTTGAGCATGTCCAGGGCTTGCTCGGCCAGGCGCTCCAGGTCGGCCTCGCGGGCCTGCTCGTCAGAGGCCTCGTAGTGAGGCACCGCTTTCAAGGCCAGCCCGACCAGCTCTTTGGAGTCGGCCTCGGGACGCAGCAGAGCGCCTTCCAGCAGAGGCTCCTTCAGCTCCGGGAACTCGTCGCTCAGCTTTCGGTAGTGGGCGAAGGCACCCTTGCCGTGCAGGGTGCGCTCCAGGGTCTCGTCCACGCCCCGCCCCACGCAGGCGGCCAGGAACGACTCCTGGCTGCGGCCTTCCTGCAGGG
>QWHO01000119.1 GCA_021404945.1 bacterium CPR1
AACACCGCTCTGGCCCTGGCTCGCTCGGGCAAGAATTCCCGGATCGTCAAGCTGTTGGAGCAGGCCTCCCGTTAATGTCCTCACACTCTCATTTTGCCCATCAACAACCTCTGACGAACGCGTCCTCTGTCTGGAGGCTCTGGAAGTTGGCCGGGCTCAATGTCACGTCTTGACCGGGCCATGAATTCAAACTCAGCGGCTCAGAAGCTGGAGGCCAGCTGGTAGATGGGCATGAAGGCGGCCAGGAGCACGAACGCCACCATCGAGCCGATGACGCAGAGCACCACCGGTTCGACCAGACGCGAGATGGCGTCCAAACCGCGCACCATCTCCTCATCGTAATAGCTCGAGAGGCGTTCGAGCATCTTTGGAAGAGTGCCTGTCTCCTCACCCACGTAGACCATTTCCAGGGCCATGGGCGGGAAGAGCCGCCCCTTGTCGGCCACTCTCAGGCCGGCGGTCAACCGCTTGCCCTTGCGGATTGCGTCGAGCTGGGCAATAGCCGTGTTCTGCAGGATCACCCGGTTGAGGCTTTTGCCCATCAGGGCCAATGAGGTATCGGCCGTCACCCCCGAGTCGATCAGAGTGCCGAAGGAGCGGAAATACTGGGCCAGCATGCGGCGCCGGATCTGCAGGCCATACCAGGGAATGCGGAGCATGACCCTTTCGAGGGTGAGACGCCCACGGCGGGTCCGGCTCCAGTGGAAGAAGAGCCAGCTCAAGGAGAGCGCCGGGCCGATGCCGGTGAAGAAGACCACCGTCGCGTAGGTCTCCAGGAAGCCGGTGATGTCCATGAGCTTCTGGGTGGCCCAGGGCAACTCCACCTGAAGATCCACGAACAGGCCCACGAACTTGGGGATCATGTAGGTGAAGATGAACCCCACCAGAACCCCGCACGCGCTCAAGAGGACCACCGGGTAGATGAGGGCCTGCTTGAGCCGCAGGCCGTACTCGAACTCCTTTTCCAGATGGCCGGCGCAGTTGTCCAGCGTCTCAGCCAGACGCCCGGTGTGCTCGCCGATGCGCACAGAGCCTACCACAAAGTAGCTGAAGAACTCTGGGCTTCGCATCATGGCCTGGGAGAGGGAGTAGCCCGAGTTGACGTCGACCTGCAGGCGCTCGACGGCCTTGCGGAACATAGGGCCGCCATGTTGGGGCATGAGGGAGTTGAGAACCCGCCGGATGGTCACTCCGGCCGCAACCATGGTGGCCATCTGGCGCACGAACAGGACCAGCAGGGAGGGCTTCACCGGTTGGATGAGATACCAGATCCAGTGCTTGGGCTTCACCAGGTCCACCCGAATAACCGTGTATCCTCGCTCTTGCAGCCGTCTGGCGGCCCGCTCGACAGTGGCTGCGTGGACCTCGCCGGATACCTTGTTGCCTTCTCGGTCCTTGACGATGTAGAGAAACTCGGGCATCAGTATTTCTCCACCAGGACTCGCCGCAGGATCTGAAACTCGGGCTCTCCATCGCTCTTTGGTTTACCGTTGTAGTAGACATCGACGTACTGAGGGCCGACCAGAAAGACCAGTTTCTCACCCGGCTCGAGCCAGGCCAGATGCTGCTCCACCCGGTTGTTGCGCCGAACCAGGATCTCGCTCTTCTGGCCGGACAGCGGGGTGGTGGCAAGAAGCAGAGAGCCAAGTGAATCCCAATCGGTGACGCGGTTCTTGATACGCGGCAATGTATACACGACCTGGTCTTCCCGAACCGTGTAGATGCGAGCGTTCTGCAACTCGGTTTCGACTTTGTCGAGCGTGACAGCCACCCGTCGGTAGGTGGCTGACTTCTTGTCCCGATGCCGGGTCACCCCGCTGGCATAGACGTAGAAGCCGAGAATCAACGACATGATCAGCAAAAACAAAAAGGAGACGACCATCAGCTCGATCAGGCTCGTGCCACGTCTGCTCACACTCACCACCCCGCATAGTGCCGCTGAGCGCGGCACGAGTCGAGCAGGATAGATTGGTTTCCGTTGCGATCCTTCCACTCTTCCAGGGCCTGATGGTAGTCGACTCCAGCGGGTACAGCAAAGGGTGGGGGCGTGGGTGGCACTCTGGTCAGCTCAACCCCCTGGAGGTAGTCGAAGGGGCGGTAAGTGAGCTTGGGCGGCACCTCGAACTCGCCGAAGAGGGCTCGGCCAATCTTTTTGCTGGCCAGGCCATGGCGAAACTCGCGCTGCTCGAGCTTGAGACCGCTGTGGATCAACCGGATGTGCAGGCTCACGTAGCCAAAGAGGGCGATGGATAGAAACAGCAGTGCGATCATGCACTCAGCCAGGGTGAAGCCGAGGGGCGCGGCCGCCCTCCCCCTCTTTCGGACACGCTTCGTCCGGTCGAGCTGGTCGCAGCTTACACGATCGTGGGGCGCCGAAGGCCTCTGTCGGCATCTCATCGGTTGATCAGGACCGGCACGTACTGTGAGCGCCGCTCTTCCTTGCCGGAGTAGACGGCCAACGCCAGCTGGCTGACCTCCAGAGTGCTGTTGGTGCCCACGCTCAAGCCCATGCGCTCGTCATGGGCTGCCAGGCTCTGGTGACCCTGCAGGCCCATGGGCCAGACCTGCCAGCCGGTCTCCGTGTTGTAGCGCACCAGTACGCTCAAGAAGTTTGTCGAGGCGGTTGGCTTATCGCCTCCCAGCAGCTCTTGCAAGGTGCGACCACTGGGCTCGGAAAGCGTCTTCTTGAGGCGGGCAAACGTGTAGAAGTCTTTCTGGAAGCCAGTGGTGTTATTGACTCCAGGCAAGAGGTCTAGCTCCATGGACAGGCCCTGCTCGCAGACCACGTTCTGCAGGCTGCCCTGCTCGAGGATCTCGCCCGTGACCTCGTCGCGTTGGTAGGTCAGGTCGGGGTTCAGGCCGGTCAGGACGGTGCGCGAGCCGGCCTGACCGGAGAAGGTCCCGCCATTCTCATAGAGCCGGATTCGATCGCCGAAAACGGCAATTCCCTGGGAGATCCCCTGGCTGCGAGTGGACGGGCTCCAGTCCGTGCTCGAGCCCACCAGCAATTGGCTCGGGTTGTCGGACTGGAAGGCGTAGACCCTGGCCTGAGCCACTGCCAGGGTTGCCTTGCTCGGCCGGGGGCCCTGGCTGATGACCGGCTCGCTGAGGGGATCGTTGACCTTCATCAGGTCCACCACCCGGTTCCACTTGCTCTGATCGAAAGCCAGAACGCATGGCTCGCGATAGAGCTCGGCGTCGCGACGCTCCGGGTTGTTGATGATCTCCCCGGCCACCACCTGGACCCGATTCTGGAAGCGAATCCCACGATAGAGATAGTGGGTGGCGTGGCAGTAGACAACGCCTTCCTCGGCCGCGATGGCGGGTCCGTCCAGCCCCCACCATTCCATAACCGGGCCCTGGAAGAGAGAGTCGGTGTAGGTGACCGTGTTGGGTCCGGCCGCTACTGTCACCCAGTTGGGAGCTCCATCGCTCTTCCCATCGATGGTGGCCGGCAGATCCACTCCCTCCTGCAAGGTGGTGGGGTCGGCGATGTCGTTCCACTTGACCGCCTGTCCGTCGAAAGTCATATAGAGCAGGTGCTCGTGCTCGGTGGTGGTCAGCGGCTGACCCTGGCCGATCACCGGAATCATTGTGCCGGATGGGCCGGGAGTGAGCGTGAAGTCATAGACCGTAGGTGGCGGCTCGGCTGTGCCCCTGGGAGCCATCACGAACAGCGGACCTCCCCGCGCTGCCAGCCAGCTGTCAGTCCGGGGGAGGGCCCCCAGGCTGGCCCATTTGAACGAGGGGCCCAGCGCGTAAAGATTGCCGCCTGCATCCCTGGCAAAGAGAAGAGGGAGCCCGGCCACACCCTCCAGACCCAGGGTGAGCTCCTCCAGGATGAAGCTGCGGTCGGCTCCCAGAAATCCTGACGAGCCTGTGGCTTTCAACTCTTTGAGCAGTTTGTCTCCGCCGCCGCCGAAACGCCCATCATAGCTCTCCAGGCTGACGCGGACCTTTGCGCCGGAGGCCAGCTCTTCCGAGTAGCTGCCCACCTCGGCAGCCGCCTCGGCCGACTCGCGTAGCTTGACCAGACAGATCTCCGACCCCGCTCGGGCAGCCAGCTGGGCCCGCAAGCGATGGTCGACGGTGAGCGACAGCATGATGTCCTGCCGGTTGGCGGTGACCAGCGCCACCGACAAAAAGAAGAGAAAGACCGAGATAAAGATGGCCATCATCAGCACATTGCCCCGTCGCTTCATCGCAGCGGCTCCGAGACTACCAGCATCTCCTCGGCCGTTCCGCTCGCGTTCAGGCGCAGCTCGATGCCCTTTCCCACCAGGTGGCGTCGGCCACCTGGACCGTAGCCGTTGACAGCTGAGTCGAAGGCCGGGTCGGAGCTGGCTCGGGTTGGCTCCATGCCGACCCCTACCCCGCGCGGAGTGGCATAGAACCTGTCCGTCGTCGCGATAGCCACCACCCGGTCGTCGAGCAGGGTGAACTCGAGCGGATACGGGTCGACCTGGACGGCGCGAAATCCGCCCGGGAACGAGGGCACCTTGCCGACGCCGAAGGCCCGCTCCAGATCGTCGCGCGTCATGCCCACGCTGTACATCCCCATGGACTCGCCCGGAATGGCGCGGGCATTGGCTCGCGACGGAGGGGACCAGCCCTGAGAGCGCGGCAACTGGGAGATCATCAGGGCTCGGATGGCCCGACTGAGCGTGTCGGGTGAGCCGGGCGAGCGCTCGAGCTGGTTGGCTCTGGCTTGCTGCAGCACCGACCAGAGCACCGCATTGTCCACCCCGATACAGTAGTTCTGTCCCGGGTAAGCGGTCGGTTTGCCCAGGCAGAGCCCGATCACCTCGCCCCTGCTGTTCACCAGCGGACTGCCCGTGTTGGAGGGATAAGTCGCCCCCTGAAGCCGGAAGGTGCCCTCTCCAACCGAAGGGGTGACCTCCAGCGTGATGGCCGTCTGCAAATTGAGGGGCAAACCTGCCCCGGGTGCCAGGGCCAGCTCCTCGCCCGGGCTCGGCGCCTCGGGAGCCAGGGAAGCTGGCCTCTGCCCGCCAGGCAAACGTAAAACGGCCAGCTCATATTTTGGAACATAGCCCACCACGTCCAGCACCGGCAGGCTGAGGCCGTTGACCATGGCCCGCAGGCCACTGACCAGCATGGGGCTGGCGCGAGTGATGACAAGCCCATCCTGATCGACCAACAGACCGTAGCAGACAGCATCGTCAAAACCCAGCAACTGCACCACTGAGCCCTGGGCCCGGGACCAGCCGTCTTGCAGGCTGCCGGCTGGAGGGCGGTTACCCGCTGGGGGGAAAACTCGCCCGGTCGAAGGAGTCAGGGCGGGGGTGGCCTCGGAGTGAGGCGTGGAACGAGGGCCTGGTCGGAAGCCGTGGCTGGAAGAGCCTGTAGGATATGCGCTGGAAGGCAGCTCGACTCGCGCCACCTTCGGCCTGGCGGCCACCGGGGCGTTAGCCGGAGGGGTCAGGCGGGCCTTCAGCTCCTCGACCTCTTTGGGGACGAGATGCTGTTTCTTTTCGGGGCGTCGGTAGCCCGTCCCGGAGACGATCAGGAAGGTCGGAGGCGCTTCCCAGCGAGTGCCGCCTCCTGAACGCTGGGCGAAGCGAGGCACCCCGCCCTCGGCCGCCTTGCGGTCGACGGGAGCGGGCAGTTTCAGGGGGCGAAAGGCCAGAAACCAGCTGTAGGAGAGTCCGAAACCGAGCAGGCCGGTCAGCATCGCCACCCCGAGCGCCATCAGGAGCTGTCGGCGGGAGGGAAAGTTCTCGTCAATAGGAGCGTACACGGATCAGGCGGACCTCTCCTTTGCGGGCTTGGACCGGGCCAGAGGGGATCTGTTACACAACATGATACCAGACCCCTGTAAAGAATTTTCGACCGCTCCTGTCGTCACTGATGCTCCGGGCAGGGAAGGGCCGGACGCCCCGGGAATTCCCTTGACACCGATGACGCTCACTCTGCCCCCTCGCGTTCCCGGCCTCTTGCTCTGGGGTCTTCTGGCCCTGGCAATCGATCTGGTCGTCTGTTTGATGCTGGCCGGGGGCGACAACGGAGCAGGGGTGTTCATGCTCTTCCAGTTGGGCGGTTTCCTGGGCTACCTGGGGGGCGTGGAGGCCCTGACCTGGATGGCGACCGATTCGCCCTGGGCCAGGGCCCGCGACCCTCGCAGCCTGGATGAGCCGCGGCAGGCACTGCGAGGGCAGATCGAGCCGTTGCCCCGGGGATATGTCAACCGGCGCCTGGCCATGTTGCGTCGCTGGGATTTCGCGGCCTGGCGAGGCTACGCTCTGCGCCTGATGAGCGGGGCCAGCCTGGTCTGGCTGTCGGCCACCCTGTTCTTGTTCTATCTGGCTCCTCATTGCCCAGAAAAGTTGGTTTTTCTGGCGTTTTGGAGCCTTCTGCTCTTCATCCGTCTGGTTCCGCTCGGTTGTGCCGCCGCATTCCTGGTGCCCATCCTGCTCGTGGCCGTACCCAGGCGGCCCACGCCGGGAGAGCTGTTTCATGCCGCGCTGGCGTCTGGAGCCTCCAGCCTGGTGCTGCTCCAGGTCTGGACCGTCAACAAGCCTCCGGTGGGCGACTTTCTGGCGGCTATCTTGCAGGCGGGCTGTAATTTCTGGGGCTGGCCCTATGCCGTCATGATCGGGGGGCTCCTGTGGTATATGGTGGCGAACCTCGCGGGTCAATCTCGCGAATGACCACCTCCCAACCCTGGCCTTCGACCGCCAGAGCGCCTCGGTACGAGCCGGGTAGCACCAGGTTGTGGAGCGACCAGCGCTCAGGCTCGCCGGGAAATCTGCTCCACAACAGGGTGGCGGGCTCTCCCCGGAGCATCCCCACGGCAAAGCTATCCAGGGGACGGCTGAGCCCCTCGCCCAGAGCCTTGATGTAAGCTTCCTTGCGCGTCCAGCAGGCAAAAAAAGCTTCCCGTTGATGCTCCGGGGGGCAGTGATCCAGCTTGCGGACCTCCTGCTCGGAGAAAAACCGCCGCGCCACCAGCAGGTACTCCACCCGGCGCTCGATCCACTCCAGATCGACTCCCAGCGCGGCACCCCGGCAGGTGGCCAGGAGGGCTGCTTCATTCGAGTGGGACAGGTTGAAGGAGATCTCCTCAGTTTGCTCGACCCCGGGCTTCCCGTGGGGACCGTAGCAAAATCTCAGGCTCTCAGGACTCAAACCGATCTCGCGGCCGAGCAACTCTCGCAACTGGCCTCGGGCGGCCACGAACCGTCGACGGTGCTGTGGAAAATGGAAGCGATCGGCCCGGACCAACTCGTCCTTCGACAAGCAACGCTCGAGCACAGCCAGGCGCCGGACGGGCGGGTCGAGGCTGAAAAAGAAGACGTTTACGCAGGCCATTGGGGAGCTGTCTTGAACGTGTCATAGGAGCCGACCTGCCGATTGTGGAAGAGGGCAGAGCAGTGTCGGAATCGGTTGAGATGTATCTTCTGACCATCTATCGTCTCAATCTCGAGGGGGAACGGGCCGGCATCGCCCGTCTGGCCAAGTGCCTTGGGGTCAGAGCTGCTTCCAGCACCGAGATGATCAAGAAGCTGGCCGAGCGAGGCCTGGTGCAGAAGAACGGCAAGGGCCTCATGTTGACCCAGGCTGGCGAGCAACTGGCCCTGGGTGTCATTCGCAAGCACCGGCTGGCCGAGCGGTTGCTGACCGACTGCCTCAAGCTCCCA
Source organism: bacterium CPR1 (assembly GCA_021404945.1). Classification (GTDB taxonomy): domain Bacteria; phylum Vulcanimicrobiota; class Xenobia; order Xenobiales; family QWHO01; genus QWHO01. The sequence continues at coordinate 7,659 of QWHO01000119.1, forward strand.
TGGGATGTGGCTCACGAGCAGTCGTGCCGACTCGAGCATATCCTCAGTGACGAGGTGGCGGACGCTCTGGAGGCCTTTCTTCACCATCCGGCCACCTGCCCCCACGGTCATCCCATTCCCAATCGCGACGGCACATTGCATCTTTGCGCTGCCACGCCCCTCTCTGAATGCCGTGAGGGCGATCAGGCCGTGGTCGACCGCGTGATCGAAGAGTCGATGGAGGTCCTGCGCTACCTCGAAGAGGTGGGCCTGCACCCGGGTCGGGAGCTGCTGGTGCAGCAGGTCGGGCCCTTCCAGGGACCTCTTCTGATTCGACTTTCGGACCGGCCCGTGGCCCTCAGCCGCGAGGTGGCCAGCCAGGTGCTGGTGCGCACTCCTGACGAGCCCGTCTAAAAGCTTGTTCATAAATTGGAAACAAACCAGGTTTGTGCTATACTCTGTCATGGTGATTCGGGCAGTCAGACGGCGCAAAGGGTACAACATGCTGGAGGCCATCCTGGGCTCCTTCATGCTGGCTATGGTGGTCGTTTACTCGGTGACGGTCTGGATTACCCATTCCAAGGCGGTCGGCAAGGCCCGTCTGGAGATGCTGGCTCTTTTTCTGGCCAGCCAGAGGCTGGAGGAGTGCATCCTCAATGGGATCGAGGGGCAGACCGAAGACAAGGTGGGGACGATCTACAGCCTGACGGCCAAGGTCAACGGGAACGTCAGCGTGACCGATTACACCACGTTTATCGACGTCTTTCCGCCCCCCGCTTCGCCGGCGATGCCCCCCGCTCTTCGAAGCGTGCGGGTGCGGGTGACCTGGAAGGACCCCAACGGAAACGCCCGGCAGGTTCAGGTCGAGACCTTGCTGGCCGGAACCCCTCCGTGAAGAGATTCCGGGGCCATAGCCTGCTGGAGGTCACGGTGGCAATGGCGCTCACTGGCCTTCTGATGCTGTGCGCTCAGCAGTTGCTGGCGGCGGCGGCGCGCTACTACCGGCATTCCCAGGCCAGCATTGAGTTGCAGCAATCCCTTCTGGCCGCCTGCTCTCGCGTTTCGGTGGAGGTGGGGGAGAGCAACTACGGTTCCATCGTGGTGGACGCGGGGCCGCCGGCCGGGATTGTCTTCATCACCCCCCGTCGCTTCGACGGCAAGACCAGCATCGTCAACGGCAAGGCCCAGTGGTTTCGCATGGTGGCCTTCTACTCAGAGATTATCAACGGGGAGCCCTGTCTTATCTGGAAGGAACGGATGGTGCCCACCACGACCGTGCCCCCGTACCCGGCCGTGGGTGCCCCCTGGGACAAAATCTCTACCTGGCAGGGATTTGGCCAGAAGCCCAAGATCGTCGCCCGACGGATAACCAACTTCACCGTCACGGACACCACGCCCTTACTGTTGCAGATGACCGCATCCGACCCGAGTGGACGCTACGAGTTCATCGTAGAGTCCAGGATACACCCCAAGAACTGAGGAAGAATCCGATGAAACGAGCCCTCCAGAGGAAAGGCACGCTGCTGGTCACGATCATCTGGATCACCACGCTCATCATGATGATGATGCTGACGGTCGGCCAGGGGGTGCTTAAGAACCTCAATGATGGGAGACGGGAAACCGAGGCTTCCCGGTCACGCTATGCGGCCTATGCGGCCACCCAACGGATTCTGGCCGAGCTGCGGGCCAATCCCGGCTGGCCCGGCCCCAAGTGGCCAGAAACCATCACGGATACCCTGCCTCAGGACCCGAACCTGCAGTACACTTGCGTGGTCTACAATAATACTCACAGTGGGTCGACCCGGTTGGTCCCGGGGACCGGGGTGAACCTGCCCAGTGGCCTGGTTTTCATGAAGACGACGGGAGTGGATCTGAGCAGCAGCTCAGCGGTCAAGACCTACGCGGCTGTCGCCGGCACCGCCGTGCAGCAGACCGCCACCTTTGATTACGCTGCCCTGGCCGAGCGGCAGACTTCCCTCATCACCAGCGAGGCGGACGCCTATGATCGCACCAATGGAAGCTATGATCCCTCGAAGCTGGAGGCCAAGAAGGCCATCGTGGTGTCCAACGACCAGCTTGCTCTGACGCTGAACGCCAAAGTGGACGGTCACATCGAGATTCTGCCCGACGGCATCGACCCGCTCACGGGGCTTGCCATCACCCGCTACGCCGGTGACGCCACCGCTCAGATCACCGATGCCTCCTTCCTCGGCCCCCCGATCGGAGCCAAGATCAACCTCGCCCCCAAAGCACTGGTGAAGTACAAATCGCCCCTTTCTCCCGTGGTGGGAAAGGACATTTCGGCGGCAAGCGTGCCCACGAGCAGCTACACCGACAAGAAGACCGGAAAGACATACACGTGGAAAGAGCTCAAGCCCGGCGCCTACAACAACCTCAATGTCGAACCGGGGGAGAAGCTGACACTCAAGTCGGGTCGCTACTTTTTTGACAAAGTGGATCTCGATTCGAGCGAGATCGTCATCGATGACAGCAAAGGCCCGGTGGTGGTCTACATCGGCCAGGAGATGAACGTCAAGAACAACTCCTACATCAACGACGGCGGTTACGCTCGCGCGCTGCAGGTCTACTTCACAGACGAGAAGCCAGACATCGATCCGCTCACCGGGCTGCCGCCGGTCGATCCGCTGACCGGTCTGCCGTTGACCAATGCCGATGGCACTCCCCGGACCAAGTCTGACCTCTTTGTGTCCAGTAACAGCAAGGTGACCTTTGTGACCGCCGGCCAGCATACCGACATGAAGCTCGAGCTCGGCTCGGAGCTCTTCGGGGCGGCCGTCGGCTACACGGTCACCGCCACCGACAGCAAACTTCACTATGATGAGAGCTTGAAGGGCGCCAACCTGGGCATGCAAGGAGGCTGGGTGCTGGACGGCCTGCACGACCTGTAAGCGCTCAGGGGGAGGGCGACAGGCCGGTGGGCTCTTCGGTATGCTCTTCTGGTTCGGGCTCGCTGACCACGTCAGCGTGGATCCAGGCCTTCAGGAACGGCACCAGCATCATGCAAAGGACTCCCGCAATCAGGGCGGCGATCCCGACCTTGCCGAAGACGTCCCCGTAGATGTGCACTGTCTCGATGGGTGGCGGGATGACCTGCTCTTTCCCCTCGCCGTGACTGACCGCGGTCAGCTTGGCGATGATGCCGGCCAGGATGTGCGAGAGTGAGGTTGCCAGGAACCAGGCCCCCATGACGGTGCTGACAATGCGGGCGGGGGAGAGCCTGGTCACCATCGAGAGCCCTACCGGCGAGAGGCAGAGCTCGCCCGTCGTATGCAGGAGATAGCCCAGAACCAGAAGGTTCATGGCCACCATGCCCCGCTCGTCGCAGTGCTTGGCCCCGTACCAGAGCACCAGGAAGCCCAACCCGAGTTGCAGCAAGGCCAGAGAGAACTTGAAGGGCACGCTGGGCTCGCGACCAGACTTACCCAGGAAGTCCCACAGGGCCGTGAACACGAGGCCAAAGATCAGGATGAAGATGGGATTGGCGGCCTGGAACATAGAGGCTTTGATCTCCGAGCCACCGATATCCATCCCGATGTGGGCGGAGGTGACCGTCCAGACGATGGTTTGCTTCTTCTCCTCCTTCAGCGTCGTGCGGATCTTCTCGAGCTCGGTAAGATTCACCATCTGGCCGGTCGACCCCGGGCGACCGTCCGGAAATCCGAGCAACTCCTGGGTGGCCGGGATTTCAATCGTCTTGCCAACGTCCGCCTGCGTGAGCTCGCGCTCTTCCTCCAGCACGCGGTCGATGTTGCGATCCGTGAAGTTGTTGATGGAGCTCCCGGCCTGCTCGAAGAATGCCCAGAACAACATGGAGAAGAACATCATGATCAAAACGACCAGCAGGCGGTCGCGCTCGACCTTACGGCTGGTCATCGCTTGAGTCGCCAGCCAGACGAAAGCGGCCAGTCCGAAGCAGTTGAGCAGGTAGGTAGCCACTTCATTTCGCTGCAGCAGTAAGGTGACCACCGGCAGTGCCAGCAGCACGCCAAGGAAGACGGTGGTGTCGTTGCGCAGGCCTAAAAAGGAGACTCTGGAGCAGGCCTCGGGGTTGCGAGGGCGACCGGCCTCGGCAGGAAGGCCGCCGCGCCCCAGGGCCATCGTCGCGACGCCAGCCGCCGCCAGCAATGCAAAAGCAGTGATCGTGTTGACCATGAGCTGGAAATCGTTATCGGATATTCGGAAAAGGCCTGTGGCCGTGGCCAGGGCGCCGGTGACGATGAAGGCCTGCGTGAGACCGGTGGGAGCCACGAACACGGCCAGGCCGATCAGCATCCCGATGGTGGCCAGTCCGAAACCCATGTGCCATCCGTAGACCTCTCCCACATAGCCACACAGCAAGGGAGCGATGGCCGCTCCGAGGTTGATGCCCATGTAGAACAGGGTGAAGCCGCCATCTCGCTTGGAGCTGCCTTCAGGATAGAGCGAGCCCACGATGGTTGAGATATTGGGCTTGAAGAAGCCATTGCCCAGAATCAGGAGGGCCAGGGCAAAGAAGAAAGCCCACTTGTGCTCGACCCCCATCAACAAATGGCCGGCGGCCATCAGGCTGCCTCCCAGCACGACGGCCCGTCGGGGCCCGAGAATCTGATCGGCCAGGATGCCACCGATGAAGGGGGTGGCGTAGACCATGGCGCCGTAGGCGGCATAGATACCATAGGCGATCTCATCTCCGAACTTGAGAAAACCTTTGGTCATGTAGAGCAGGAGCAAGGCGCGCATTCCGTAGAACGAAAAGCGTTCCCACATCTCGGCGAAAAAGAGCGTGTAGAGTCCGACCGGGTGGCCGAACAGAGTTCGCTGGTTGTTATCCGCCATGGCCAAGTCTCAGTCGCATTCCTCAGGTTTACCTCAGGCCTTCCCTGGTGATGTTGCGAGGTTCTGAACTTATCGAGCGAGAGGTCGGTCGAGGATCCGCCGAGCGACGCGCGAAGCTGGCAAGACCAATAGCGTTTGAAGGGGCACCATCAAGCATGAGCAAGAAAGACTCTCACGATCCGGCCTGGTTGACCACTCTCGGTCTTTTGGCTGGAGCGGCCGCCGGCTATCTGGCCTGGCATAAGCTGAACCAGACGGCCGGCCCGTCTTTCCGGTTACGGTCCAGACGACCCGAGACAGCCGTGGTGACCGGGGCCTCCAGCGGGATCGGGGCTGTCTACGCTCGCAAATTAGCCTCTCTGGGCTATGACCTGGTCCTTGTGGCCCGCCGTGAGGATCGGTTGCGCACCATGGCCACCGAGCTGACTGAGGGCCATGGGGTCCACACCGAGGTCCTGGCCGCTGACCTTGCTTTGGAGCGCGACCTGCAACGACTCGAGGACCGCATCGTCCATTCCGACTCGATGACCGTGCTGGTCAACAATGCTGGGTTCGGCTATTCACGTGACTTTGTCGAGCTCTCGCCCGAAGAGATCGACCGTCTGCTGGACGTGCACCTGCGCGCCAGCGTGCGCCTCTCGCGAGCGGTTCTGCCCGGATTTTTGCAGCGCTCGAGGGGTGCCATCGTGAACGTGTCCTCGCTGGCCGGATTCATGGCCCTGCCCGGGGCTGAGCTTTACGCGGCCAGCAAAGGCTTTTTGACCACCTTCAGCCGGGCCCTGGGGCGGCAGTGGGCGGGCTCGGGAGTCGTGGTGCAGGCGCTTTGCCCGGGTTTGACCCGCACCGAGTTTCACCAGGCTGCTGGTTACCCCAGCGATACCGGGGCGCGCTGGCCCTGGGCCTGGATGTCGGCCCGGGAGGTCGTGGAAGACTCTCTGGCAGGCCTGGAGCTGGGCCGGAGCGTGGTCATCCCGGGGGCGGTCAACCAGGCTTGCGTGGCCATTCTGGCCACACCCCTGGAAGGCGTGCTCAACAGCCTGATCAGTCGGCGAAGGCGCAGTGGCCTGCAACAAAAACCTGTGCTACACTGAAGGAACTCATTGACGCCGAGTCTCCGGCTTCGCCGGGGAGCGGGGGAACCACCCTTGGGGCGAAGAGCGCGTAAGCACTCCGGGTAACTCTTCCAACCCGAGCCCGTCAGCTCACCTCGCAGGCGTGTCCGGGAGAGAAATGATGGCCTTGCTGTGTGCAGCAAGGCTTGCGCAGATGCTCCGGCCGCTTGCGCGGTGAGGGTTGCTCCGGCACTCTGGCCGATCTGGGGGCGCGAGGCTCGCCTTGCGTGGGTGTCCACAATCGAGAGAGCTCGGGCGCTTGTCTCCTTCTACCGGCACCCGATGCTCTCTCGATTCTTGCTCGAAGGAGGCATTCGCGGCCCGCACGAACGCGGCCGCATGATCACCAAAATTCTCTGTCCCGTCGACGGCAGTCCGGCCTGTAAGAAGGCTCTCGCGATGGCTCGCAGCCTGGCCGGGAGATACGCTGTCCGGGTCACCTTGCTCCACGTGCTGCCCCTCTCCATGCTTCAGATGCTGGCCTTTCGGGGGCCCGTTGGGGGGGCCGACGTGCTGCCCCAGCAGGTTGAGGAGCGCATGCGGGTCGATTCCGAGGCCTTGCTGGCTGAGGCGCGCGAGCTGGTCGGTTCGGACAATGTGGCCGAAGCCCGGGCCGTGCTCGGCGACCCGGCTGAGCTGATCTGCGAGACGGCCGAGGTGGAGGAGTTCTCGCTCATCGTGATGGGGAGCCGTGGGCGCTGCGCAGCTACCTGATGGGCAGCGTTTCGACCTATGTGCTGGCCCACTGCGACATTCCCGTCCTGGTGGTCAAGGCCCCCGAGTCTATAGAAGGCTAGGAGAGCGCTTGTCCAGTGCCGCCAGCACCTCCTCGGCGGCGCGAGCTCCGTGGTAGTTCGCCTCCTCGAAAAGCGAGAAGCCCGAAAGGTCGGAGTGCGCGAAGTGGACTCCCTTCTTCGGCTGACTCGCTGCCTCCAGGGCTTTTGAGGCACGCAAGCCGGGTACCGGTCGCACCATGGCGTGGCCGAGCAGCATGACGTCGAGGCGCTCGAGCCTGTCGATCAGATCCGGGTGAGGACGGCTCAGCTCGCTCACGATCTCCTGGCGCCAGCTCTCCCACGGGCGGGCCAGCATCTCCTCGCGCTCTGTCACGGGGTTCCCGGTCAGGGGTCGGTACCAGGTCCAGACGGTTGGGCCGGGGCGGGTGGCCAGGCTCTGGTGGGTGGCCACCACGTAGCCCAGTGAGGGGGACTCGTAGAGAACGTTGTCCCAGCAAGCCGCTTCGTCACCCCGTTGGAGGACGAGGTTGGCCACCACCCAGGGTGCATAGGTGAACCGCTCTGGAGCGTCACCCTCCAGCACAAAGGGGCGAAGAAAACTGGGCAAGCAGAAGATGGCCCGTCGCGACTCGACCTCGAAGGCTCCCTCGCGGTGCTCGACCCGGGTGATCACGCGCCGGCCGTCTGTTCTGACCGAGCGTACCAGACAGCCGGTGCGAGCTCGTTCCTGCAAAGGCGCCGCCAGGCGATCGGTAAGCCAGGCGTTGCCTTCCGGCCACACCAGCAACTGGTCCGCCGGGGGCCGAGCAGCATGGTAGTGAAGACCGGCCCAGGCTGAGGTCTGCTCGAGAGAGCAACCGAAGTCGTCGCGGCAGGCATACTCCAGCCACCAGCGCAACCGCCTGGAGGTCCATCCTTTCTGCCCGACAAAGGCTTTCATGCTGAGACCATCGAGCTCGAGCCATTCAGGGGAGCTGAGCGGTGCGGGGAGAGCGAAGGCAAATCGCCCCTGTCGGTCTCGCAACCTTCGCAGTCGCTCGATTTCGGCTTGAAACTCTCCCCACTCCTTCAGATCGCGGCGCGTTGCGCCCAGAGTGGGAAACAAGCCCTCCTGCCAGCGTCCGTGGAGGTAGAGTCTCTCCTGGGGCTCGTGGCACAGGAGCTCTTCGCGGCACTGTCCCGCCTCGTCCATCACGTCCAGCTCTTTCAAGAGCTCGATGACGGCCCGCGACTCGAGGGTTGGCACCGGTAGATAGTGGGCTCCCCAGGGGGCCCGGCTGGCCGGGTAGGTGGCGGCACGGGAGTTACCTCCCAGGTCGCTCTCCAGCTCCAGCAAGAGAAAGTCCTCCAGGCCCGCGCGCCGTAGCCGCCAGGCCGCCGAAAGGCCGGCCACGCCTCCACCCAGAATGGCCACATCGGTGCGCAGGCGCTGCCCTGTTTTGAGCTCGCTGGCTTCCCGCAGGCGATGGCCGCGTTGCCAGGAGGCTCCCACCACCGTCCCCTCGAGTGTGGGTGTGCGACCAGACGGACAGCCCACCAGGGACAGCCCTGCCAACGTCAGGCTGCCCTGCAGGAACTGGCGACGATTCACTGAGCCACGGCCCGCCACTCCTCTTCGTAGTAGCGAACCAGGGCCTGATTGGAGAGCCGGTTCACCTCCACTGGCAGCGAGCTCATGTCCAGCGGGAACTCGAAAAGGGCTGCCAGAGCTGCCTGATTCAGAAAGCGCAAGCCCGCCGGCAGGTGCTCTCCCGGTCGTGAGGGACCGATGAGGGCGAACCCCCACTCGCCGAAGGAAGGTACAAAGACGTGATAAGGGCGTACCCGGAGTCCGCTCGCCTCCATGGTCTTGAGGATGCACCAGTAGGAGCGGCGGGCGAAGAGGGGAGAGGTGCACTGAACGGCGGCCGCACCGCCGGGTGCCAGGTGACGCTTTAACTCGGCATAAAAGCTGATGGTGTAGAGCTTGCCCAGGGCGAAGGTGCTGGGATCGGGAAAATCTACCAGCACGAAGTCGTAACTGCCTGGATTGTCCCGCAGCCAGACAAAGGCGTCGGCATTGATGACCTTGACTCGAGGCGAGCGCAACGAGCCTTCATTGAGCTTCGAGAGCAATGGGTGTCGACTGAAGAGCTCGGTCATCCCCGGATCCAGGTCGACCAGGGTGATCTCAGTGACGGTTGGATAGCGCAGCACCTCGCGCAGGGCCAGGCCATCCCCTCCGCCCAGGATCAGGATCTTGTGTGGGTTCTCCAGCCCGCTCAGCCCCGGATGCACCAGGGCTTCGTGGTAGCGGTACTCGTCCAGGCTGGAGAACTGCAGGTTGTTGTTGAGGTAGAGACGCAAGTCCCCGCTGCGTTGGGTGACCACCAGACGCTGGTAAGGGGTCGACCGGGCCAGCAACACCTGATCGGGAAACATCTGTACCTCGGCCAGGGTTGTGAGCCGCTCGGAAAGGGCCAGGCCTGCAGCAAGCAAGAGAAACGCCAGCACTGCCTGGGCCAGGAGCAGTTGGGAGGCTTGTCGGGTCGGAGGGAATCGCATCAGAAAGGCCAGCGCCACGCCCACATTGACCAGACCGAAAAGGAAGGCTGTTCGCACCAGGCCCAGATGGGGCACCAGCAGAAGCGGAAATGCCAGCGAGGCTGCCAGGGCCCCGATGTAGTCCAGCGCCAGCACCTGGGAGACGATCTCCTTGAACTCCAGCTCATCCTTGAGCAGGCGCATCACCAGCGGGATCTCAAGACCCACCAGGGTGCCGATGGCGAAGACAAGGCAGTAGAGCACCAGAGAAAAGCCCGTGCCGTGCGCGAAAACGAGGAAAAGGACGCTTGCCGAGCAGCCGCCCAGGATGCCCACCAGGATCTGGACCTGCACGAAGCGCTGCAGGACTCCCCGGCCGATATAGCGCGCCAGGTAGGAGCCGACCCCCATGGCCGACAGGTAGACCCCGATGATGGTGGAAAATTGCATCACCGAGTCACCCAGAAGGTAGCTCGAAACGGTGCCAGCGATCAGCTCGTAGATGAGCCCGCAGGTGGCGATCAGGAAGACCGACACCAGGATCAGGGGCTGCACGGAGGCTACTTCCCGCCCAGGTGGACGTAATGAGTCTGGTAGTGGGAGCGATACGAGCCCGGGTTCTGGCGAATGGTCTTGGGCACGTTGGATACTCTGTCGGGTTGGGTCATCGTGAGGCCGAAGTAGTTGAATGCCAGCATCGCACCCAACAGACCGATTCCGAGAACTTTGTGCACATTCATCAGCATGCTCTGATCACTCCGAGGATGAAGTTGGGGCGTGGTCACTCTCGGTCCAGCGCTGGGTCTCGAAACTTGACTCTCGCAGCCAGTACCAGAGGGGAACGGGCAGCATGAGGCCCAGACCGATGAAAAACCAGATCCAGGAGGGCACGTCCCGCTTGACAGTGATGCTCCAGGAGAAATTCTTGGCCGGGTCGGGCCGGGAGGGCGCCTCCCCCGGTTTCATGTCAGCGCTTGCCGTCGTGCCGCTCTCCATCTCGGCCAGGAGATAATAACGCCCGGCCGGGACGCGGGGCAGGGTGACAGCATTGGACGTGCTGCCTTCCGACCAGTAACCGTCTGAGTCTCTTCCACTGTAGAAGGCAACTCCTGTGCCGAAATCCAGTGCCTCGTTGGTCTTCGAGTCGATCAGGGCCAGGTGGAAGTCGACCCAGCGATTGTTCACGCCAGCGGTGGTGCGAACTTCGACGTTGGAGGTGCGACCTGGTATCTCGAATTCATCGCTCACCACGGTCAGGCTGGTCGGGTCGGACGTGGCTACGCCGGTCTTGCTGAAGACCACCTTGTTTGCAGAGATCATCGTGGTCAGCACCATCAGAATGAACGAGGCAGCCAGGTAGCCGGCCCACCACATCCAGGCGCGATGCTTCAGCGGGGTGTAAGGGTCGGGCTGGGACGGTCCCACTTTGTAGGGCTGGCGGATGGAGTTGAGACCGAAGGCCCGGGCCACCTCCAACGGCTCGAGGTAGCGTCCTTCGCTCCAGACCTGCTCGCGACCCGTGCTCTCCTCGCAGCTGAGCGAGTGGGGCGGGCAGACGTAGTCGTGCATGCGCACCTCGTCGCCCAGGCGCACCTGCCAGTAGAATTCGCCGGCCACATAGCGGACCCGAGCCACTGCGGTTTGAAAGTGACGAAAGCGATTGCCTTTGTAGGACAGGGTGTTGTCCGTCGGCTCGGTGACCGGATCGCCCGATCCCAGGTTGCGTGGCAGCATCAAAATCGGACGGGCCAGCGTCCAGTGCCCATCCGATTCGACCAGCCAGCGGTAGCCCTGGTAGGGGTTGTAGAGCAGGTACTCGGTGAAGGGGTAGTCCATCCCCTCAACTCGCGCGCTGCGGCGCATAAAGCCCAGACACTCCCACTCGTGCCCGTCCACTTTGCCTTTGGCGCCCAGGGGAATGAGAGGGGTTATTTTCTCGCTTTCTTGCACCTGGAAGAGCACCTTGAGGCTCTTGTCCTTCAGGTCGATGGCCGTTCCGCAGTATTCACAGGCCAGTACCTGGCTGACGCCCCCGGCTTTGAGCTCGTGAGGGGCACCGCAGGTGGGGCAGCGCAGCACGGAGGTGCTGACCCCCTGCTGGTTCTCGAGCTCCGGGTTGAAGTCGCGCAGACCGGCCAGCTTCAGCTCATCGAAGTCGACATAATACCCCAGGTAGACCGTCGGGGAGGCCGGGTCGGAGTAATCCAGAGTTGCCGCCAGCTGGCCGCCGGTGCGCAGATCGGCGGTGGTGAACCGGGTCTTCTCGCTGGGGAAGACAAAGGGAAGCTCACCCTCATAGGAGCTAAGGGTGCTGGTAGAGACTTCGCACACCACGAAGAACTCGTTCTTGAGGGTGACGAACGAGCCCACTCGCAGATCCTCGGGCCTGGCCAGCGGACCTGCGGGGTCGAGCTCCTGGTTGACGAAATAGGTGCCCATCGCCTCGCCCAGCCAGCCGTTGCTACCGTCGGTATACTGGAGATACCACTCGTTCCAGAAACCCGAGTCGTAGGCGACCTGGATGCGCCCGATGACCTCGAAGTGCTTGCCCAGAAACGTCCCGCTGGTGCCGAGCTGGATGGGAGAGCCGTCCGGCTGCAAGTCAGACACTTTGCCAAGGCTCTCCAGGTCTACGTCGTGGCGAACCACCAGCGACCGGCAGGCAGAGCAGACGGCGTGCGTGGTGCTCTGGGCGCGGAAAACGAGGCTAGCTCCGCACGAGGGACAGGCTATCTGCAGCACGTGCCCTCATTAAACCGCACCCTCTCCGTTCCCTGCCCGAAGAGGAGCCAGGTCGCAGAATCGGGAATGGCCGGGCATGAATTTGAACCAGCTGATGATGGAGTACCTGGCCACGGTGGGCTGGGCGCTCGTAGCCGCTCTCTCCATGAGTATCTCGATGGCAATCTTGCAGGTGGTCTACAACAAGCTGACCCCCAACATCGATGAAACCGAGGAGATCAAGAAAGGGAACCTGGCCGTGGCCATCGTGATGGCAGCTGTTATCCTGTCCTTTGGCTTCGTTGTGGGGATGGCCATCTCAGGCGGAGGACCGATTCACCTGCCGCCTGCTCAGTGAGGGCAGGTGCAGGTTTGACGCGGCCGCGAATGATTGAGCCAGTGAGCCCGGAAGAGGCAGAGGGCCCCGGAAACGGTGAACAGGGTTTCGAATAACTCACCGATCTCGTGTCCGCTCAGGATGCCGCCGCCCAGCAGCAGCAAGCCCACGATCCCCCAGCGCAAAGCCCCGCGACGCCCCGTGCGCAGATAGCCGGGAACCAGGGCCAGCCCGGCAACCGGGAGCACCACAGCGATCAGCGCGATGTGAAAGTCCTCGTGGTGCATCAAGCTGCTGGCCAGGAAGGGCAGGAAGGCCATCAGGAACGGAATGGCCAGGCAATGGATCAGGCACACGAGAGACAAGCCCATTCCGAGAAAGTCCCAAATACGCAGCGTTTTGACCTGGTTCATCCGATCGGCTCCTGAGAACATACTACCAATAAAGTGATAAAGCATTATCGCCCTCTTGTCAAGGCAAAATTTTGAACGATTCGAAGAAGCGCCTGACCGTGGCGGGATCCAGCGGTTTCTGGCCGGTAACGGTGATCTGGTAAAGGCGGCTGCCCACCAGATAAAGACGGCTCTTGACCCAGAAGCGACCTTCTTTGCGGTAACTCAGGGCGCAGCCTTGATGCGGGCCAAGCTTGAGACCGGCATGACAAAGGTCCGTGGCTCCATCATCTCGCACCCCCTCGCGGATGTTCTCGAAGACCTTGCCAGGCCCGAGCTCGCGCACATTGGCCTCAGGATAGTCCACGTAGGTCACCATGAAGGCACGCTGGCCCAGGTTGACCAGGAATTGCTGCTGCTTGAGGGTGCCGGCGGAGGTGTCAAGCGACTCTTGACTGGTCCGAGCCGGGCCTGGCAGGGAGACCTCGAAGCGTCCTGCGCTGGAGCGCACGGTGCGCCAGTTCTCTTGCGCTGCGGCCAGAGCGCCGAGCAGCACGAGGAGCAGGAGAATACGCATGGCAGAGACTTTCCCTGACGGGTGGGAGACTCCCTGGCCGCTGCGAATGAGCCGGGCATGTCTGAAATGTGGCTTGTTCTCGCCTGGATCTGGTTCGTGCTGACGGTGATCACCCACCTGGTCGGCATCGGCTCGGCCGCCCACGCGGTTCTCTATGCTCGCAGCTCGTCTGCCGCCATCGCCTGGGGCATCTCGCTGGTGACCATGCCCTGGGTCACACTTCCCTTCTACTGGGTCTTCGGTCGCCATCGTTTCGTGGGCTACGTGCAGGCCTTGCGGGCCGGACTCTTGCGCCGAAGCGATCCGGTGGTGGATCGTTTCCTGCGCCCCCTGGAGAGCTTTCGCTCGCGGTGTCAGGTGCGCCAAAAGGCTCAACTCGGCTACGAGCGCCTGGCCCGAATCCCCATGACCGGCCAGAACCGTGCCGAGTTACTGATCGACGGTCAGCAAACCTACGAAAGCATTTTCGAGGGCATCGAGAAGGCTCAGCGTTACGTGCTGGTCTTTTTCTTCATTCTGCGAGCCGACAAGGTGGGCAAGAGGCTGCAGCAGCTCCTGATCGCCAAAGCCAACCAGGGCGTGCCGGTCTACCTGATGTACGACGCAATGGGCAGCCTCTTTCTCAAGAAATCCTATCTTCGGGATCTGCGGGCTGCCGGGGTTGAAGTGGTCAGCTTTCGCTCCGCTCCCACCCGCGAGTATTACTTCCAGCTCAACTTCCGCAACCACCGCAAAATTGTTGTTGCCGATGGCCGGGCTGCCTGGGTCGGCGGCCTGAACCTGGGTGACGAGCACCTTGGCACCAACAAGTTTTATGGAACCTGGCGCGATACCCACCTCAAACTGGAGGGGCCGGCTGTGCAGGGGGTGCAGCTGGTCTTCCAGGAGGATTATTACTGGGCCTCGGGTCGACTGCTGGACCTGGACTGGGAACCTCAGCCGGTCGAAGGCGGTGTTACCGACGCGCTCTACATGGGCAGTGGGCCGGCTGACGAGCTGGACGTGGGGCTGCTCTACTTCGTGCACACCATCAACTGTGCTCTGCGGGTCCTGGTGCCCCTGCGGTGGGACCTGTATTTCATGTACCTGGCCACCTTCTCGTACTTGCCCGAGTGTGAGGCCAACGGCATCAAGTTCTATCGCTTTAAACCGGGATTCATGCACCAGAAGGTCATGCTGGTGGACGATGACATCGCCTGCGTGGGGAGCTCCAACGTGGATAATCGTTCGATGCGCCTCAATTTCGAGGGGAATGCGGTGCTGATCTCCCGGCCTTTTGCCCAGCGGGTCGAGGCCATGCTCCGCCACGACTTCGCCCGCAGCGTAAAGGTGGATGGGAACGAGTACGAGCGCATGCGCTGGCCAGCCCGGCTGGGCGTCAAGCTGATCCGGCTGCTTGCGCCCATCCTCTAGGAGCGCGGCCGGAAACCCCCTTGACCAGTTTTCCGGCTGCGCGAGGCCCAACAGATTGTGCTAGAAGTCCGGCCGCCTACAATATCTTGTGGTGGCGGAGGTTCCCTCCGACACCACATGGGGGGGCAGTGATTCGACCTTTTTCCGCAGTGCGGCCCCGTCCCGACGATGTGGCGGCGGTGGCTGCTGTTCCCTATGACGTCGTGAGCCGTGAGGAGGCTACTCAGCTCGTGGCTGGCAACCCGCTCAGCTTTCTGCACGTATCCCGCTCGGAGATCGACCTCGAGCCGGGAATCGATCCCTACTCGGATGCCGTCTACTCCAAAGCGAAGGAGAACTACGCCAGACTCCAGCAAGAGGGCGTTTTGATCCGGGAGCAGGATGACTCTGTGTACGTTTACAGACTTCGTTCGGGCCAGCACAGCCAGGTCGGCCTGGCTGCCACCTTCGCCGTGGACGAGTACGACGCTGGCAAGATCCTCAAGCACGAGAAAACACGCAAGGACAAAGAGGACGATCGCACCCGCCACATCCTGACCCTGCGGGCCCAGACCGGTCCGGTGCTGCTGACCTTTCGTCCCCTGCCCAGCGTCCGGGAGCTGTTTGAGGAGGCCGTACAGGGCCAACCGCTCTACGACCTGACGGCCGGTGATGGCATCCAGCACACGGTCTGGAAAGTCAGTCAACCCCAGCACTGGGTGCAGGCATTCGAGGCGGTGCCCAGCCTCTACATCGCCGACGGCCATCACCGCGCGGCCGGGGCCAGTCGCGCTCGGGCTCGCCTGCGAGAAGAAAGCTCCGGTTGGAGCGGCCAGGAAGCAGCCAACTTTTTCCTGGCGGTGGCTTTCCCCACCGATCAGTTGCGAATCTTACCTTACGACCGGGTGGTCAAGGATCTCAATGGCCTGACCGCTCAACAGCTGCGCGAGAAGCTTCACCCCTTCGTGGCCCCTCGCACCACCCCCGAAGGCCCTGGCCACTGCAGCATGTATCTCGAGGGCCAGTGGTTGGACGTGAACATGACCGCCTGGGCCACGGCTGATGCTTCTCCGGCGGAGCGACTGGACGTGGCTCTTTTGCAGGAGCACGTGCTGGCTCGCTATCTCGGCATTCAAGACCCGCGTACCGACAAACGGATCGATTTCGTGGGAGGCACGGCCGGGGTAGAGGAGCTGGTGCGGCGAGTTGACTCCGGCCAGGCCGCGGTGGCCTTCTCCATGGCTCCTACCAGCCTCGATCAATTGCTGGAGATTTCCGACGCGGGCGAGATCATGCCGCCCAAGTCGACCTGGTTTGATCCCAAGCTGCGTGACGCCATCGTCATCCACGCCATCTAACGCGCCCGCCCTCTGGTCTTCACGAGCCCAACCTGACGACGCGCCGGAAGTAGGTTCCAGCGTGCTGGAACGACGCGCCTGCTCCAGATTCACCTCCTGGCAAGAAAGACCCCCTCGATTCAACGCTCGATCAACGGAAGGGGAACCCGCGCTCAGCGCAACTGCTGGATACTCTGGGTGAGCCAGGACAACAAGAATTACGGCTCGCTCCTTCCCGGGGCAACAGCTGATACGGCTGCTCTTGACAGCTGTTTGACATAGATTGCCACGCACGGGCGCGGCAATCATCCAACGGTGCTAAGGTCCTGCCTTTCCGGATTCCTGTACGGCCGAGCCGCTCGCGGTCTCGGCTTTCTTTTTTCTCACTCATCGGGAGGACCCGCCCTGCGAGGTCCACCTTTCGGCTCAGGTGGAGCGACTCTCCGAGTGCTGACCCGTTTTCTCCCCGCTCTGGCTGGAAAGGGTACCCTTCCAGCCCGTAGAACTCGCCGGGATGAGCTTTGAAGACCTGGTCCGGCAGCGCATCCTGGTGATCGATGGGGCCATGGGCACCATGCTCCAGCGCTACCAGCTCGATGAGCAGGGTTTCCGGGGCCGGCGCTTTGCTGACTACCCGCACCCTCTTAAGGGGAATAGCGACGTTCTCAATTTGACCCAGCCCGGCATCGTGCAGGAGATTCACCGCCTCTACCTGGAGGCTGGCGCCGATCTGATCGAAACCAACACCTTCAACGCTCAGGCCATCTCCCAGGCCGACTACCACATGGAGGAGCTGGCCTACGAGATGAGCCTCGAGGGGGCCCGCCTGGCCAGGGCTGCCTGCCAGGAGGTGGGACGCGGATTCGTATTGGGCTCCATCGGGCCCACCAACCGCACGACCTCTCTCTCGCCCGACGTCAACGACCCCGGTTTTCGGGCTGTCAACTTCGATCAGGTCTCTGAGGCCTACCTGACCCAGATGCGAGGGCTGATCGACGGAGGCGTCGATGCGCTCTTGTTCGAGACCGTGTTTGATACATTGAACCTCAAAGCCGGACTGTTCGCCGTCCAGGAAGCCTTCCGCCAGAGCGGGCGGGTGGTGCCGGTCATGATCTCGGTGACCATTACCGACAAGAGCGGGCGCACCCTTTCAGGTCAGACGCTGGAGGCTTTTTGGGCCTCGGTGCGACACGCCCGACCGTTCTCGGTGGGCCTCAACTGCGCCCTGGGCGTCGGCGACATGCGCAGCTATATGGAAGAGCTGGCCCGGATGGCAGACTGCTTCACCAGCTGCTATCCCAACGCCGGCCTGCCCAACGCCTTCGGTGGCTACGACGAGACCCCCGAGGAGATGGCTACCGCGCTGGGCGAGTTTTGCCGCGAGGGCTGGCTCAACATGGTCGGGGGTTGCTGCGGCACCACCCCCGACCACATTCGCGCCATCGCCGAGGCGGCCCGGGGGGTGGCACCACGCACTCCGCCCCGGCCGACGCCGGTGCTCAGGGTGAGCGGGCTGGAAGCCTACCACATCGATCGTTCCACCAATTTCACCATGGTGGGCGAGCGTACCAACATCACCGGTTCGCCCAAATTCGCCCAGATGATCAAAGCTGGCGACCTGGAGGGAGCTCTGGTGGTGGCCCGCCAGCAGGTCGAGAACGGGGCCAACCTGCTCGACATCAACATGGACGAAGGGTTGATCGACAGCCAGGCCACCATGGTGCGCTTCCTGAACCTGCTCAGCGCTGACCCGGACATCGCTCGGGTGCCCATCATGCTCGATTCGAGCCGCTGGGAAGTGCTGGAGGCCGGGCTCAAGTGTCTGCAGGGCAAGAGCGTGGTCAACTCGATCAGCCTCAAGGACGGCGAGGACGAGCTCCGCCGCAGGGCGGGGCTACTACTGCGCTACGGGGCGGCAGCCGTGGTCATGGCTTTCGACGAGACCGGCCAGGCAGACACGCACGAGCGCAAACTGGCCGTTTGCACTCGTGCTTACCGGATTCTGACCGAGGAGGTCGGTTTCCCGCCTGAGGATATCGTCTTCGACCCCAACGTGCTGACCGTGGCCACCGGCATCGAAGAGCACAACGAGTACGGGCGCGCTTATATCGAGGCCGTGCGCAGCATCAAGACAGCCCTTCCGCACGCCAAGACGGTGGGTGGCATCTCCAACGTCTCCTTCAGCTTTCGAGGCAACAACACGGTGCGCGAGGCCATGCACTCGGCCTTCCTGTTTCACGCCATCGGGGCCGGGCTCGATCTGGGCATCGTGAACGCCGGAATGCTCACCGTCTACGAGGAGATCCCTCCCGAGCTCAAGGAGCGGGTCGAGGACGTCCTACTCAACCGTCGTCCCGACGCCACCGAAAGGCTGGTGGAGCTGGCCGATAGCCTCAAGGGGGATGTCAGAAAGAGCGAGAAGCAGGCCGCCGAGTGGCGCTCGCTCACTGTGGAAGAGCGCCTCAGTCATGCCCTGGTGCATGGCGTGGTGGACCACATCGACGCCGACGTCGAGGAGGCCCGGGGCAAGTATCCTACCCCACTGAGCATCATCGAGGGCCCCTTGATGGATGGCATGAACGTCGTTGGGGAGCTGTTCGGTGCCGGCAAGATGTTCTTGCCTCAGGTGGTCAAGAGCGCCCGGGTGATGAAGAAGGCGGTGGCCTATCTTCTCCCCTTTATGGACGCCGATAAGGCAGCCTCCGCCAAAGCGACCGTGCTGATGGCGACGGTGAAGGGCGACGTGCACGACATTGGCAAGAACATCGTCGGGGTGGTGCTCGGTTGCAACGGTTACAAGGTGATCGACCTGGGCGTGATGGTGCCGGCCAACAACATTCTGGCCGCGGCGCGCGAGCACAAAGCGGACATCATCGGCCTTTCGGGTCTGATCACGCCATCGCTGGACGAGATGGTGCACCTGGCCCGGGAGATGCAGCGCGAAGGCTTCAAGTTGCCTCTCCTCATCGGGGGAGCCACCACCTCGCGCATGCATACGGCCGTCAAGATCGACCCGGTGTATTCCCACCCGGTCGTGCACGTGCTGGACGCCTCGCGAGCGGTGGGAGTTCTGCAACGGCTGCTCGACGACCGCACCGCCTTCCTGGCCGAGGTCGAGAAGGACTACACCGACCTGCGCCAGCGTCACGAAGGTCAGCGCTCGGCTCAGAGTTTCCTCAGTCTTCAGCAGGCTCGCCAGAATCGGCCTCAGTTCGTCTGGAACGGCACCGGACCGGAGCGCCCTCGCTTCACCGGGGTCCGCGAAATCAGCTTCCCGCTGGCCGAGCTGGTCGAGTACATCGACTGGACCCCCTTCTTTACGACCTGGGAGTTGCGCGGGGTCTACCCCAAGATTCTCGAGCAGCCTCAGGCCCGCGAGCTCTATGACGACGCTCGCAAACTGCTCGATACCATGGTTCGCGAGCAGGTGCTCAAGCCGCGCGGCGTCTACGGCTTCTTCCCGGCTCAGAGCCAGGGCGACGACATCGTGTTGCTGGAGCCTGAAGCGGTGCTGCCCACGCTGCGAGAGCAGCGCCAGAAAGGCAATCAGGCCCCGAACTACGCGCTGGCGGACTTCGTCGCCCCGGCCGAGTCGGGCCAGACCGACTACCTGGGTGCCTTCGCGGTTTCGGTCGGGGAGGGGCTGGACGCATTCGTGCGCCACTTCGAGGCCGACCACGACGACTACCACGCCATCATGGCTCGAGCCCTGGCCGACCGCCTGGCCGAAGCCTTCGCTGAGCGTCTTCACCTGGAGGCCCGCCGGGACTGGGGCTACGGCCAGAAAGAGCAACTCGAGCTCGAAGACTTGATCAAAGAGCGTTATCGGGGCATCCGCCCCGCTCCCGGCTACCCCGCCTGCCCCGACCACACCGCCAAGCGTTTGCTCTGGCAGTTGCTCGGGGTGAAGAAACGAGCAGGCATCCAGCTGACCGAAAGCCTGGCCATGCTCCCGGCCAGCTCGGTTTCGGGCTGGCTCTTCTCTCATCCCGAGGCTCGCTATTTTGCGGTGGGCAAGGTGGCTCGCGACCAGGTGGAAGACTACGCTCGCCGCCAGGGGGTGAGCGTGAGCGAGGTGGAGCGCTGGCTGGCCAGCAACCTCAGCTACGACCCGGCCTGAGGGAACAGGTTCCCCCCACCTGGTGACGAACTCCGCCTTCCAGCCACGTCGCGGAGGTTCCCCATGAAAACGCGTCTGATCGCCCTGACCGCTGCCGTCACTTTGAGCGCGCCAGTTCTTGCCTGCTGCGCCATCCCCATCGGTCCCCCCATCGACTCCAACCAGATGCGGCTCGACGAGCAGCGGGCCTTCATTTTCCGACAGGGGACGAAAGAGCACCTGATCCTGTCGGTCCAGTATGACGGGGCCACCGAGGAGTTCGCCTGGGTCATCCCGGTCGAGTCTCGTCCCAGGGTGGACGTGCTCAATGGGGCCCCCTTCAACGAGTTGCGCAAGATGACCGTGGTGGCCGAGCCACTGCGAGGTGTGGACAAAGGGGCCCCGGGCGGCGCTGCTCCCCAGGCCGCCGGAGTGCAGGTACTCGAGCGTAAGGTGGCGGGCCCCTATGAGCTGGTGGTGCTGAAGGCGACCAGCGGTGGCACTCTCTACGACTGGTTACGCAGCAACAAGTTCCAGCTGACCAAGAACATGAAAGGGGCGCTGGACCACTACGTCAGTCGCGATTTTGTCTTCGTGGCCGCCCGCATGCGCCCGGGCACGAAGGGCAAGCAAGAGCTGGCTCAGCGATTGAAGCAAGGCAATATCGCGCCGATACACCTGATCTATGACGCCAAGAGCCTC
>QWHO01000643.1 GCA_021404945.1 bacterium CPR1
CGCCTGGGTAGAAACTTGCACGTTTCCGATCACGCAGAGCTGAGAGACATCGATCAGACGAGCCGCCCCGATCTTCTCACCCTTGCTCTTGACCTCGAGTGTCTCCCCCGTGATGCCCACCGAGGTCCCCTGATGCTGCACATAGAGCGGCACGGCGTCGTCACGCAAAGGCACGAGACGCCGTGTGGAAGTCGTCTTGTCCCCGAGTCGGAACAGGTTCACCTCGTCGGGAAGGCAGATAGGTGCAAGACTGCACCCCACGCACTTGGGGCTGTGCACGAGGGGGGGAGGAATGGTCGTGCCCGCGAGCTGCGCTCTCAGACGATGAGCGCTCTCCAGGGTCTGCTCCACGAGCTCCTCGTCGAACTCCACCTTCACCCGCTGTCGCGACTCGGCGAAGTAGAGGTATCCGCGGTGGCACGCAAACCCGTTGGCGCGCAGCAAGAGCCCCTGGGCGCAGAGCTGTACTCTCTCCGGATCGTGGGCAAGGTACTCGCGCCCCTGGGGCGGCGAACCTCGCTTGTAGTCAATGGGAGTTACTCCATCCTCCGTCCCCTCCAGAAGGTCGAGCTTTGCGATCAGGCCGAGGGTCTCACAAGAGACAGTCAGAGAGCGGGTCTGAAAGTTCTCATCGACCTCGTACGGGACACGCCCCGACTCTTTGTCCACGCGGCGGTGGACGTACTGACCCTCGTGAGTGTACTCGTTCTCAGCCCACTCCCCCTGGACCCACATGAGATAGGCCAGGCGAGGGCAGTAGACGAACTCGTTGAGCACCCTGACGGGAATGAGCTCAGGAACCGGATCCCCCATAAGAGCGAAACCCTTCCCCACCCGCAGAAGGACCCCTTTACACCTGAACGCGGGCCAGGACTCCGGCGCCTCACCTGGAATGCCGGCCGATGCAAGTGTCCGCCGCCGAAGCCGAAGAGGCCCTGGAACTGGCCAGGACGGCGTTTCCCCATCTCTGCGACTGGCAGTACGAGATTCTGGACGAAGAGTCGGATTACCAGGGCTTCACGCTGTGGGGCGTCCATTCGATCCAGCTGGACAGGTATCAGGTGAGACGTTTCTTCGTCACGCTGGCCAGCTACAAGGCAGTCTGGCGAGGACACCTATCGATCGGTCAGCACGCCTTCATGTGGACCAGTGCCGACTACGGCGATGCCTACCTGGTGGACACCAGGGATTGCGCTACATTGCCGGAGGCGATTCGCAGCTTGAAGCAAGAAATCGCAGGTTTGTTTGCCGCATTCTCCGTAAGCGGGGAAGATGTCGCGAAGGCGACGCTCGCACAAGGGACGAAAGGTGCACTTCCAAAAGCCGGGGAGGGCATCGATTCTGGCTCCTGCCTCAAATGACCCCTTCTTCTGCCAGCTGCTCGAGCTGGCGCAATCGGAGCGCACTCGCGCCAAGTGGGTCTTCGTTCCCTACGCCACGCTCAAGTGGACGCTGGCCGAACGCCTGATCCAGGCCCGGCGGAGCTGGGCGAATTTCCGCTTCGCCACACCCTTTGAGGTGGCCCTGGAGGGGGCAGCGCCAAGTCTGCTGGCGCGCGGGGTCTACCCCAAACCCGAGGCGCTGGGCCCGAGCCTGGTGCACAAGCTGCTGCTCGAGCTGCCCGAGGAAAGCGCGTTCCGCCCCCTGCTCAGCCAGCCGGGCACTGCCGAGGCCCTCTGGAGCACACTCAAAGAGGTGCGGATGGCCGGCCTGACCTCGCAGGACCTCGACCTGCCCCTGCTGCGCGCCTACGAGGAGTACATCGCGCGCCACCAGCTGGCCGACCGCGCCGTCGTCTTCCAAGAGCCTTCGATGTACTGCCCTGTGCAACCCGACGACCTGATTCTCGAATTCCCTTCGGTCGTCTGGAGTCCGCTGGAGAGCCACTATCTCAGTCGCTTGCCAGGCGTGCGCAGCTGTCCGCGCGCGCCGGATCTTCCCCTCCCGAGGCGCCTGCAGGGCCTACCGCGCGAGGGAACGACCCCGTCCGGGAAGCTCACTGTGGCCGAGCTCAGCCTGTTCCGCGCCGGTCGGCGCGACGCCGAGATCGTGGAGGTGCTGCGCCGCATCCGCGGGGTGCCCCTGGACCAGGTGGAGATCGCCCTGGCCGATCCCGACGCCCTGGCCCTTCTGCGCGACAAGCTGGCCGCTTGCGACCTCCCCGCCACCTTCGAGGAAGGCCTCCCCATCGGGCTCTCACGGCCCGGTCAGGCGGTGCTCGGGATCCTCAGTTGGGTCGAGCACCGTTACTCCGCCTTCGACCTCCGCCAACTTCTGCTGGCCGACCTCCTGACCATCGGGTCGAGCCGTCTCGACTCGAGCTTCGCGGCCCACTACCTCGAGCGGGCCCGGGCGACCTGGGAGCGGGAGACCTACTCGCGCAACCTGGGCTCGCTCAAAGCCTGGCTGCTGGAGCGGCTCAGCCGAGCCGAGGAGCCGCGCCTTCAGGAGTCGCTGGCATACCAGGTGGACATGATCGACCTCCTCCTCGAGTGGATCGAGGGACTGCTCAACAGCCTGCCCGTCCACCATGACGAGGTGGACTGGTCGGCCTGGGTGCGAGGACTGCAGAGGATTCTCGAGCAGCACGTCCCCGGGGAAGAGTCGGCCCGCCTGCGGCTGCTCCGCGCCCTGGAAGAGTTGCTCCTCCTGGAAGGCCAGCGCTGGCCGGTCGAGGAG
>QWHO01000644.1 GCA_021404945.1 bacterium CPR1
TCGTCGCGTGCGCGAGCAGAGTGGAGCCGAGGCAGACGCCAGTCGTACCTTGCTCGGCGTGACCAAGGCGTCGCTGGCCACCGACTCGTTCCTGTCGGCCGCCTCCTTCCAGGAGACCACGCGGGTGCTCACCGAGGCGGCCATCAACGGCAAGGTGGACTTCCTGCGCGGGTTAAAGGAGAACGTGATCATCGGCAAGCTGATCCCGGCCGGGACGGGCATGCCCCGTTACCGCCGCCTGGAGGTGGACCTGATGGGGGCCGTCCCGCCGCCGGTGGCCCGCCAAGTCGACCGCGAGGACGTTCCGCTCTCGCCCGAGGACGAGCTGGCCATGCAACTCGGAGCTGCGCTGCGCGACTGAGTTGGCCATCGAGTCAGAAGAAAGGGGCCCCTCCCTCGGGAGGGGCTCTTTGCGTTTGCCGGGGCCAGGATCCGTTTCGCTTCTTTCCAGGCAAAGTGTACAGTCAAGAGATCTTAAACGGATCGACTGTACAGCTCAGGTCTTCCGCTCCCCGGGGAGTAGAACAGTTTCGTGTCGCCCGGCCATGCACACCGGCCGTTTTTAATGGCTGTTGTTCCTACACTTTCTGGATTCTGCCTCTGTTGTACCGGTCAAGAATGGGCATAATCGGGTCAGGTGTTGCTCGCCTCGATGGTGAGCCCTCAAATTTGGATGTGTCCCCCAATGATTTTGGGGAAAGGAGGCAGAAATGCTGAAGAAACTGATGGTCCTGATCATTCTGGTGGCCCTGGCCGGGACGGCCTTCGCCCAACTTGCGCCGAGCTGCAGTCGCTGCAGCGGCAATGGAAAGTGTTGGACTTGCAGCGGGACGGGGATTGGCTCCTCTGCCTCCTGCTCGATGTGTAACGGAACCGGAACGTGCTACTACTGCTCTGGCAAGGGCACAGTCTCGGTGGCCCCTGCGCATCACCACTGAGAAGCCCTTTCAGACCGCTGCGCTGCGAGGCAGGCCGTGAGGCCTGCCTCGCCGTGTTTCCGGACCAAACAGGAACCGTTTTGTCCAAAGAGGAATGCTCCCCGCTTCGATGAGCGATCTATTGTCCCAGCAGATGCGCCTTTTTGCCACCCTGACCACCTTCGGGTTGCTGATCGTCCTGCTGGCCGCCTATAACTGGGCCTTCCGCAAAGCAGAGCCCAGGCTCGAGTTGCTCAAGGTGCTCCAGGAGCGACTGCGCTACATTGTGCTGGCGGCCGTGTTCATGTTTCCCGCCTGGTTTGGGTGCACCCAGATCGAAGACTTTCAATCCTACGCCAATCTGCTGCTGCTGGGCCTGATCTTTGTGGGCACAGTGGTTGCCTTCGAGTCGGCCCTCTCGGTCGTCTTTGGCTATCGCTCGGGCGGCGAGGCGGCCCGGGTCGCCCGGCCCTTCCGCTTCGGCTTGCGGGCCGCCTGTTACGCCTTGCTGGCCTACTACCTGCTGAAGACCCACCCTGACCTGGCCCTGTTCGACAATGCCGATAAATACGCGCTGGCTTCGCTTTTCATCACCTATCTGATGCTTCACGTCACTTACACCTACTTTTTCAAGTGGGTGCAGTGGCGCCATCCGCTGGCTGTGGCGGTGGCCCGCCGGGTCCGCATGTGGGCCTATCTCCTGGTGCTGGCTCTGCTGGCGTTCTACGCCTTCAGTAATTTCGACCTGTGGCCCAATCTGCCGCCCTACGAGCGGGACGCCATCAAGGACCATCTACGCCTGGCCCTCACCACGCTCATTTTTCTGATCCTTCTGGATGGCATTGTGGCGGCCGTTTTCGACTACTACTTTCCGGTCATGCGCCGGACGGTCATTCCCCATCTGTTTCGTGACCTGACCAGCGTCCTGATTTACCTGATCGTGATCTTGTTCGTAGTGGGCGTGGTTCTGCGCAAGGACCTGAGCAGCCTTGTACTGGGCTCGACGGTCGTCTCCATCATCATCGGCCTGGCTTTGCAGGAAACCCTGGGCAATTTCTTCGCCGGCCTCATGCTCAGTCTGTCGCGCCCCTACAACCTCGGTGACGACCTGAGCGTGGATGACGTGACCGGAAGGGTCGAGAAGATCGACTGGCGCTCGACGGTGCTGCGCACCCAGACGGGCGACTATGTCATTTTGCCTAACTCCAGCATGGCCAAGGCCAACCTTCAGAATTTCTCGGCTCCGACTCGCTCCCATGCTCGTTTCGTGGAAGTGGGTTGCCACTACCGCCACCCGCCCAACGTGGTCAAGCGGGCCATCCTGGAGGCCGCCTACTCGGTTCATGAGGTCCTGTCCGAGCCTCGTCCCGAGGTCTGGCTCACGACCTTTGCCGATTCCTCCATCAACTATAAGCTTCGCTTCTTTCTCAATAACTTTCCGCAGCGCTTTGCCATTGAGAGCAAGGTGCGCGAGGCCATCTGGTATCGTTTCTCGCGCGACAAGCTGGAGATCCCCTTCCCCATCCGAAACCTCATCCAGGTCCCTCCGGAGGAGCGCCAGGACCTGTCCAGCGAGGTGCGAGCCCTGCTCGACAAGGTGGACTTCCTGCATGCCTTCCAGGATGGCGAGCTCGACATTCTGGCTCGGCGCATCCGTTACCAGCTCTACGCCCGGGGTGAGAAGATCTGCTTGCAGGGGGAGCCGGGCGACTCCTTCTACATTATCAAGAGCGGTCGTCTGCGGGTCAGCGCCAAGAAC
>QWHO01000645.1 GCA_021404945.1 bacterium CPR1
GCCCTCTCTCGAGAGCGCGTGGTCGCCGCGGGCCACGTAGGGGTCGGTCATCTTGTCCTTCAGGCCCAGTGCCTGCGGGTTCTCGGACTGCAGGCGGGTCAAGAGCGTCTCACTGGCATCGTAGTCGCCGGCCTGGGTATACAGGTCGGCCAGCATGGCCTGAATCTCCAGGTTCCTGGGGTCGAGCTTGGCGGCTTTCTCCATCACGCGGACGGCGGAATTGACGTCACCAACGTCGTTATAGACCTTGCCTGCCTCCCAGTAAGGCTTGGGGTCGGAGGCTCTGGCCAGGGCCAGGCGCTCGAGCATGCGGGCCCTCTCCGTATCGAGGTCGTTGCGGCGATAAAGCTCGGCCAGCTTCTCCATCAGGGCCACGTCGTCGGGCCGCAGCTTGAGCAGCTCCTCTCCGGTGATGGCGGCGGCTCGCGGCTGGTCGTAGGTGGACTGGAGCTCCATCAAGATCTCTTTCCACTCGGGTTTTTGCGGCTCGAGCTCGCTGAGCTTGCTGTAGATCGTGATGGCGTAGGCCGTGTTGCGGCTGGCCAGCAGGATGGTGCCGAGTTGGCTATAGGCCTCCACCAACCCGGGATCGAGCTCGATGGCTTTACGTAGGGAGACGATGGCTGACTCGGTGTAGCCCTGCTTGTTCAGCTCGATGCCCTTGCGCAGCTCCTCGCGCGCCTGTTGCTCGGCGCTCTGGGTGGCGGCCGCCTCGGGGGACGCAGTGGCCTCGGGAGTCTGTGCCTGCGCAGGAGTCAGGCTGAGGCCCACCACGCAGATCAGGGCCAGGACACGGCTGGTAAGGTTCACGTTCGCTTGCTCCTCCGATTCAACGGCTGACCTCCACCGGGTAGGTGCCTCGGTAGGCGGTCAGGGTCCCCCTCCAGGTCAACGTTCCCCGGGCGTCGGTCTTGACCGCCTGGTTGGACAGGCCGCCGACCGATACCCTGTAGGAGGCATTGGGAGCCAGGTTGGCCAGCGTGAAGAAGGCCGGGCCTGTGCCCTGCAACCGGAAAGAGGCCCCCTGACTCGTCTCTCGCCACCCGTCGATCAAATGACTCCCCCTGACCAAATACGTTTTCGAGGGGGGCGGATCCTGCAAAAAAATTCTATGTTTTGCACCCTCGTCAAGGTGCACGTAGAGGCTCTCGGACTCGACCACAAAGCCAATGACGCCTTGAGAAAGGTTCAAGTCCACGGCTTGCTTGACGCCGTCTAACCGGATGGTTCGGAGCGGGCCCTGGTTGTGCACCACCAGAGACCCGTCGGCGGCCTGGCCGTAGCGCATGGTGATGAAGTCCTTGACGATGGGTACGTAGTCGGCCGCAAAGATGGGGGCGAAGTCTTGCTTGAGCACGTAGTCCAGGGCTGTCCTGAGGCCGTCGAGACCAGCCTGTTTCTCGGCCAGGTAGAAGTGGAAGTAGGCGTTCATCGGGCGCAGCCGATAGGGCTTCTCGGTCTTTTGATAGTAGTCGACCAGGTTCTTCAGGCCATCGAAGTCTCTGGTCCAGGAGTGGGTGTAATGGAAGTCGCCCGCGGCGGCGGTGTGATACTGGATGCGGCCTTCCCCGACGTCGGAGTAGACCGGGTAGACTCCGGCGATGTAGGGCAGGGTGGAGTCGTAGATCGGGTTGCCCCCGTTCATGTTGGCGATGCCCAGGGCATCGGTCAGGGCCACCGCCTCGGGGGTCGGGTTGCAAAGACCCGTCCAGAGCAAGAGACGGGTCGGCTTCTCGCCAGGCGTGATCAACTGGTTGGTGAAGTCCACCGCGGCCGTGATCTCGCCTGGAATCGAGGGGGGCTGGCGGGCCAGCTTCTTGTCCGGCGTGAGATAGTTGTCCCCTTTGACCCAGTCGAAGGGGTGGCTGGTGGTGTGGGAAGCCGTGTCCACGTTGGGCAGGGACTGGATGCGGCGAGCAGCATCCAGGTCGCGAGCATAGTAAGGCCTGGCCCGCTTGAGCATGTCGTCGGAGATGTAGCTGACCGTGAACGGCAGGCTGTATTTGGTGAAGATCTCCCGGTAGAGCATCTCCGAATTGAGGGTGGAGCGGTCGATATGGGACATGCCACCGGCCGCGTCGCCGTCCACGTGGGCCCAGAACAGGCGGCTGCCGTTCAGGGTCGAGAGGTCCGGTTTGGGCAACCCATCCGTCTGGAAAGCGGCGGCGAAGAAGAGGAAGGGATCGATCTGCCAGGTGGTGGCCTCCGAGCGCTCGGCGGCCGCATATTGAGCGGCGTTGGCGTCGGGCGGAAGCGATTCCGAGCGCAGAGGTTGGGCGACGGGAGCGTAGCAGGGGAAGTTGCCCATGGCTACTCCGCCGCGCGAGGAAACTGCCACCACGTCGCTTTCGCCGCGAGGGTCCTTGACCTTGAGGTAGGTCTTGCCGGCCGGGTCTTCCAGCTTCAGGATGGGCCAGTCCAGCTTGCGCAGGTCTTCGTTGTTCTCGGTCAGGGAGCGCTCATAGTTGCAGACTTTGGGGTCCATGAACGTGATCTCGCCGGTCCTGGCCGGGAGGCCGAGCTCGGAGTTGCCGGCCCGCACCGCCGACTGGGTGGCGGACGGAGTGAGCTTGAATCCGAGCGCGGCCAGCGCCGGCCCGGGGTCGGCCTGCCCTTGCAGCGTGCTGTCCGCGGTCGAGCCGATGCCGCCCATGAGAACGACTTTGCGTC
>QWHO01000646.1 GCA_021404945.1 bacterium CPR1
TAGACGCCCTCCGCTCCCAGCGAGGCGGGGCGAAGAGGAGCCTCGGCCTGCAAGGTCTCCAGTCCCACCTTAAGGGATGGCGCCAGCGGGCCGACCCGGTAGCCGACCACCAGGGGAACCTCGCGCAGCTCGAAGTTATTGACCCCCAGCGAGGGCAGATTCACCGGCCCCACATGGAAGAAGGCGCGCTCGCCGGTGGGGAGCGGCAGGCGGGCGTCGAGCAGAAGGTGGCCTTCGGGAGAGCGCTGCTCGGCCAGAACCCGCGTGAGCGACTGTTGAGCTTCCAGGGCTCGCTCTTGCAAGAACTTGCGGGCCAGCGGGCTTTGCTGGGCCTGACCGGCGATGCGAGAGAGGGTGGACCCGGGGACGACGACCGCCACCCGGTCGCTGGCCACCCGCATCGAAGGCGGTGGGATTGGCCGCGGGGCCGGCCCGGGAGTGGTGGTGCTGGCCACCGGATTCTGGTCGACCAGCACCGACACGGCCGGTTGCTCGCGCAGAGCCGGGTTGCCCACATAGCCGATGACTCCCAGCGAGCCGGCCGCCAGGCTTACGCCCACGGCCGTCCAGGCGGCGGCCCGGGCCAGACGGCCCAGCCACGAGGCACGAGCCGGCCGGGGCCTGCCCAGTTTCTCCAGGGTACGCGCCGGGGCCAACTGGTCGGGGTCTCCCACGGGCAGGGGCGAGGCCAGCGTGCCCTGTGGGCGAGCGGGCAGACCGGGCAGCCGAAGGGGCGTGAGGTCCATCCCTGGAGTCTAGCGAGGAAGGCTCAAAGAGGCCTCAAAGACCTGCTCCAGCCCTCCAGCAACGACTCCAGATCGGGCCTTCCCGGCCCCAGGGCGGCGCGGCAGAAAGCCAGCTCCTCGCGGGAGGGGGGAATCTGGCGCAGGTTGTAGTGCTTGAGCCAGACCTGAAGCTCGCGCTCCACCTCATCGGGGAATCGGGGCGCGGCCTGCAACAAATAACCCAGGCCTGTCCACTTGGAGCCCTGGCGCAGCAGGGCCAGGAGGGGGGCGGCGTTCTGGGGAGTGAGGCGGGCAAAGAGGTCAGCCGGATCCAGCCGGCCCGCCGCGCGAATCAGGGCCCGGTAGGCTCCGCGGTCGAGCAAGAGCTCGAGCGAGTTGTCCAGGTCCTGGGCGGCGATCAGCTCAAGCGCCCGGCGGCGAACCCGGGGACGGGGGTGATCGAGCAGCGCCCGGCCCAGCTCGGCGTCCTGGCGGCGTCCGCAGGAAACCAGGGCGGCCAGGGAGACCTCCAGGTGCCGGCCCTCGGCGATGGCCTGGCGGTAGAGCCCGCGATAGTCCAGCGAAGGCTCCAGGGAGCGGGCCGCCTGACGCACACCGGGACCGGGATCAAAGCGCGCCCATTCCGGCACCGGGTGGCTGCGCCCCCACTGAAGCAAGCCGCGCGTGCGCACGGCTGCCGAAGTGGAGGCCAGCATCTGCTCTAAGAGCTGGTCACTGTGGGGCTCTTGCCGACAGGCCCAGAGGCGGACGACCAGATCGGAGTCGGCCAGCGCCCGCGAAAGCACCTCCTGACGAGACCCACGCTCGAGCAAAGCAGGATAAAGGGCCCGTCGCAGCTGGCGATCCGGGCTCTCCAGGGCCTGCCACAGCAGCTCCTCGGAGAGAGTGCCAAGAATCCTCTGGCGGATGGCGGAGTGGTCGGCCCGGGTCCAGCTCTCCAGCCGCAGCACCAGGGGCAGGCATTCCAGCCAGCGGGCCGTGCGCTCGGGAATCAGGTGCTGCTCCACCAGGGCCACAGCCCGGGCGCGCACGGCCGGAACCCAGTCGTTGAGGCGTATGAACGCGAAGGGGAGGGCCCAGGCGTCACCGTCCAGCTCGGCCAGGTGGCCCAGCGCGGCCGCCCGCACGTAGCCGCTGCGATGACAGCTCAAGGCGGCCAGCAGCCAGAGCGCCTCGGGCTCAAGCAAGAAGCGCTCCACTCCCAGAACGGTGCAGGGGGCGTAGCAGCGGCGAAGCTCGCGGTCGATGGCCATGACTTGCTGTGGCTGCGCCTGCGCCAGTTCGCGAGCCAGCGCCTCACAGGCCCAGGACTCGTGAAACAGGGCTCGATCGAAGAGGTGGGCCAGCGAGCTCAGAACAGGCTGCCCAGCCTCTGCCAGCCGCGTTGCCAGATGGGCAACACGCCCCGCTCGGGCTCGGTCGAAGCACTCTCGCCCTGCACCAGGCGACGGGCCAGCTCGCGGGGAGCCTGGTTGGAGACGCTGCCCATCAAAGTGTAGTCCAACAGCCCGTCGGACCACTGCAAGATCTCCATCTGCCGGCTGCGGGCCACCTCCACCAGGCTCTCGTCCGCGGTCGGCTCACCCGTGTGCCGGGCCTGCAAGAGTGAGAAGGTCTCCAGGCCGTCGGAATAGACCAGCCGCACCGAAGGACGGCCCTGCACCTTCTCCGACCAGAGCTCCACGAGTTGGTAACCGTCCGGGAGCCAGGTGGGAATCTCCGGCGTGAAGCCCACCCGGGCGGCAGCTTCTTCGAGCGAGGTGGCCGACCGGGGATGCTCGACCTCCAGGGCCGGGCGCACCGTGGCGGGAGGCTCGAACAGGTCGGCCGGCAAGGACTCTTTGAACTCGATGGCGGTCAGTTTCCAGCCCGAGTCAGGCTGGCCGTCCGAGCCGTAGGATTGCATCCCCACCACCACCTGG
>QWHO01000647.1 GCA_021404945.1 bacterium CPR1
CGAGCCACTCTTGCCAAGCAAGACAACGAGCTGGCCAGCTTCCACGCTCAAGCTGGCTGACTTGAGCACGGGCCGCAGGCGTCCCGCCTCACGGTAGCTGCGCGAGACGTCGCTCAGCCGGATCAAGGCTCGGAGGGCCAGCGCACCCGGATCCGTTTGCCACTCCTGAGGGTGTGGTTCTTGTAGGGACCCGAGAGGGGAAGCGTGGCCTGCGTCGCCTCCAGCGCTTCCAACATCAGGGCGATCTCCGCCGCGGTAGGGTCGGAGCGGTCGTGACGCCGGGTGGAGACCAGCCAGGGGATCAGCCCCGGCTCGGGCAGCGGCCAGCTGTGGCGGCGACGCCACGTGGGCTTCGTGTTCCAGTTCTTCAACCTGATCCCCACCCTGACCGTGGGGGAGAACGTGGCCCTGCCCCTGGAGCTGAACCACAGCCGGGATTTCGAGGCGGTGGGAAAGCTGCTGGCCCGGGTTGGTCTTGCGGATCGGGCCCACAGTTTCCCCGAGCGCCTTTCCGGGGGCGAGCAGCAGCGGGTCGCTATGGCTCGGGCCCTGGCTCACGATCCCGAGCTGATTCTGGCTGACGAGCCCACCGGCAACCTGGATGACGAGACCGGCGAGTCGGTTCTGGGGCTTCTCGGGGAGTTGCTGCGCGAGCGCGGCAAGACGCTGCTGGTGGCCACCCACAGTCAGGAGCTACTGCGCCTGGCCGACCGGGTCTTCGATCTGCACGACGGGCAGCTGGTGGAACGTGCTGTCTGAAGTCCCGCCGGGGACTCTCTTGAACCTCGCCGGCCCCGCGCGGAGCCTGAAAGCCCTCGTCCTCCTGCTGGTCCTGGCCGTTGCCTGCGGCCCCACCCCCCGGCCCGAGATTCAGGCGACCATGGAGATCACCGAGGTGCTGGGGCCTGGCCAGGAGGCCGGGTTTGCCCGGGCCGACCGTCCTATCGAGCTGGAGTTTCCCTCCGACCACGGTCCCCATCCTGACTTTCAGAGCGAGTGGTGGTACTATACCGGCAACCTCGATTCCGCCGACGGACGCCATTTCGGCTACCAACTCACCTTCTTTCGGCGCTCTCTCAGCCCGCGCGAGGTGCCTCGCGAAAGCCGCTGGGCAACCCGTCAGCTGGCCATGGCCCACTTCGCGGTGACCGACGTGAGCGCGGGGCGGTTCAACAGCTTCGAGCAGTTTGGCCGCCCGGCCCTGGGGTTGGCGGGCTTCGAGTCCGAGCGGGTGTGGCTGGGGAGCTGGCAGGCCAGCGGACTCAATCCCATTCGATTGCAGGCTGCTCAGGATGGATTTTCGCTCGACCTCATGCTGTCCGACGAGCGGCCGCCGGTACTGCAGGGCGAGAGGGGCTTCAGTCGCAAGGGGACTGCCGAAGGACAGGCTTCCTACTACGTCTCGCGCACCCGGCTCAAGACTCGAGGTCTGGTCAACGGAGTGGCCGCCGAGGGCTGGAGCTGGATGGACCACGAATGGACCTCCAATGCGCTGAGCCGGAACGAGAGCGGCTGGGACTGGTTCGGGCTGCAGCTCGCCGATGGCAGCGAGGTGATGTACTTCCAGTTGCGCGACCGCCAGGGGGCGGTCACCTACCAGGACGGCACCCGGGTGCAGGGGGATGGCAGCTGGTCGCACCTGGAGGATGCCAGGCTGGAGGTGCTCGAGCGCGGGGAGGTCTATCCCCGGCGCTGGAGGCTGACCGCGCGGGGAATTCCCCCCCTGGAGCTCGAGCCCTATCTCGAGGATCAGGAAATGAAGCTCTCGGTTCGCTATTGGGAGGGGGCCGTGCGCATTGTCGGGGGCGGCAGTGGTTACGCCGAGTTGACCGGATATCGACCCTGAAAATTTTCTGAATGGTGGCCTGTTTACAATCTCTTTGCAAACAAGACACAGAAAGGCAACAGCCATGGGGTTCCGATCTCGGATTTGATCTGCTAAACTAAGGTCAGCCATGAACATCCCGGCTCACTTTCTCAATGGCGCTCAAGCCCCGGCCTCGCAGCACACGACGCCGTCGCGGGCCATTGCGTCCAATGACGGATGGTGCCCGGTGGACGAGGCCTTCACGGAGGGCCCCAGCATCAAGGGTACCGACTGGGATGGGGACGACGTCAAGCAGATCTTCGCCCAGATGGGCCGCATGATGGAGGGCAGCAAGCAGACCCGCCACACCATTGCGATGGGGGCCCAGCAGGAGGTCAGCCGCATCCAGGACGAGGTGGCCCAGGAATCGCGCCGCACCCAGGAGCAACTGAGCAGCCTGGCCCGCCAGGCCAGCCTTTCGGGTATGAGCAGCTTCGGAATGGGCTACGGGGGGCCCAGCAGCTATGC
Source organism: bacterium CPR1 (assembly GCA_021404945.1). Taxonomy (GTDB): domain Bacteria; phylum Vulcanimicrobiota; class Xenobia; order Xenobiales; family QWHO01; genus QWHO01. The sequence continues at coordinate 2,336 of QWHO01000647.1, forward strand.
CGGCTCCTACGCGACTTCGGGCGTGAACACCGGCATCGGGATGGGCAATGCCGGAATGCTCAACAACCCGATGCTGAACAACCCCAACATGAATGACCCGAACTACCTGCGCACGCTGACCGACTCCGACCTGCGCAACATGGGCCTCGACCCCATGATGGTGCGCGATTACATCAACAATCCCACCCTCTATCCGGGCGGCCTCGGCTCCATGGTCAACAACTACCCGAGCCCGGTGGGCAGCTTCAACGGCTACAATATCCGCCGCTGAACCCTTCTACTTTTCGAAGCCCGGTCTTCTAACGGGCTTTTTTCATTTCTGGGGTAGCGT
>QWHO01000648.1 GCA_021404945.1 bacterium CPR1
TTAAGGAGGACGCCCTCCCGCTGATCCTCAGCCATGGCTGGCCAGGGACCGTGGTGGAGTACCTCGACGTGATCGAGGATTTGTCTCAAGACTTTCATCTGGTCATCCCGTCACTGCCCGGCTTCGGCTTCTCCGGCCCGACCCGGGAGCGAGGCTGGAATCGCTACCGCATCGCCAGGGCGTGGGTTGAGTTGATGCAGCGTCTCGGCTACAATCGGTATGGGGCGGTCGGCAATGACGGCGGATCCTCTGTCTCCCCCGAAGTCGGCCGGCTCGCTCCCGAACAGGTCGTCGGGGTGCATGTCACCCAGATCTTCTCCTTCCCCTCCGGTGATCCGGCCGAGCTGGAGGGGCTGACCGAAGAAGAACAGGCCGGCCTCCAACATCTGCAATGGTTCTGGAAGACCATGGGCGCTTACAATACACTCCAGGCGCAATCGCCCCAGACGCTCGCCCACGCAATCGCCGACTCCCCCGCCGGGCTGCTCGCCTGGATGGGCCAGCTCATCGCTATTGACGACGACTTCACCCTCACCAACGTCACGATCCACTGGCTGTGCCGTACCGCCGGCTCCTCGACCCGCTTCTACTATGAGGACGCCAAGACCAAGCACCCCACCGAACCGACCACGGTCCCGATCGGGCTGGCGAACTTCGCCAACGACTTCCAGTCAATTCGCCGCTTCGCCGAGCGCGACCACAAGCACATCGCCCAGTGGCACATCTACGACGTCGGCGGCCATTACGCCGCGCACCAGGCGCCTGAAGTGCTGGCAAAGGACATCCGCGCCTTCTTCCTTAGGCTGAAAGCGAACAGCTAGCGAAAAATCTCCACCTTGTGGGGCCCTTTTTGAAAAGCCAGGCGATGCCGTACAGGGGTTTGGCGCTGTCCAGGCGCAGGCTGATCGGGGTTCATGGTGGGCAAAAGGACTTAAGGGTCATTTTTTTACAAGACAGCGCCTGTCCGATGTGCTTTAACATTGAGTAGGCTAAACTATCAAACCTGGAAATATTATCCAAAGGAAGGACAAAATGTCAGTTAAACCTTTTAAGATTAATATTCCCCAAGCAGACTTAGACGACCTGCAAGCGCGGCTGAAGCGCACTCGCTGGCCCGACGAGCTAGCCGGCGTCGGCTGGAGCCGGGGCGTGCCGTTGGCTTACCTCAAGGAATTGGCCGAGTACTGGCGCACCGGCTATGATTGGCGCAAGTACGAGGCCAGGCTGAATGAGTTTCCTCAGTTTACCACTGAGATTGATGGGCAGACCATCCACTTCCTGCACGTGCGCTCGCCCGAGCCTGACGCCCTGCCGCTGATCGTCACCCACGGCTACCCCAGCTCGGTCGCCGAGTTCGTGAACATCATCGGCCCGCTAACCAACCCCCGTGCGCACGGCGGCCCTTCGACAGGCTCAGGGCAGGCTTCGACCGACGCATTCCACGTGGTGGCCCCGTCGTTGCCGGGCTTCGGCTTCTCCACGCCGGTCCAAGAAACGGGTTGGGACATGCCCCGCATCAGCGCCGCCTTCACCGAGCTGATGCGCGGGCTGGGCTACGAGCAGTATGGCGCCCATGGCGGCGACATTGGGGCCGGGGTGAGCGGGATGCTGGCCAACATTGAGCCTGGCTGCGTCGTCGGGGCGCACGTCAACACCGATCCAACAGCATTCATCATCGTCGGCGCCGAGATACCGCTCGACACCTCTACGCTCTCTGAGACCGAGAAGGAACACGTCGAGCGCCTACAACAGCACTACCAGCGCGAGGGGAAGGGGTATCTGCAGCTCCAGACCACCCGGCCGCAGACGCTGGCTTACGCTTTGACCGACTCACCCGTCGGACAGCTCGCCTGGATCGTGGAGAAGTTCAAGGAGTGGACGAACCCAGCGGCCGAGTTGCCCGAGCAGGCCGTTGACCGCGACCAACTGCTCACTAATGTCAGCGTCTACTGGTTCACCCACACCGGCGCCTCCGCGGCCGGGTTCCTGTACGAGTCCGCCCACTCTGCGGAGGGTTGGGTCCCACCGTCGGACGTTCCGCGGGGCTGGGCGGTGTTCAACAGCGACCCGATCCTCCGGCGTGTGTTCGATCCCGAACATACGATTGAGCATTGGTCAGAGTTCGACCGTGGGGGTCACTTCCCGGCTATGGAAGCGCCTGATCTATTGGTCAGCGACATGCGTAAGTTCTTCCATGACCTGCGCCCAAAAACGTAAACGAACCCGCTTACAAAATCTCCAAAAACCCAAAGACAATTACGACAGGAATTGTCGTGTACTCGGGCGATAATAAGCGGGTGGCTGGTCAAGCCTGTCGTTTTTTTGCAAAACATTAAAGTCAGACAAGGAGGATAAAGGAGCATATATGTTACGAGGACTTACCACCGTCAGTTTTTGGACGGCTGATATGGAGGCAGCGAAGAAGTGGTATACCGAGTTGCTGGGCCTCGCCCCCTACTTTGAACGCCCCGGCCCCGACGGCAAGCTCGCCTATATAGAGTTCCGCCTCGGCGACTACCAGCACGAACTGGGCGTCATCCACAGCAACTACGCGCCCAAAGCGGCAACCGCCAGTCCGGGCGGGGCAGTGGTCTACTGGCACGTTGACAATGTGGCCGCCGCACTTGAAAAGGTAACAGCGATGGGGGCAAA
>QWHO01000120.1 GCA_021404945.1 bacterium CPR1
AGGCGTTTTCGGCCAGGGATTTGGAGGATCCTTCCGCGTCGGGGCCAAGCACTTCACCGTGGATGGAGAGAAGCTCCAAAAATGGTTGGCCCGAGCCGGAGTGGGCTCGAGGAGGCACTGCGAAAGCCTGATCGTCGCTGGCCGGGTTACGGTCAACGACAGCCAGGCAGAGATCGGTCAGAGGGTTGGCCCGCAAGACCGGATTCGCCTGGACGGCCTGCCCGTCTCCCAGGATTCAAGCCGCGAGGTCTGGGCTCTCAATAAACCGCCCGGGGTTCTCTCCACGGCCCGCGACGAGAGGGGGCGTCCCACCGTGCTCGATCTGGTCGCTTCTCAAAGGCGCCTTTTTCCGGTTGGCCGCCTGGACCTGGACTCGGAAGGTCTGATTCTTCTGACCGACGATGGGGAGCTGGCCAATCGGCTGACGCACCCTCGTCACCACGTTCCCAAGCGCTACCGCGTGCAGGTTGACCAGGTTCCCGGTCGATCTGCCCTCGAACGGCTGAGGGCCGGTGTCGAGCTCGAGGATGGCCTTACCGCCTCCTGCGAGGTCACCCCTGGCCCGGACGATTGGCTTGAGATCATCCTCCACCAGGGGCGCAAGCGCCAGATCCGGCGGATGCTGGCAGCCGTTGGATGCAGAGTGAGACGGTTGCTTCGCGTCCAGGTCGGCCCCGTGGCCCTGGGAGCGCTGGCCTGCGGGCAGAGCCGGCTTCTCTCGACTGAAGAAGTTTCCAGTTTGCAGAGGGTGGCAGGCATCTCGCCGAGAAAACCTGCGTGAGCATATCAATACGAGATTTCGTGTGTGTTCTGCTGGTCGCCGGGAGGGTGCTTTGGAAATGTCCCGAGTTGCTGTTTTATCTGTTGCCCCGAGGCTGGCGCAGTCCGTGGTCTTGATGCTGCTGCTCCTGGCCCCGGGAGTTGCTCAAGTGCCTGTGTCGCTCGATGATCGGCGCCTCCCGGGAATCGAGGCTCGGATGCATCAAGGAGAGCTTCATGTTCCCCTGCTGGCGCTGGCCCAGGCTTTGAGCCAGCGGGTCAGTCTCAACCGCCATGCAGGCACGGCCGTCATGAAGGGTCGCGAGTTTCCTATCGTCGTACTCGCTGATGTGGCCTATCTTTCGCAATCACAGATCTACCCGTTGCTGGGAGTGGAAGTCACCCTCCAATCCGATCGGCTGGACCTTTACACTGCAGACTACGAGCGCCCGCCGGACAGTGCCTGGCGGGGCACCGGCGAGAAGGCTGCGCTGGAGGTGCGTCGTTTCGACGCTCAGATTGAAGGCGAGCGCCTGGTGGTCAGGGCCCGCGTGGGGCCGGCTCGCCGTTTCTCCAGCGCCTCGGGCCGTGTCAGGGTCTTGCTCCGCCAGGCAGACGGGTCTCCTTATGCCACTTTTGTCAGTGCTCCGCAAAACCTCGGAGAGGACCAGGAGGCGGAACTGGTCGTGGGGACCTGGCTATCCAGCGGGGTCAGCGTGAATCCCGACCGCAGCCTGAGCGTGAAAGACTATGAATTCCGGGGAATCCCCCCTACCACCCGTTTGCTCACGGTGGAAGCCAGCGCGGAGCCCTGAGCCATGGCGCGCAGGATCCCAACTCAGACTCTCGAGGAAATTCTTCTCAAGAGCGACGTGGTCGGCATTTTTGGACGGTACCTCAAGATGCGCCAGCAGGGCAAGAACTACCTGGCGCTCTGTCCCTTCCATTCTGAGCGAACGCCATCGTTCTCCATCAGCCCTGAGAAGAAGGGTTATCACTGCTTCGGCTGCCAGGAGAGCGGCTCTCTTTTCCAGTTTGTCATGCGCATGGAGGGGCTGACCTTTCCACAAGCCGTGCAACGACTGGGGGAAGAGTGTGGTGTGCGGGTCGAGCTCGAGGAGGAGGGTGAAGAGCGGTCCGAGAGGGACCGATTGCTGCAACTCGTCGAGAGGTCGGTGCAGTTCTACGCCGAGATGCTCGAGCAGAGCCCGGTGGCTCAAGAGGCGCGAGACTACCTTCAGCATCGTGGCCTGTCTGCTACCATTCGCGCGCGCTTTCGCCTGGGCTGGGCCCCGGCAGGCCCGGGGGCCCTGGCCAAACAACTGCAAGCGGCCGGGTTTCGGCCCGAGGAAGGGGTTCTCTCCGGCCTGTTGCGCGAGCGAGACGGCCGGGTGATGGACAGCTTACGATCGCGCATCGTTTTTCCGATCTGCGATCCGCAGGACCGTCCCATCGCCCTTGGCGGGCGGTTGATCGGGGAGGGTCAGCCCAAATACCTGAATACTCCCGAGAGCCCCCTCTATGCCAAGCGACAACAGCTATTCGCCCTGAACCTGGCCCGCGGGCCGGCCTCACGGGCTGAGGAGGCCATCGTGGCCGAGGGCTATCTCGACGCTATCATGCTGCACCAGGCCGGCTTTGACCGCGCGGTCGCTTCTCTGGGCACATCGCTCACCTCCGAGCAGGCCGCCCTGCTGCGACGCTACGTGAAGAACGTCGTCCTGGCCTACGACTCGGACCGGGCGGGAGAAAACGCCACCGTCAAGGCGATCGGGTTGTTCGAAGAGGCGGGTCTGCGGGTGCGGGTGGCGGTCCTTCCCAGAGGCCAGGACCCGGATTCGCTCATCCGCTCGGCCGGCCCCGAGGTGATGGCCACCCGCATCGAGCAGGCCGAGAGCGTGGTTGACTACATGATGCAGCGAGCCGAGCAGAGAAACGACCTGTCCACCCCGGAAGGCAAGGAGGACTACTCGCGAGAGGTGCTGCCCGTGGTGGGGGCTCTGCGCGATCCAGTCCGCAAGGATGCCTACATGCGCAGGGTCGCCAACAAGCTCCAGGTCAGTGAGTCTCGCCTGGCCTGGAAGATGCCTCGTGAGACGAAGGTGGATCGCCCCCTTAAAGTCAATCGGGCGGCCCGCTTCGATCCTGAAGAGCGGCTCCTGCGCATTCTCGCCCACAGCCCGACCTACATCCACTTGACGCGCCAACATCTTGGCCCGCAAGACTTTGCCCGGGAGGATTTGCGTCCTCTGGCGGAAGCACTGTTCGCCCTGGAGGGCCGTGAGCAAGCCCTGAGCCTGGCTGACCTGTCCGCCTTCCTGGAGGAAGAAGGAATGCTTCGAAAATGGACGGAACTACTGGTCCACGAGCCTCCCGAATCGACCGCAGATGACGTATTGAAGCTGATCCTGCCAATCCGAGATCGCCTCAAGCAAAGGCGGTTAGAGGAGCTTCGACGCGAAGTCGTGCCGGCTATGGAAGCCGGCCTGCTGAGCTCGGATGACCAAAGGTTCCGCGAATATCTCGAGTTGAATCGGTATTTCAGAAAGGTAGCCCAGTGAGAAAAAAGGGTGGCGCCCCCGCAGACATGGAGATCCCAGCCTCTTTCCAGAAGCTCTTGGCCCGGGGGAAGGAAAAGGGCTTTCTCACCTATGAGGAGATCAGTGATCTGCTCTACCAGCAGGAGGACCTCAGTCCCGATCAGATGGACGACCTGCTGGAAAAGATTCACCAACAGGGCATCGAGATCACCGACGACAAGGATGAGGATGATACCGAGGTCGACGAGGGGCAAGAGGAGGATTCTTCCGGGCCGGGACGGGCTCTGCCCAAGAAATCCAAGACGGCTGACGGCTGGGTGGAGGGTGTTGCCCTCGATGACCCGGTCCGCATGTATCTCAAGGAGATTGGCCGGGTCGACCTGCTGTCTCCGGCCGAAGAGATCAGCCTGGCTCAGAGGATTGAAAAGGGCGAAGAGGCCATGCGCGAGCTCTTGCAGATGGAAGACCTGTGGCTGGCCGTGCAAAAGTTGCTCAAGACTCAAGCAGACAAAGGCGAGGAGGCTCGCGCTCAGCTGATCAAATCCCTGCAGAAGGTGGATGAGCACCGGTTGCGTGAGGAAATCTACCAGGGCGAGAGGGCAGCCGAGGTTCTTGGGCGCTTTGAGCAAGCTCGGCTTGGCGAGGACTCGATCAGCGAGACGAAGGACCTGCTCGAGAAGCACACTCATATCCAGAAATTCTGGGATAAGGGCCGGGCGGCTTACAAAGATGAGCTGAGGAAGAAGAGCGGCAATGGCAAGCTCGTCGAGCGAATTGGCTCACTGGAGTATGACGTGGCCGATGGCGCGGAGGCCAAGCGCAAGTTGATTGAAGCCAACTTGCGCCTCGTGGTCAGCATCGCCAAGAAGTACATAAGCCGTGGCATGCTTTTCCTCGACCTGATTCAGGAGGGCAACCTGGGTCTGATTCGAGCGGTCGAAAAGTTCAACTACCGCAAAGGCTATAAGTTCAGCACCTATGCCACCTGGTGGATTCGCCAGGCGATTACCCGGGCGCTGGCTGACCAGGCGCGCACGATCCGCATTCCGGTGCACATGGTCGAAACCATCAACCGCCTCATTCGCGTCTCGCGCCACCTGCTGCAAGAGCTGGGTCGCGACCCGTCGGTGGAGGAGATCACCCGGGAGATGTATCCGGTCGACCATGAAGAGGTCCGCGTCCAGGTCAGCAAGATGTATGGTCGCGACCTGGACATGGAGGACGAGCTGGTTCAAGAGGAGATCCGCAAGAAGAAGAAGTTTGCCGAGGAGCGGGTGCGCGAGATCATGAAGATCGCCCAGGAGCCGATCTCGCTCGAGACCCCCATCGGCGAGGAAGAAGACTCGCACCTGGGAGACTTCATCGAGGATGCCGAGGCGGTGGCTCCGGCCGAGGCCGCCTCCACCCAGTTGCTCAAGGAGAAGATGGAGGACGTCCTGGAGAACCTGACCCAGCGCGAGAAGAAGGTTCTCCAGTTGCGCTTTGGCCTGGAAGATGGGCGTCCCCGCACTCTGGAGGAGGTGGGCCAGGAGTTCGGGGTCACTCGCGAGCGCATCCGACAGATTGAGGCCAAGGCCCTGCGCAAACTTCGCCATCCCACCCGGAGCAAGTGGTTGAAAGATTACTGGATGGGCCAGTGAGAAGGCTTGTTTGTGCCCTGATCGTAGCTCTGGCCTTGCTCTCGCCCATGCTGGCCCAGCAGCCTCAGTCTCAGCCCGACCAGCTGAGGGAGGCCTGGGCCCGAATGTCCAAGGTCCAGGCTTTGCTCGAGTACTTCTTCATGGAGCAGGGCCAGTATCCTGAGTCCCTGGCCGAGCTCGAGCGTGCCTTCAACACCATGAAGCCAAAGAGTGGGGCCGATCTGGTGATTCCCAAAGACCCGGGAACCGGCAAGTCGTTCGTCTACCTGTGCAAGCCTCCGTTCAAGAAGTACGCGCTTTCGATTCCGGACCCGGCGGCCTATGGGGGGCAAAGCTTTACTTTGCCCGAGGTGGACTGGGGCTTTATGGCGCGGCTGGCTGAGCAGCGGCGAACCGAGCAGATTGCCCTGCAGTGCGGCTTTAACCTCAAAGGTCTGGCCACCCAGACCGAGCTTTTCGCCAAGGATCACAACAAGACGTTTCCCAAGTCGCTCGACGAGATGTTCCCAAAGTACATTTCCCGGTATCCCCAGTGTCCGGCCAGCGGCAAGAACTACCTCATGACCAGCATACCGGGCGGCTACTTGCTGTCCTGTCCCACCCCCGAGCGTCACGGGTTGAAGCAGTTTCGCTACCACAGTCAGCAGGGAATGCAGATCGAGGAGACCAGCGGAGCCAGACCGGTCGCTCCCTCGCCCGCTCCCTCCCCCTAGAGAAGTCCGGAGCTCACTCCTCCTTGGACTCCAAAAGCTCACGGAGCCGAGGCAACAACTCGGAAGGGAGGCGCTCCAGCCAGGTCTCATCCACCAGGCCGACGCCAATCAGATCCAGTATGTGAACCTGGTCCTTGCGGCGGTAGGAGGTCAGCTTCATGCGAACAAGCGCGTCCAGACGCAGGGTCACGAACTCGTCGAAGGGCTCGACCTCATCGAGCGCGGGGGTCGGCAGGGGGTAGTCCGGACGAACCTTCTCCTCGGCAAACACGATGTGCACCGCGTCTCTCGCTCTGGCTTGCGGCCCGTCCAAGAACATGTCAACGCCGGCCGCATGGCGATAGGAAAATCCGGCGTTCTTCAGGGCCTGAGTGGCCTGCGCCAGGTCCTTTCGGTCGAGCAGTAAGTCTACGTCCTGGGTATTCCGGACCGCCCCGGCATCCACTTTCGCGACCCAGGCCGCAACGGCATTCCCGCCGACCACCGCGTATCCAATGCCGGCTGTGGCGAGAGCCCGGCTTGCTCTCAAGAGTCGATCGCGAACCTTCTCCACGGCCAGGACCATTCTCTCCAGAATTGTCATACCCTATGTTACCACGGCGGACGAGGGGGATCGGTCGGCAGGGCTTGGTGAGGCGCCCAACTGGCGTAGGGTTGGAAAGACTTACGACTTCTTGCCCCGGCGCGAGCAATCCGCTGCCCCCGGTCGAAGCCGTCTGCCTGCGCGCACGGGCTCAGGCAAAGGTCGATCCACGAAACGACCATTCCAAGGAGCTCCGACTCCCGAACGGTCAAACTTGTTAACATGTCGGAAGTTTACATTCTTGTCATCATGCCGCAAAATGGAGGTCTAGAGCCAGTTTACGGAGGTGTCCAGGTGGCCCACCCGCACAAACGCTCCGACGGCATAGAAGCCATCGGTAACAACCACGCAGCCAGCGCCAACGCCGCCAACAACATTCACATCCCCCAGCGGCAGGTCACGGTGCAGGCCCCGGCCACCACGGCCCGGCCGACCGAAATCGAGCCCTCGGTCGCGCCCCCCGGTCATCGCCGCGCGGATTGGCTGCAACTCTCGCCCATGGCCTCCCAAAAGGCTATCGAAAACGCCGTTACAAAGCCTACCCGGCGCAGCGAGCTGATGGAAGCCGCCGCTCAGTCGCCTCACGGTCACGAGTTGGCGGCCATTGCCTGTGGCGAAGTCGTCCCCGAGGCCAGTGGAGGCAGCGCCAGCGGAGACCGGGACGAGCGTTAAGGCCTGGAGCGAGTGAAGGTCTGCAGCGAGCCCGGCGCCCTGAAGTCCAGGGAGGCCGGGTTCAGCGTGATCAAAAGGTCAGGCAGCGTGCCCTCGTTTCGATGGCCCCGCTCATCCTCCGCCCCGGGCTCGTCGTTCCAGGCCAGGATGTGGATCTGGGCCACATACTCGCCAGCCGCGACCTCCAGGTAACCGACCTTGTCGCTGGCCACCGCCTCGAGATGGCGGTAGTCGCCGAAACAGAGCCCTCCCGAGGAGCGGAAGAGATACTTGCGCGAGCTGACCGCCAGCAAGCTCCGCTCGCGTTCCGTCAGGTCGGCCGGCTCGGCCGCTGTGCCCAACCGCAATTCGTACTCGAAGACCCCGGGCGTGTTCAGCCTCACCGGCACGAAGTATCCACCCAGCGTGTGACGCACGACCTCCGAGTCATCCCCGAGCGTATCGTACCAGCTCTCTTCGTCGTAGACCATGGGAAAATGGGTGCTGTCCCAAAGACCGCACATCCCGGAGGTCACCACACACATGCCCTTCATGGGTTGCCTCTTTGACCGCGCCCTGGCCCGGCACCTTCAAGGCACGGCGGGCGGTGCGCCGAAAGCGCGGAGGTCGCATCCCAGGTCTTGCCGGGACAGTCGATTCAGGTTCCCGGGCAAGCCTCCTGGCGAGTAAACTGAATCAGATTCAGTATCGAAACAATCTGTTCAAAGAGGCACTTATCGGCTAAGATGGAGGCGGCAGTTTTCGCTCTCCGAGTCGCGCCCTGGCGGGCTCCGAGGGCAGCTGACCAGGGAGCGGAGGGACCGTTTATTGGAAGAGCTCGTCGTCGAGCTGGTGGGCGTCACCAAGCGCTTCGACCGTGTGACCGCAGTGGACAACGTAACCCTGCAGATTCGCCGAGGCGAATTTTTCTCTTTACTGGGGCCTTCGGGCTGCGGCAAGACGACCAGCCTGCGCCTGGTAGCGGGTTTCGAGGAGCCCGACCAGGGCGAGATCCGCCTGGACGGCAAGCCTGTACAGTCGCTCCCCCCCTACCGCCGGCGGGTCAATACCGTGTTTCAGAGCTACGCCCTCTTTCCCCACCTGAACGTGTACGACAACGTGGCCTTCGGCCTGCGCCGCAGCAGCGTCCCGGAGGCCGAGATCCAGACCCGGGTGAGCCAGGCGCTCGAGCTGGTGCGCCTGCCCGACCTGCTGGCCCGGCGCACCACCGAGCTTTCCGGTGGCCAGCAACAGCGGGTGGCTCTGGCCCGAGCTCTGGTCAACCAGCCCCAGGTTCTCTTGTTGGACGAGCCCATGTCGGCCCTGGATCCCAAGCTGCGTCGAGACATGCGCACTGAGCTCAAGCGCCTTCAAAAGGATCTGGGCATCACCTTCGTTCTGGTCACGCACGATCAGGAGGAAGCCCTCAGCACCTCCGACCGGGTGGCCGTCATGAATGCCGGCAAGGTGGAGCAGGTGGACGCCCCCCGGGCCATCTACGAGCGTCCGGCCACTCGTTTCGTGGCCGACTTCATCGGCACCGCCAACTTTCTTCCGGCCACCGTGAGAGCCGTCAACAACGGTCGCTCGACCGTGGTGCTGGCCGATGGTGTGAGCCTGGTGGCCCCTTCGGCTGAGAAGGCACCGGTGGGTGCCCGGGTCGAGCTGTCGGTTCGGCCCGAGCGGCTCTGGCTCACTCGCGAGCCCGGCAGCAACGGCTCCAACTGCCTGCCCGCCCGGGTGGTGGAGTGCACCTACATGGGCCCGGTTACCCGATACACCGTGGAGGTGGCCGAAGGCGTGCGCCTGACCACCGAGCAGCAGAACCAGGACGTGGTGGACGGCTACCAGGCCGGTGAATCGGTCTTCTTGCAGTGGAGGCCAACCAGCGGCACCCTGCTGCCCGCCGAGGCTCGTTGACGAGGACTCGGGCTCCTCTCTCAATTCTTGAAATGTCCCGGCGCTCGTTTCTGGGCTGCCTGGCCACCGGGGCCCTGCTCAGCTCCTGCTCGCTCGCGCCCAAGACGCTGAACTTCTACAACTGGGCCAACTACATCGGCGAAACCACCATTCCCGACTTTCAGAAGGCGACCGGCATTCGGGTCAACCAGGACACCTTCAGCTCCCAGGACGTGCTTTTCGCCAAGCTCAAAATCGGGCTGGAGGGTTACGATCTGGTGGTGGCCACCGACTACATGGTGCGCCGGTTGATCAAGCACCAGCTTCTTGCTCCGATGCAGGGCGTGTCGGGTCTGGAAGGCCTGTTGCCACGCTTTCAACACAAACCCTGGGACCCGGAGCACCGCTTCAGCGTGCCCTACCTGTGGGGCACCACCGGGGTGGCCTTCAATACCACCCACGCCCGCCCCGTTCCCGACTCGCTGAGCGTCCTCTGGGAGCCTCGCTACAAGAACCGCATCGGCATGCTCAACGAAAAGCGCGATACTATTGGCGCTGCCCTGCTCAAGCTGGGCCTGGACGGCAACTCGGTTCGCCCTGAAGACCTCGAGCGGGCCCAGAGGGCCCTGCTCGAGCAAAAGCCCCTGGTGCGAAAATACAGCACCGACATGATCGACGATCTGGTGCGCCAGGAGCTCCATGTGGCCCTGGGCTACTCGGGCGACGTGGGGCAGGCCCACGAATCGCTGCCGGAGGTGGGCTACGTCATTCCCCGAGAGGGCGGCTACATCTGGGCCGACAACCTGTGCATCCCCCATGATGCCCCCCATTACGAGGCCGCCATCGCCTTCGTCAACTTCGTGCTCAAGCCCGAGGTGGCCGCCGCAATCACCAACACGGTGGGCTACCCCAACGCCGTGACCCGGGCCCGCGAGCTGGTCGATCCCAGGCTGTTGGACAATCCCCTCGGTTACGCCCCCGAGCAGATGCTCGAGCAGACCATCTTCCAGGAAGACCTGGGCCAGGGCGAGCGCCTTTGGGACCGGGTCTGGGAGAAAGTGAAGCTGCACAGCGTATGAAACAGCGCACAGCCTGGCTCCTGGTGCTACCCATGGTGGGTTGGCTGGTGTTCTTCTACTTGCTGCCACTGGGAGCAGTGGCCCTGCAGAGCTTCCACCTGGTCACCCCCGACTACGAGATCGGCAAAGAGTTGACGCTGGAGAACTATCGGCGGGCCATGAACCCCGACTACTATCCCGTCCTACTCCGCTCGGCCAGCTATGCCGCCGCCACCACTCTGGCCTGCCTGGTGCTGGGATACCCTCTGGCCTACTTCATCGCTCTCCACGGCGGAAGGCACAAGAGCCTGTTCTTGCTGCTCTTAATGCTGCCTTTCTGGACCTCGTATCTGGTGCGCACCTACTGCTGGATGACCTTGCTGCAGACCGAAGGCCTGATCAACACGGTGCTCTTCGAGCCCTGGTTGGGGCGTCCGCTAGACATGCTGGCCACCGATGGCTCAGTCATCCTGGGCCTGACCTACGGCTTCCTGCCCTTCGCCACCCTGCCCATTTCCGTGGCCCTGGAGCGGATTGACCGGAGCCTGCTGGAGGCCTCAGCCGACCTGGGCGGCTCGCCCCTCTCCACCTTCCTCAAAGTGGTTCTTCCGCTCTCGCGTCCGGGCGTGATCGCGGCCACCCTGCTGACCTTCGTGCCAGCCATGGGCGACTTCGTGACCCCCGAGCTTCTGGGCGGACCGAGCACCATCACCATCGGGCAGGCTATCCAGGAGCAGTATCTCCAGCTCTTCGACTGGCCTTTCGGAGCCGCTCTGGCGCTGCTCTTGATGGTGCTGATGCTGATCGGCATCGCCCTTTATCTGCGCCTGTCCGGCTCGGAACGGGTGCTGGCTTGAAGCGCTCCTTCGTCCTGCTGGTCTACACCGCTCTGGTCTATCTCTTCTTGTACGCTCCAGTGCTGGTCATGGCTCTCTACAGCTTCAACCAGGACCCGCGCAACGCCGTCTGGAAGGGCTTCACCCTGCAATGGTATGCCAAACTGATGCAAGATACCGAGATCCAGCGGGCCCTCCTGAACAGCCTCCAGGTCGGGCTGATCGCAACCCTGGCTGCCACCGTGCTGGGCACCATGGCCGCCCTGGCCCTGACCCGCTACCGCTTCCGAATGCAGGCAGCGCTGAGCGGTCTCGTCTTTTTGCCCATGGTGGTGCCCGAGGTGGTCATGGGAACCTCGCTGCTTGCCTTCCTGGCTGCCATCGGCTGGAAGCTCTCGCTCTCCACCATCATCGTGGCCCACATCGCTTTTTGTGTCTCCTACGTGACCATCACGGTGCGGGCCCGCCTGGCCGGGATGGACTTTCGCCTGGAGGAGGCTGCGGCCGACCTGGGGGCCGGGCCCTGGGACACCTTCCGTCTGGTCACCCTGCCCCGAATCCTGCCCGGCGTCATCTCGGGCGCTTTGCTCTGCCTGACCATCAGCATCGATGATTTCGTCGTCACCTTCTTCACCCAGGGGATCGGCTCAGGAACCCTGCCGATCCGCATCTACAGCATGGTAAAAACCGGCATCACACCTGAGATCAACGCGGTTTCGACCCTGATGCTGCTGACCACGTTCAGCCTCATGCTGATCTATGGACGCCTCGGCTCAGGGCAGGAACCGTCCCGGGCTCGCTGAACCTACGGTTCCGACCGGCCAGCAGGCGGGGTCGGACCTCCGGCACAATCCTGGGAGTGTCGCGCGGTCGAAATGCCGTGCCGGGGATGTCTGGCCGCGCTCGGTGAGGCGCCATGTTCAAGAACCAGATTCAGGGACTGCAGTCGGCCGGCGGGGTCACTCTGGAAGAGCGCCGGCGCATGATCCGGATTCGCTGCTACTGCCAGGTCGAGGTGCAGCAGGGCGAGGAGAAGCTCAAGGGCGTGGTCACCGACCTGGGCGTGGACGGCCTTCGTCTCAAGTGCCCCAGCAAGCTTCCCGAAGGCTCCCAGGTGAGCATCCACTACAACGGCGCCGAAGCCGGGGGAATTCGCTGCCAGGTGATCTGGAGCCAGCCCCATGCTCGCTACGTCGAGAGCGTCAGCGGCCTTCGCTATGACGACTCGAGCGACAATCTGCGGGCCTCCTGGGTCAAGCTTGTGCTGCAAGAGCTGGGCTTTGACGAGAGCCGGGTTTACCAGAAACGCAAGTTCATCCGAGCCAACGCCTCCATTCCGGCCCGAGTGGAAGCGCCCGACAAGAGCCAGCTCAACGCCCGGGTTGTCAACCTGGGCGTTGGTGGGGCCCTGATCGAGCTGAACGAGGAATTCCCCCGCGATACCCGGCTGCAACTGGATATGTGCCTGTGGCGCATTCTGCCCACTCTTAGCCTGCCGGGGCTCGTGGTGGATTCGCGCCGCGACTCCGAGACCGGCCTGGTGCTCTCGGGCCTGCGCTTTGGTGAGCTCAACCCCCAGCAGGTCGAGCTGTTAGGCAAGTACGTGGTCTACCTGCTCAACCAGACTGCCAGTTGAAGAGCAGCCTGACTCTGGAGGCGGCTGGCCGCGAGGTTACGGTCACCAATCCGGATAAGGTCTACTTTCCGAAGGCGGGCAAGACCAAGCTCGATCTCGTGCGCTACTTCTTGAGGGTGGGTGAAGGGGCCCTGCGAGGCGTGCGCAATCGTCCCATGGTGCTCAAGCGCTTCGTGGACGGAGCCGAGGGCGAGCCGTTCTACCAGAAACGCGCTCCCAGCCGTCCCGACTGGATCCGCACCTGCACCATCTCCTTTCCCAGCGGCCGGTCGGCCGACGAGGTGGTGCTCGACGAGGTGGCCGGGCTGGCCTGGGTGGCCAATCTGGGTTGTCTCGACCTCAACCCCTGGCCGGTGCGCACCGACGACGTGGACCGGCCCGACGAGCTGCGCATCGATCTCGACCCCACTCCGGGGGTGGATTTCGCCCAGGTGCGCGAGGTGGCCCTGGTGGCCCGCGGGGTGCTGCGCGACCATGGCCTGGAGGGCTTCCCCAAGACCAGCGGCTCGCGCGGCATGCACATCCTGGTGCGTATCCAGCCTCGTTGGGAATTCACTCAAGTGCGCCAGTCGGCCCTGGCGCTGGCCCGCGAGATCGAGCGTCGGGTTCCCGCCCTGGCCACCTCGAAGTGGTGGAAGGAGGAGCGCCACGGCGTCTTCGTGGACTACAACCAGAACGCCCGCGACCGCACCGTGGCCTCGGCCTATTCGGTGCGCCCCACCCCGGATGCACGCGTTTCTTGCCCGCTGCGATGGGAGGAGGTAGCCACGGTCGAACCGGCCTGCTTCACCATGGACACGGTTCCGCTCCGCTACGCGGAGATGGGTGACCCTCACGAGGCCATCGACCAGGTCTCGGGCAGCCTGGAAAGCCTGCTCGAGCTGGCCCGGGGCCAGGAGGATGCGCCCTGGCCGCCCCACTTTCGCAAGCAGAAGGCCGAGCCGCCCCGGGTACAGCCCAGCCGCAGGCGCGCGAAGACCCGAGAGGATTCTTCGAAATTCGACCGCGAAGAGTGACGATAGAACTTCCACCGGGGGAGCGATGAATCATGGCCGAACCCACTGCAACCCAGCAGCCCACGCCTTCGACCCAGACCAACAAGCTGCTCGACCTCTGCCGAGCGGTGCTCTCGGGTGAGCCAGGCAAGCTGAACGAGCTCAATCTCTATTTGCAGGAGCGGGTGATGGCGCTCGATCAGGCCCGAGCCAGCTTTCTGGAGGCAGTGGCCGCCGAGGGAGAAGCCTTTGCCGCCGCCTTCCGCGAGTCTATCGACGCGGTGCTCGAGACCTTCGAGCAGGTGGCCGAGGCTCAGGGCACCCTGGCCATGTTCTTGAAGGACCGCCAACCAGTCCGCCTCGAGCGAGGCATCGACCAGCTCATCCAGGCCACCAACAACATGTACGTGGCCGTCACCCACTACGAGAGTCGGTACGCCCAGACCGGCCCCAGCCAGTTTCCGGTCCTGAACTTCTTTACCAAAGCGGTGGCCTCTCTCAAGGCCGGTGAGATGAGCTCGGACGACTTCCGAGTGGCCGCCGATGGCGGCCGCCAGTTCTTCGAGAAGGCTGTCGAGGAGATCGATCAGAGCTCTAAAAAGGATGAAAAGGGCGTCCCAGAGCGCCGCGAGGCCTGCCTGCTCATCATTCAAGCCTTTCAGCAAATGGAGCGCAACCTGGGCGAGAATGACCTGCTCGAGCTCGACCTTCGGATGCTCGAAGAAGGGTTTGCCAAACTGGAGGCCGCGCTCAAGCTCTACCAGCAGGGTGCCTTCATGGAGACCCCTACCGAATCGCCCTTCGTCAACTGGG
>QWHO01000649.1 GCA_021404945.1 bacterium CPR1
GGAGTGCACCGAGACCAGCTTGCCCCGATAGCTCGAGCCCTCCACCACACAATCCAGGTCGGAGTGCGCGCCCAGGCGCCCCTTCACGGCGCTTCCCGTCAGGTAGATGCGACGTCCAGCGTGCTCCATGAGCTCGGCAGCGACCTGCTTGAGCTCGGCATCGAGCTCTTTGACCCGGTCACGCACCTCGTCGTCGGTATAGGGCTTCTCCAGGTCCCGCACCAGCTTGTCCGCCCAGCGCCACTCCTGGCGGCCCACGGCGTAGCCTGAGCGGGGGGTCGCTTCCTCGCGGTCGAGCTTGCCGACGAACTCGTCGGGGAAGTGGACGAGATAAGTGGCCAGGTTCTCGCGCATCAAAAGATGCCGCTCGAGGGGTACCGAGGCCCTCGTCATCAGCTTGCCGGCGACGTCCCAGTAGCGGTCCACAGCCAGAGTCTAAGTGTCGGCCCTGAAAATAGGCTGACCTCAGCGCTTGCGACGCATTCGGGTCTGCTCCCGTCGGCTGGCCCGGCTGGCTGCATCCTGCGACGTGGCCACGATGAGCACGCCTTGAGGCCAGCCCGGGTCGCGTTCAGCTTGGCACAGGCCTTCCCTCTCGCTCATTTAGAATCGCTCTCAATGGCAACTTTGAGCCACTCATGCCAAAACCTGTCCTGGCATTCACAAATCGTTAATCTTCCGGGTCCGGGCCTGCATTATTCTGCGGGCATGATGATTCAGATGCGCCCTCTCGAGGGCAAAAAGATCATGATCGACCCCGGCCATGGGGGACCGGATCCCGGAGCCATCGGTCAGGCCGGAGCGGAGGAAGAGGACGTGGCCCTTTCCATGTCCGAGAAGCTGAAGGAGGACCTGACGGCGCTGGGTGCCGAGGTGCGCCTCACGCGCACGACCGACAGCGCCGTGTTGCCCGGTGGGAGCAAGTCAGAAGATCTCCAGGAACGGTGCAGCCTGTCCAACCGTTGGGGCGCCGACCTGTTCATCAGCATGCACTGCAACTCCGCCGAGAACCACAACGCGGTGGGGACGGAAACCTACCATGCGCGCAACGCCAGCTCCAAGTCCAAGATCGCCGCCCGCCTTGTGCAAAACCAGACCGCTCAGCTCTTGCCCAACCGCGGAGTCAAGCAGGCCAACTTCCACGTCATCGTGCACACCAACGCTCCCGCCATCCTGGTGGAGACGGCCTTCATCTCCAACCGGGGCGAGGAGGCCCTGCTGGTGGACAACGGCTTCCAGGATCGCTTCTGCGAGCACGTTGCGGCCGGGGTGGCCAACTACCTGACCATGGCCGAGAGCATCAAGACGGTGGCTCCTCGCCCCGACCCGGGCGAGATGGACGACGAGTCCAACTGGGATCCGGAAAAGCCCAATCAGGCTGGTCAGGAGTACCTGCTGGCCGGGTAGGCTGCATTCGAGGCTCACTCCAGAAAGGGCGGTTTTCGAACCGCCCTTTCTGTTTCCGAGAAGGGCCGAGGCACCTGCCAGGGCCGTAAAATTCGGGCGTAAGCGCCGACCAAACTGCAACGCCGCTGTAGAAGTTCGGCCCCCTACAACACTTCTAGCGGTTGAGCAACAGGTTGAGTGGGGAACCCGCCGCCGGGAGCGGGGGAGCGGCCGGGCCCGCCTGGGCCTGGAGGGCCGTCATCGCGGTCAGGAGTGCCTCCTGGAGGATGGCCGCCGCCGGTGAGCCCGTCGAACCAGCGCCCGCACCCGGATAGGGCGAGCCGTTCATGCGCGCTACCATCCCTGTCAGGCCCCGCATGTCCATCATTCCGATCGAGAGAGCGTTGGCCTGGGCGTTCAGCAACGCCTGGCCCTGAAAGACGGCGCTTCCCATCCAGTCGAAGCCACCGAGCGCGGCGCTGGGCGTATAGTAGGAGTTGGTGTTGGAAAAGGGCGTGCTTGCACCGATCATCGTCAGAGGTCTCCTTTCCCGGGACCGACCTCCACCCTCAGCATACTCGGTGCTGAGCGGCCAGACCGGTCCAGCCTGCCACCCACAGCATACTCTCGGCGTGGCGAGCACGGGGAGGGCCAACTGTTAAGAGACTGTGATCGGTGTTAACCTTTGTCGCCTTCCGAATGCGATTTTCCGGTGGCGAACCCGAGTCAGGGAGCAGCTCCCTGGTCATGCTCCTTCTTGCGCACCACCACGCCGCCCACGATGAGCGACTCGTCGCGCTCCTCAACGGTGCGACCCTGGCGGGCCAGCATCTGCTCGAGCACGCCCTCCAGGCTGTCAGACAGCACCCTGGTGCCGATCACGGCCATGAAGTCGTCCATCGCCTGGGCCAGGGTCAGGTGGGCCAGCCGTCCTCCGGGGGCGCGATGCTCTTGCAGGAAGCCGACCACCCGGGCGCCGTCCTCGGGCAGCAGCACCTCCAGACTCTTGAGCAGACGGTCGGCCTTGCCCTCCGGGCGACTGGCCTCGGCCAGCACCTCGGCAAGCAGGCTGCTCAGGTCCTCGGCCCTGGCCTCGGGAGTCCAGCGTCGTGAGACGAGCTCGAGGCGCGAGGCCAGATCCACCCGCACCAGTGGGCTCAGGTTGGCGCCATTGGCAGCCAAAGCCGGCCAGAGCTCGCTGGCAGCGCTCAAGCCCAGGCGTTGGGTCAGCAGCACCAGAGCCTCGACTGACTGGTTGAG
>QWHO01000121.1 GCA_021404945.1 bacterium CPR1
GCTCGATCGGGTTCGCCGTCGCCCGCAATGGCTCCTCGATGTTCTCGACGGCCGTCTGCGACTGGTGCATGAAGTCGGCGAGCTCGGCCGCCTCGGCGGCCAGCTCCGGGTCGAGCGAGCGCGCCAGCTGCTCGAGCCGGCGCCCGGCCTCCTTCAGGCCCATGATGTCGAACTCGATGTCGAACAGCATCCCCTGGCCGCCGTTCAAGAGCGCGTCGATCGCGCGCAGGTCGCCCTCGATGAAGGCGGACTGGAGCTCGCGGTTGACGGCGTACACGAGCGCCTGCACCTTCTCGACGATCCGGTTCGCGAGCGCGCTCTCGGCGTCGACTTCACGGGGCCGCTCGAGGTCGCCTGCGTGCCCTGCGGGCGGACCCCCTCGGTCGACAGCTTGATCGTGATCGAGCCGGTTTCGGACAGGCTCTCGGGCGACGACCACAACGCTCATGCCCGACTCAAGTCGCAGCACGGTCGCGTAGTCGAGGGAGTCGCACTGACGCTGGCAACCGCTGGTCAAGCGCTCGGCTTCAAGCCGGTGCACCTTTCAATCACCGGGAACGGGCCCAAACGGGCGACCTTTCTCTACATGACGACCACCTCCGACGGGCAGGTGCGCGAGTACCCCGAGCAAGAGGTCTCAGCGGCCGTGTGACTGAGTTGCGCGGCGTCGCAATTGTTCAGGAGGCGCCGGATCTCCATCCTCGCGCCGTCGGGCGGCGATGCGGGAGGGGGAATCCTACTATGTTGTCCTCTAAAGAGAACTGATATCGCTTGCTGCAAGACTTCTGGTGCCGCTCACACCGCTCTCGGCGGGAATCCGCTATTCGGGGCGAGGCTTGGTCGGCATGAGCTTGGGAACTGGAGGAGCCACGGAGATTGCCCTGATCTACGCCCGTTGCTCCACCGAGGAGCAGGCCAACGAGGGCGTGAGCCTGGCCGTGCAGGTGGAGCGCTTCCGTGCCTGCGCCGCTCTGGCTGGGGTCGAGGAACTCCAGGATGCCGGAGTCTCCGGCGGAAAGCCCCTGGCTGCACGTCCGGGGGGTCAGCCTTCCGCCTGCTCGCCGAGGACCGAGCCCGCCACGTGGTCGTCCTAACTCCAGGAGCCGCTACTTATCTGGGTTATTTTCGTTCACGTCTTGTTCGCCAGAGGTCTGACCAGCGGTTTGCGGTTCGACGGAGCCGAACTCCTGCTCTCCGACCGCCTTCAGCCGCTCGGCTTCAATTCGCCTTTTCTTAACTTTCCCGGCCAGGATTATTCCCAGTAGCCAAGCAATGCCCAGCGCTGGGTTCATCAGGAAAATTGGAATGGCACAGCCCTTCATTTCCTTTTCAGTCGCAAGAGCCTTCTGCGATTTGGTCAGCGGTGGGAACTGGTGCCCGCAGTCGCAACGCTTTTCAATCGCTCCGCAGACAAAGTTTAGCGACAGCGCGAAAAGCATTGGCCCAGAAGACAAGAAGTGTCCAGTCTGTGGGCTTATGTTTGTTGAGGGAGCCGTGCTGTCGTGAAACATTGCCCGTCGTGCAAAATGCTTTGCTCAGACTGGATCAAAGAGTGCAGTTGCGGTCAACATGCCTCAGCTCATCAAGCCTATTACCTGGGATGCCTTTCCCTCAGGCGGGGCTGATCCGTCTTGACGGCGCCGGACAATTTAGTCCGGAGTCGGCTTTGCCTGCGGGCCACCCTCCCGACCTCACTTATAGTTTATGGACCTCCTGCCCCGGGTCCTGCTTGACTTGTCGGGTGGACGCGGCGACCGTAAAGGCTCGGCTCGGGGCAGCCATTCGCGAGAGACGCCAGGAACTGGGCCTGTCGCAGGAGGCCGCAGCGCACGAGGCTGGCATCTCGGCGACCTACTGGAGCGACTGCGAGAACGGCAAGCGCAACCCGGCCTCGGTCAACATCGTCCGCATCGCCGGGGCGCTCGGGACCTCGGCAGCGCAGCTTTTCACTGAAGCGGGACTGTAGAGACCAGGTTGCCTTAGGAAATCAGGCCATTACACTGAACGCAGAGCATGCCCTCGGGACGGGTCGACGGAACGCCTTCTTGCTGCAATACGGGCAGGGCTCATCCGATCAGACCGATTCGAAGTGCTTTACGGGCTTGATTTGGCGGGAATGGGAGCGAGTCGAACACTCCTGCAGTGTTAGCTGCACAACGGTTTTGAAGACTGTTGGCGTATACGGAAAAACGTCTATATTGTTGACTTTTGGTCGTAGCGAAAAACTCAGTGTCCATTTAGGTGTCCATAACAGGAGGTGAGCGAGCCTGCGCGAAGATGAGCCAGACAAGACAGAACCCCGACTCGAAGGCCAGGGCACTGCGTAGCACCGTAATCTTCGCCTGACGGCCGGGAGTTCCCTGGAGGAACATCATGGCGAAGAAGAACAACCCTGACCGAGGCCTGTATGAGCGCCCTCCCGGAAGCGGGACCTGGTGGATCCAGTATAACGACTGCGAGGGTAACAAGAAGCGCGAGAAGGTGGGCACAAAGGTCGCTGCTCGCCAGCTCTACGCAAAGCGCCAGACTGAGAAGCTGCAGAAGAAGAAGCTGCCCGAGTTGACTCAGCAGAAGGTTCTGACCGTCGCCGCTATGATCGAGAAGTTCCGCCCTGAATTTGAGGCCAGGAAGAGCGCCCGCGACAATCGCCGGTATGCCGCCTACTGGACGGAGGCCCTGGGGAGCGTAGCCGCCAACGAGGTGCGACCCTCGGACATCACTGCCTGGAGAGCCAGGCGCCAGAAAGACGATAAGGTCGCCCCGGCCACCGTCAACAGGGCTGTTGCCTTCCTCAAAATGGTCTACAACCTGGCCATCAAAGACGACCTGGTGGCCGCGAATCCTGTTGCCAAGGTGGCGCAGATCCGAGAGAACAACGAGCGCGTTCGGTATTTGACGGAGGAGGAGGAAACGGCCCTCCGCCCCGCCGCTGGCGACTTCTGGCCGAAGATCGAGGTGGCGCTCCTGAGCGGGCTCAGGCAGGGCGAGCAGTTCACTCTCCAGCGCGGGGATCTTGACTTCCGCGCCCGTGTCATCACCATCCGACAGAGTAAGCACGGGGAGAAGCGCACCGTTCCCATGAGCGACCGATTGGCCGAGCTGCTCGCGGCGCAATTGGCTTCACACGGGAGCCCATGGGTCTATCCTGGTCAGGATCCAGGCGAGCATTATCGTGGCCGCTCGGCTATCGGGGCCCTCCAGACAGCCCTTCGCCGGGCCGGCATTCAGGATTTTCACTGGCACGACTTGCGGCATTCGTTCTGTTCGCGACTGGCCATGGCGGGCGTGTCCCTTGTGACCATCGCCAAGCTCGCAGGACACAAGAGCACGAAGGTCACCGAGAGGTATGCCCACCTCTCCCCCGAGCACAACAAAGCCGCCATGGAGTTGCTCGCCCCCCGCCCGAAGCCCGCGCCCGAGCCACCGCTGCCCTGGGGCGACCCGGAGGCCCTGGCGGAGGTACTACGCGAGCGACTGACGGCTGCCGAGCTGGCCCACCTGGTGGCCGCCCTCGGGCGCCGCAAACGGCACCTGCGGGCCGTGGAGTAGTATCTGTCAGACAGATTGTCGGGCTCAGCCGGGCTCGGCCAGCATGCCCGGGCGGTGGAGTAGGTATCTGTGTGACAGATTGTCGGCTCAGCATGCCCCGGGCCGTGGAGTATGAACGCCATTCAACCTAGGTTGAATTTCCTACTTGCTATATCGGCTCATGTCTGCTATCATTCCGCTAGGAGTACGCTCCTCTGCCGAGCTGTCACGAGCACCCACCATGAATGAGGTATGTAGCAGACGAGAGCTGATTCCTGGCCGCCCACACTCTCCCGACGCGGGCGGTCTACCCAGGGAGCCCCGGTCAGTATCGACTGATCGACGGCCGTGCAACCGGCGCCCAGCGCCACCATAGTCCCACCAGCCACCGGCATCGAGCCGGCAAACCCTGACCAGTGCAGGGAGCATGCGAGGGACAGCACGCCCGCCGCCAGGAGAGGCCACCAGCGAGCACCCATGTCGGGGCGGCTGCATTTGTCTTTCGGCCTGGCCGAGAGGCGAGGCGCCGCCTAAACATGGAGGAGCCATGTCGCCTACTCTTGCGGCCAGCACGGCTGGCTATGATCCAATCCTCAACATCCATGAGGCCAGCGCCTACACTGGTCGCCACCCCCAAACCCTCCGCAAGGCCGTCCGTGAGCGCGCCCTGTCCTGCTGCCGCCTCGGCGCCCTGGGCAAACTGCGATTCCGGCTATCCCACCTCAACGCCTGGCTCCGCCGCCAGGAATGCCCCGCCTCTCGCGTGCGGGAGGTGTAGCCATGAGCCCATATATGACGCCGCCCCCGGGGTCTGACGGGCCCGGGGGCGGTAGAGAAAACCGACACTCCCAGTATACCCGACCGGCCCCGTCCGCGCAACCCGACCCGATCTTGGCATCGTGGATCCACGAGGCAGGGCATACCATCGCCGCCCATGTCCTGGGGCTCAAATACGTCGACGTCGTCGTCACCTGCTGGGACGACGAGGACGACGACGGCCGGGTCATCTCGCGTGGCGAGATGCGCCTGAAGATGCGGGACGAGCAGGGGCGCCACGCATCGCCGTGGCGCCACCCTAGGCGCCTATCGCCGCAGGCGTTCTGTCGCGCAGAGAAACTCCTGGTCGTCGTGATAGCCGGCCCGATAGCCGAGAGCCTCCTCACCGGGCAAGATAAGCTGGCCGCGCAATTCTCGAGCCACGGCCTCGGGTATTCGGGAGCGCTCTCTGATGCCCAGATCATCTACTCGATGGTCGGCAGGATGCTGTGGGCTGCAGACCTCTCGTGGGATGTCGCCCACCAATGGATCGAGCAGTATCGCCACCGCGCTGAGGCGCTGGTGCGCTCCCACTGGCCGCAGATCGTGGAGGTGGCGGACCATCTCCTCCACGCGACGATACTACGCCCGCGCGACGTGGAGTGGACGCTACGGGGCGCCTCGAGCAGGTACGACATCACACCGCCCCCCTCTCCGACCTGGGAGCCGTTGCCTGCCGGTCTGGTCATCGACTATTCGGCGCTTGCCTTCCGGTCTGGCTATCGACTATTCGGCGTTGCTCCGACACGGGAGGTGGCCGATGACTGACCCCCTGACCAGAGCCCGTGCCCTGGCCGCCCTGGGCTGCAGCATCATCCCGATCCCCCCCGGAACCAAGAAGCCCAGTATCCGGTGGGCGAGCTACCAGACCGAGCGGGCCACCGACGACCAACTACGGAGCTGGTTCGGGGTGGGCCGGACCGAGGCCATGGCCATCATCACCGGGGCCGTGTCCGGCCTGGTCGTGGTGGACACCGACAGCCCCGAGGCCGAGGAGTGGGCCCGGGCCAACCTGCCAGCCACCCGGGCCATGGTACGAACCAGCAAGGGCTGGCATCGCTACTACCGGGCCCCGGACGTGCCCGTCCGCAACGCTGCTCGTATCCAGACAGGCCAGGGCAAGCTCGCCCTCGACGTCCGGGGGGACGGTGGCTATGTCCTGGCGCCCGGGAGCCCTCATCCTGACGGTGGGCTGTATGAGCCCACCGAGCCGTGGACGGAGGAGTTGCTCGCTGGCATCCCCGTGTTCAGGGTGGAGTGGCTGGCTACGCCGCCTGCACCGTCTGCCCCGTCTGCCCCGTCTGCCCCCGGCCGCCCGTCCGCCTATGACCGGGCTCGGGCCTGGCTCGAGCGGAGGGATCCGGCCGTGGAGGGCGCTGGGGGCGACCAGTGGACATACGTCACCGCCTGCAACCTGGTAGTGGACTTCGGTTTGACGGACTCCGAGGCGCTCGAGCTGCTCCGCCCGTGGAACCAGACATGCCAGCCGCCGTGGACGGAGGGCGAGCTGCTCGCCAAAATCGCGAGCGCTCGAAAGAGTGGGAACGGGGTGGCCGGGGCCAAGCTGGATGCGCCGCCGTCCGAGCCGGCCCGGGCCAGACTGGAGGAGGAGCCTGGAGGAGATTGGCCCGAGCCGATCCCCTTCGAGTCCTGGGATCCGCCGCCGTTCCCGCTCGAGGTGCTGCCAGGGTGGCTCGCTGAATTCGTGACGGGCCTGGCCACCGCAACCCAGACACCGTCGGACCTCCCGGCCATGCTGGCCCTGAGCACTATCGGAGTAGCCACCATGGGGAAGGTGGAGATCGAGGCTCGCCCTGGTTGGCGGGAACCCCTGAACCTCTATACCGTCACCGCCCTGGATTCCGGCAACCGCAAGAGCGCCGTCTTTCGGGATGTTACCCGGCCGCTCTACGCGGAGATGATGGAGGCATCCGAGCGCAACCGTGACCGCATTCATCGAGCCAGGCTCGAGCGGGAGGGACTCGAGTCCCAACTTGCCGGCCTCAAGAAGCGTGGCAAGGACGGCTCAGTGGACGTGGACGCCATGATGGAGTTACAGATTCGCATTGACGACCTGGCCGAAATCACCGAGGCGCCGCGCCTGTTGGCGGATGATGTCACACCGGAAGGAGCTGCCATTCTGTTGCACCGCAACAGTGGCCGCCTCGGAATCCTGAGCCCTGAAGGCGACCTGTTCCAGGTGCTGAAAGGTCGCTACTCCAACAACAACGGCAAGACTCACAACTTCGCCATCTTCCTCAAGGGTTATTCGGGCGACCCGCATCAAGTCGACCGCGCCAGCATAACCAGCAAGAGCCTGTTCATCCCTCAACCCCTGATCGGGATCGGGATCGCAACCCAACCCTCCGTGGTAGCAGGGCTCTGTAGCACAGAGGAGTTCAACGACATGGGCTTGCTGGCCCGATTCATCTACTCGATTCCCTCCGACCTCCTGGGCCGGCGCGTCACGAACCCCCCCCCTCTGGAAGCCCGCTTGGCAAACATGTATGCTGCCAGGTTGCGGAGGTTGTTTGGCTGGCCAAAGCCCGAAGAGGCTCACACAATCCGGCTGAGCCCCGAGGCCCGGGACGTGCTCGAGTGGTTCCTGGCCACTCTCGAGCCCGAGCTGGCCGAGAGTGGACTCCTGGGCGACATCCGAAAATGGGGCGCAAAGCTCGCTGGCAACGTGCTCCGCATCGCCGGGAACCTCCACCTGGCTCAGCACGCAACCGAGCAGGCTGAGCCCTGGGACGTGCCTCTATCTGCCGATACCCTTCGGCGTGTGATCCACCTGGCCGATGTCTATCTGATTCCACATGCCCGCTCCGCCATGAGTCTCATGGGACGTAGCCAGGCCAACGAGGACGCCCTGTTCCTGTTGCGATGGATTCAGGGCCGGAAGCTCACCACGTTCACGAAGCGGGAAGCCTTCATTCATGGCCGGGCTCGCTTCCAGAAGGTGGAGAACATCGAGCCCGTCCTGGAGCTACTCTGTGAGCGAAACTATGTTCGCCGTCGAGCGGCCCCGCCGAGGGAGGGGCGACCAAAGGTTGAGTTCGAGGTTCATCCTAGTTTTGTGAATATTGTGAGTTTTGTGCTAAAGGGTAAAAATTCACTCTCTTCTTCTCTCTATAGTAAAGAAAACCCCATAGGGGCGCCATTCCAGCCCTCTTTGGAAGCCTCCCCCCCTCAGAGCCATTTCATTTCTATACCCCCTGCACAAAACTCACAGAACTCACAAAACTCACCAGGGGAGGATGCCCATTTCATTTCCATACCCCCTGCACAAAACTCACAGAACTCACAAAACTCACCAGAGTGGACCGACTCCGAGCGCGACCAACTGGAGGACCTGCTATGACGACACCAACCCAACCAAAACAGGAGGATACGACTATGACCGATACCCGTGAAATGCAAGAACAAATCCTCGCGTATATCCGGCGCGTTTGTGGGTATGTGACCTACGTGGAGCTCTGCAATCGGATTCCTGGATTCAGTGGCGGCAACCATGCGGTTTGCGCGGGCTCGAACCCGAACATAGTGTGCTGGACCGGGCTGTCAGACGAAGGTATCCAAGCCATCCTGGGATTGCTCCACTCCGGGCAAGTTCACCACCTGCCGTCTAGTGTGCTGTGCTACTACGTTGACGGCGGCGCACTCCAGTTCCCCCTGGCGAAGCGCATGGGGCCCTACAAGACCCCCCACTGGTTGCCCGTCACCCTGAACCTCGGTCCAGGACCGACCGCGAAACCTAAGCCAGCCAAACGCAACCCCGTGGCCGCCGCCATCGAGGAGCGAGCCCCGTGAGGTGGCCGCACTACTGGCGCCACGCCCTGCGCCGCTGGCCCCGCCGCCGGGGCCGTGGCCGGGGGGCGGTCCGATGTTCCGCCGTCGACCTGGCCGGGCCCGGGGTGCCTACTCACCCCGCGCTCGCGCGCAACGGGTTTTCCTGCGGCGCCCAGTTTCAGGCGTTTCATCGCCCGCCTGGCCGCCGCCCCCGTCGGGGCCCCAAAAAATACTGCCGGCAAGCCCCCATGGGTAAGGGGGCGCCCTTACACACTCGGCCAGAAAACGGCCGACTAGGGGGGGCTTGACGCCCGCCCCCTGTTAACATCGAGAAGGAGCAATGTTGAGAAATGTTAAGACAAAAGCCGACCGGGGGGGAGTCCCCTCCGGCGCCGCGAGAACAGGTGTTCATCCGGGAGTATCTGCTCGACTGCAATCAAACGCAGGCCGCCATTCGAGCCGGCTACTCGCCGAAAACGGCGAGCCAACAGGGCTCCCGGCTCTATGCTCGGCACCGCCGGGCCATCGAGGAGGCGCTCACCGAGCGGGGCCAGGCCCTGGACGCCCTGCGAGCCCGGGTCATCGAGGAGCTGGCCCGAGCCGCGTTTGCCGATCCCCGCGATGTCTGGACACAGACCGAGGATGGCCACCTGCGACTGCGCCCGCTGGCCGAGCTGCCGCCGGAGGTGGCCGGGACCATCGCTGAACTGAGCGCCAAACAGTGGGAGGGAGGCTCCTCCGCTCGAGCCCGACAGGTCGGCAAGGCCGATAGCCTCAAGCTGCTCAGCAAGCTCCTGGGCATGCAGGTCGACCGGCTCGAGCTGTCGGGCTCGGTGGCCGTCCGAGATTGGGCCGCCGTGCGCGAGGGCCTCGCGGTCAAGCTCTCGGCCGTGTCGCAGGAGATCGCCCGCCAGAACCTGGAGCAGGCCACCCAGGACCGGGCCGCTATTGCTCGGCTCGAGCAGGCCCTGTCCGAGTTGCCTGCCGAGCGCCGTGCCCCCCTGGTGGCCGATCTGGCTCGGTGGACGGCCAGGGTGGACGCCGAGCTGCCAGCCGGGGCCACCGAGGAGGCCCCATGACCAACGCCCTGACGGAGGCTCGCCGTGTCGCTGCTCTGGCCGCTGCTCGGGCTCTATGGAGTGACTACCAGGAGGCCGGTGGCCACCTGCGGGCCGGAACCCTGACCCCGGCTGAGGCCGCTGCCCTGGCGATGCTCGTGCGGGCGCATGCGCGGGCGCTGTGGCCGCTCCTGGTGGCCGAGCCGTGAGCCACCCGCTCCGCCTGGCCGCCGGACTGTCCGACATGCAGATAGACCTGCTGTTGGCCGTGGCGCTCGGCAGGCTGCCCCGGGGCGGCTCGCCGAGCGAGCGGGCCAGCAGGAGCCGGGCCCTCCGCCGGCTCGAGCGCCGTGGGCTCCTCCACTACGGGGGGCGCCACGGGGCCGAGCTGACCGAGCAGGGCCTGGCCGTGGCCGCGTATTTCCAGGGCCGGCGGGCCTGCTGAGGCACTCAATGTTAACCGGGCAGGCCGTTTGCTTGGGGCCGTTTGCTAGGCTGAGACTATGAGAATCTTGAAAAACGTTGCAATCGCCAGAGCCGGCCGCAACCGCAACGGCCATGTATGGCCCACCGCCGCTCTGCGAGCCGCCCTGCCCAAGTTCCACGGGCTCCCCGTCCGATACTACGGCCCGACTCTGACCCACGCGCGGGAAGCCGGCCAGAACACCGATTCCGCCCGCCACCAAGCCACCGTGGGCCGCGTGCTGTATCCGCGCCTGGTAGGTGGGACGGTGCGAGCCGACATCACCCTGGACTCGCCGCGTTTCGAGGCGCTGCTCGAGTCCGCAACCGCCTGCGGGCTGACCCTGGCCGTCAGTCTGGAGGCCACCGTCTGGCCCCGGTTGGGCACCGGTCGTATGCAGGAGCTGGCCCCAGTCGAGGTGACCGTAGTGTCCACCCCGGCCATGGGGACCTACCTGGCCGAGAACGCCGCCACCGCCCCCGAGGATCGCTCGGTGCTCGAGCTGGCCCGGCGACAGATTGACGCTGGGGCCACCGCCGCCGCCGCCAAAATGCTCAGAGCCGCCGCCGCTGCCCTCTCCGCTGGTGGCTCGGATGAGAGCCTCACCGGGCTTTCCAGCGAGGACGTCCCAACCCTGGAGGCCATCGCCAGCGTGCTGGATGCCGGCGATAGCGAGCAGGCCCTGGCGCTGTTGGACGAGCTGTCCGCCACCGGAGGCAAGCTGCCGCAAGTCTCCCATGATGAGCCCCTGACCGAGGAGGCCAAGGCCGCCCAAATCTGGGAGGCCATGGCCACCGCCACCCTGGCCCGGGCCCGGCTCGAGCCGACCCAGACGGCCCGGGAACACCTGGCCCGGTGGGCCGAGCAGGCCCGGAGTCATGCCGGTGGCTACCATAGGCTGGCCACCTACCGGGAGGAGCTGGTGCGCCTGTTGCGCCTGCCCAATCGAGCCGGCCTCGAGCCTGCAATCCTGGCCGCCGCCGAGCGAATCACAACCTGCGAGCGAGCCATGCGTGCCGATCGGCATGCGCTGCTCACGACACGATAGGAGGACCGACCCATGAGACTACAGGACATGCCTGGAGGCCAGCGAGTGGCTCAGCTCTACGCCGAGATGACCGCGCAAATCCAGCGCCACCCTCACCAGCGAGATACGCTGATTCCGGCTTTCGTCGCGGCCGCTTTCGCGGCTCTGCTCGAGGGCGAAGAACCTCGCAAGCGAGGAGAAGCCTGATGCTGAGCCTGCTACGCCGGAAAACCGAGCCCACCACCGAGCCCGAGCCCGAGGCCGAAGCCACCGAGCCCGTCCACCTGTCCGACCTGGCTGGGGGCGCTCGAGCGATCCAAATCATCGAGGCCGCAGAGCAGCGCATCCTCCGCGACCCCGGCCGTCGAGAGAATCACGACCAGGTGCGGGCGCAGGCCCTCTGGGACGTCTTCCAGGCACTGCGGACGGGCGCTCCCGCACGACAGGAGCCCGAGCAGGTGGACCTGCCCGGCTACCCCGCATGGGCGAGCCACGCCAACCGCCACAAGCTCCTGGCGGGCAGCGGCCAGGCCAAACGCCTGGCCCTGGTCGAGCGCCACGGCTGGACCTGGGAGCAGGTGCTGTCCCTCTCGGGTGGCGACGTCGAGCGAGCTGTGGAGGCCCGCCTCCCCTGGGGCGAGTGGCGAGCCCGCCAGAACGCCACCGTCGCGGCCAAGCACGCGGCCCGCGCCGCCGAAGTGGCTGCCCGCCGTGGGTATGACCTGCCCGGCGAGCGCGAGCGGCTCGCTCAAGCCAAAATGAACGAACAGCGCAACGCGCGCGGCTCCAAACGGTGAGTTCACGGTGCCATCCATGTTGCCCTGGCCCGGCGCCTGTTTCTCCGCGCCGGGGCCGGGGCGCTTTTTTTTGGCGCCGCCAGGAAAAGGTTGACCGCTGCGGGCCCGGGGCCGTACCTCCCGGCTGCTTCAGCCGGGCCCGCTGCCGGTCACGCTGCCGGTCACAATCTAGACTGAGGTGACCCATGGCGAATAAAGTCGAATATGTCCTGTCCGGCAGCACCGGCCGCAGGGAGTGGCATCGCCGGCATCGGTGGCCCTGCCCTCATGGCCGCCGCGAACATCAAGATGCTGGCTGGGCCAGCCGGATTCGCCGGGCTCGCTACTCAGCTCGGTGGCATGGCTGCTGCTATCGGGCCTGCCGGTTGGGTGGCGATCGGTGCTGATGACGACAGCCACCAGCAAGCTCGATGGCCCTCGCCTGCTGGCTCTCACCCAACGCTGGCCCCATGTGTGTGCGATGCTGCCCCGTTTGGCCGCCCGGCGTCGAGAGGAGCGAGCCCGCCAATGAGCCGCCGGCTCAGCCGCATACTCACCGATGAGGAGGCGTTCGGCCTGCGTTTCCGTCGCGCGTGCGGCGCCAGTATTGCCGGCCTGGCCCGGGTCTACCGGATCAGCAAATACCACGTCCGCCGCGTGCTGTGCGGGCTGGCCAACCCTCGAGCCCCGTGGCCGGTCCGCGATGCTGACGGCTGGTGGACACGCCCCGATGGGCGTTAGCTCTGCGGCCGCGCGGGCGGCCAAACGGGGCGAGCGGAACCCCGCATGCAAGCTGACAGCCGCGCAGGTGCTGGAGATTCGGCACCTGGCCGCCTCCAGTGGGCTCCTGCTGCGAGAGATCGGGGCCATGTATGGAGTCTCCCGCTCGAATATCGGGGCCATCCTGCGGCGCAGGAGCTGGAGCTGGCTTGCCTGAGCCGCGCGTAGTCGTCCTGGCGCCCGTCTTGCGGCCCGTCCGCGGCAAGAAACGGCCCCGCCGCCTGCCTGAGCCTCGCCACCTGCCATCGGCTGAGGCCGAGCGCCCGTATGAGCAGGACCTGGCCGATCCCGATGCTGAGCCTTGGGCTCCTGAGTGGGAGCCGCCAGAGGACCACTACTTGGCGCTGTGGTTGGCGCTACCGCCTGATGAGCGGGCTCGGGTGGAGGCGCTGGAGGAAGCTGGCATTTCACGTGCTACACGACAAAAGATGAATATACAAGAGATGAATACGCAAGAGATTAATAGTCTCTAAATCGTTGTCGGATAGCCGTTACTGACGAATAGTTCTAGCACCAAAGTTCCAAGAGGAATTGTCCCGACCAGGTAGAAACCCCCCTCCTGGCCCGACATGAAAAACGGGCCCCCTGGCCGATCCCCCACGAAGAGAACCCGACCAGGAAGCCACGCCGTGCCCGTTCTGGGCATGAGCTTTGTCTTCCTTTCCTTCTGCCGGGTGGCCCGGGAGGAAAGGAGAGAGCATGAACATCACACCGCTGCGCCCCGAGAGGCGCGACCCTGTCTGCATCCCCGAGCTGGCCGAGCTGGGCCTGCAAACCAGCGACCCCAACGCCGATTGGATCATCCATGTCTACATGCTGGGTGGCCTATTGGCCGAGCTGGCCAAGCTCTGCGCGGTCAAGTTCCCGCATGCTGCCATTGGGGGGGCCCTGGTAAGCGAGATAAGGCAGGAGGTGGACCGCCTGTTTGGGGACGGGCCAGAGGTGCCTGAAGAGCTGGTGTGCTGGCCGTGGGAGATTGAGTACCGCCGCCGGGCCGAGCGCGGAGGTGGCCATGAGTAACATCCCCGCCGGCAAATACGCCCCCAAACCCCGGTCGACCGGCAACCCCAGCGCTCCCCTGCTGGGCCCGTCCACGGGGGCAGGCCGGCCCCGCAAGCCTCCAACCGTGGCCCTGGTGGCCGAGCACTACCTGGCCGCCGGGGTAGACCATTCGCTGGGCCACTACGCCCGTTATTGGCGTGACCTGTTCGGCGAGATGGCCCTCGACGAACTGAGCCCGACATGGTTCCGTGCCTGGAGGCGGGAGGCTCTGGAGCGCTGGGCGGCCGCCACCTGCCGGCAAGCCGAGAACGCCCTGAGCGGACTCTTCCGGGTGGCCTCGGAGGCCGGTTGGAAGCTGACCAACCCCGTCAGAGTCTGTGGCCTATCGCAACCGCGAAACTGCCGATACAAGGCCCTGAGCGACGAGGAATCTGAGCGCCTGCTGGCCGCCTGCAATGGCGACCTGCGCGACGTGGTGGCTTTCGCCCTTCAGACCGGGCTCAGAATCGGCGAGCTGCTCAGCATCGAGTGGGAGCACTTGGGCAAGGACGGGCGGCTCTTCGTTCCTGCGATGAAGACGGCTCACAGCCGAACGCTCCCGCTTACCGAGGCCGCTCGGGCCATCCTCGAGGCCAGGAGAGGCCTTCCCGGCCGTCCGTTCCCGTTCTCTTATGACCCGGTGGCCGAGCGCTTCAAGCGGGCCGCCAGGAGGGCAGGAGTGGCCGCTACGCTGCATTCGTTGCGACATTATGCCGCGTACAGGATTATGCCGAGTTGGTGCGGGGGGCTGGCCTGCATTTCAGTATCTATCGAATTCGGCGGTTTGACGACTCGGCATAATCCT
>QWHO01000650.1 GCA_021404945.1 bacterium CPR1
TGAGGAGCAGGCCGTGCTGGAAGCGATTCATGCCTATGACCAGGCCCTGCAAGCCGCCCGGGACCGCACCGAGCTCTACCCCTATCTGAGCGCCGAGACGGTGCTGCGCTGCCAGCAGGGCAACCCCTACGTGGGCGATCTGGAGATGCTCAAGATGTTTGGCCTGGCTCTGGGCAAGCCCGATGCGCGGGTGACCAGCCTGATGATCCGTGGTGAGGAGGCCCGGGTCGATGTGCAGTTTCCCTGGGAGAAGGTCTTGATGCTCACCCACTACAGCCTGAAGAGGGAAAGCGGCCTCTGGAAGATCGTCCTTCCACCCTGATCAAGGTCATCCAACTCGCTTTTCGGGGAGGTTAAAGTCACAGCATGATATCCCCCCACCTTCCGCCCATTCAGTCCCGGCTCGGGGAGACCCCGCTGCAGGTCAGCCCGGTGCACGCCGCCGGCCCACCCACTCCCCTTCAGCTTGGACAGGTCTACAAGCAGATCGTGCTGACCGGCCGTGGGACCGGTTCGGTCGAGAAGGAGCAAGAGGAGCCGCCGATTCTTCCCAGGCCCCGCCCTCTGCGGCGAACCTGGCGCACGGTGGCCGACGTGATGCACCGCGAGGTGCTCACGGTTCCCACCACCATGACGGTGGCCGAGCTGGCCCAGTTTCTTGCCCATCATCGCATTTCGGGCGCCCCCGTTCTGGACGCTGAGGATCGGCTGGTGGGGGTCATCTCGGTGACCGACGTCAACGCCTACGCAGGTCACTCCTGGGCTCGCATTCCCCCGCCACAGGAGCGCTGCTCGCCCACCTTCTACGAGAGCACGGCCTTCACGCTGGCCGTCGAGCACCTGGATGCCTCGGTGGAAGTGGGCAAGATCATGTCGCCCTACGTCTATTTTGCCACCGAGGACAGCGATCTGATGGAGCTGGTCGACCTGATGATCGAGCAGCACATCCACCGCCTGATGGTGCTCGACGAGCAAGAGCAGCTGGTGGGCATCGTGACCAGCCTCGACGTGATGAAAGCCATGCGAGACGAGCTCTCGATCGGGCGGTGATGGGCTCAGACCAGGCGGACCATTGCTCCCTACTCCGCCACCTGACGATCGTGGCTCAACAGGATCAGGGGGGCTTGAGCGATCATTGCCCGATCAAAGGGTCCCGGTGCAGAGGGGGCAGACTGGCCAGCGGGGTGCCCGGCGGAAAAGGGTAAGGTCTCAAGGCCTGCGCTCGGGAGAGCACGCAGGATTGCGAGAGGGTCGGCCTTCAGCTTTCCCAGAGTTGATCTGACATGGACCAAGTTTCGTCAGGTCGAGTTGGGGCGTCAAGGCATTTGAATGTTCCCCGCCTCATCCAGCGCAAAGCCCGGGTTCCAGGCCACTTCCCAGGCGAAGCCGTCCGGGTCGGCAAAGTAGCCGTGGTGGCCGCCCCAGAAAGTATCCTGGGCGGGCTTGAGCAATCGCGCGCCCGCGTGCTCGGCCCGGGCCAGCAACCCGGCTACCTCCTCTTTGCGCCGCACGTTGTGGGCCAGCGTGAAGCGGGGGAAGCCCGAGCCCGACGGATCGAGCCCGGCGTCTTCCCCCAGCAGCGTGCGCGGATAGAGCCCCAGCGCGATGCCGCCCAACTGGAAGAAGACCACGTCTCCGGCCGAGGCCGAGGAGGGTTGCCAGCCCAGTCCGTCGCGGTAGAACGCCAGCGAGCGGGCCAGGTCTTCCACGCCCAGTGTGATCAGCGTGAGGCGCTGCTCCATCAGGCCTTGCGGAACAGGGCGATGGGGGAGGGGGAGGGCGCGTCCTCGAGCCAGTCGATCCGGGCGAAGCCCGCCTCCTTCGCCAGGCCTTCCAGCTCCGAGCGGGTGAAGACGCACCCCTCATCGGTACAGGCCAGCATGTTCAGGCCAAAAAACAGTGCTTGCACGTTCTTGTTGCGCTCTTCGTCGGGGATCATCTCGGCCACTACCAGCGTACCGCCCGGCTTGAGGGCCTGGTGCAGCCGCTTGAGCAGGGTGCGCGAGTGGCTCCAACCCTCGCTGTGCAGAATGTGACCCAGAACGGCTACCTCGAAGGCTTCCTGCCCGAAGTCCATGTCGCGGAAGTTGCCCGCTCGCAGCTCGACCCGGTCGAGCGTCCCCATCTTCTCGGCGAAGGGGCGGCCGGCCCGCTCGATCACCTGAGCCCGGTCGATCTCAACGAGCTGGCAGGCCGGATAGGCGGTGGCGAAGGCCAGACCCCAGACGCCGCTGCCGGCGCCCACATCCAGAACGTGGTTGACCTGGCCCACCTGGCGGGCCACCATCTGGGCGGCGGGCCAGTTCATTGCGAACAGCCCCTGGACCAGCTCGGCGAAGAAGTTGCCGTCGTCTTCGTCCGACTCCACGCCGACCGGGGCCCTGCCCGTCCGGATGGTCTCGGTCAGTTTGGCCCAGCGCCAGCCGGCCTGGTCCATGTGGATGGCCACCGCACCCATATAGGCTGGTGAGGTACGCACCAGAAACATCTCGCTGTCGGGGGTGAGAGCGACTTTGCCCTGCTCGAGCGTGAGCAGTCCCATGGCGGCCAGAGCCTCGACCAGCATCTTGATCCCACGCTCGGCGCCCTGGCAGCGCTGGGCCAGGGTGACCACGTCGTGGGCTCCCTGGTCCACA
>QWHO01000651.1 GCA_021404945.1 bacterium CPR1
CGACTACCTGAGGCTCCTCTTCAGCTCCTCGGTGAAGATGGCATCTGCCTCCTGGAACGCCGTGCGGATCACTTCCAAGGAGGAGAGCGACATCGCCAGCAGATCCTCTGGCGTCTTCGCCTTGGCGAGTGCGACATAGCCCGCGCCGAGGCGCCTGGCCGAGCGCAGCCCGGCTTCCGCGCCGTCGTTGCCGTAGAGCAGCATGTCCATGAGTCGGACCGAGTAACCCTTCGCCAGCAGCTTGGGGAGCAGGGCCGAGCCGATGTAGCCGGCGCCACCGATCACCAGGACCTTGGAGCAGTTGTCCGGGGTTGCCTGACGCCCCGATCCGTTTACGATGACACATTCCCATGCGTTGGCCCAGAGACGGCCCAGCACCATCAGGGAAGCAGTCAAGATCCAGGCCAGGAATAACACGCTGAGAGGAGCCGTCGGGAAGCCCGTGACGGTATGCGAGGCCAGCCCAAAAGACAGAAAGGCAATACTGACGGCTTGGAAGACCGCCACAGCTTTGTTGCGCCGACGATAGGAAAGGCCATAGGTGTAGAACCCGCTGAGGAGAAAGACCGTCAGGCAGACCAGGGTCAAGATCAAAGCGCACGATTTCAGGCTGGAAAGGTGCTGCCAGAACACGCTGGAGTAATCGGAGTGGGTTCTCAGGACGACAAGGAAGAAAAAGTGGACAGTGTATGAGGCGATCAGGCCGCTGTTGACGAAAATAGTGTCTGCCACTACCCGTAACAGGGCCTCCTGCGTAAGCTTTGCGCCCTTCAAGCCTGACATTCGATTCTCACCTTTCGCGGCCGTGCTGTCGTCCGACAGCCTGGCCCCCGGGTCTGCGAAGCTTACTCCACTGGCATGTTGACTCCTGCCTTCCTTCTGTTAGGAGTCTGTGAACCTTTGCTCGGTTTCACGATGTTTGTCGGGCTCGGATCAGAACGCGCCACTTGATCGCCGACAGAATTGAGGCTCTGCCCATCGTGCGGCCTCGTTGGCGCTCCGGGCTCGATAGCATGGCTCTCTCATCGTCTAAGAGGTCTCAAACGGCGCCCTGAGGTGGTCCAACGTCCTGATCGACAATCTGTGTCTTGCGATTCTCGACCCTGAGCAGGGAGTTCAGTCATTCACTTCTGCCGACGGCAAGCCTGAACGTTCAGGGCGAAATCAAAGACGGTTACTCGGGTTTGCGTTCTACCCAGATGGTACGGGCGGTGATAGACAAGTCGACAGCCCGCCCTCCATTGATGCGCACGACGTCCCCTGGCTTGAGCTCTTCCAGGATTTCGTGCGCCGGCACCGATTCCTCGCGCATCCAGCCTTCGGGGTCGTAGACCTTGCGCACCAGTCTGGTGCTCATGGTCAGGTAGCACCAGTTCTGGCGTCGCGTCTGGTCGGGGGCCGAGAGCAGACTGATCCCGATTCGGTGGTGCTCGGAGTCGAGCACCACCACGCGGTAGTCTCCGGGGACCCACAGAAGCTGCGCTCGAACCGGCAGGCTGAAGACGAGCAGAGCCAGCAGTGAGAGAAGCACGGTTCGGGTGAGCATCGGCGGTCCTCCTTTAATGTGCTCGCACTTTGGTCTTGCACATTGGTACAATCTAACGAACGCGCCGGAACTGCGTTCCAGCGCGTTGTAAAGTGCAAGACCAAAGACCTTGCACTTTAGCCAGCGGATTCCTTAAGAAGGTCGACCACGTAGCGGCCCAGCAGCTTGAGCTGCGCCGGTGGGGTCTTGACAAATTTCAGGCTCTGCGCCCACAGCTTCTTCTCTTCGTCAAAGCGTGAGTTGAGTACTTCGGCATTGAGCATGAGGGGGTCATAGTCGCCGTAGGGCCCGATCTGGAGCTTCATACTGGTCTGGGGAGGCAGAGGCTGCTCGGTCATCAGTTGCCCGCCGCCCAGGCCCAGGTCCTGAATACTGCCGTCAACGTGCCGGCCGTTGGATAATTCGACGCTGGCTACCAGACCAGCCAGGGC
This sequence comes from bacterium CPR1, assembly GCA_021404945.1. Classification (GTDB taxonomy): domain Bacteria; phylum Vulcanimicrobiota; class Xenobia; order Xenobiales; family QWHO01; genus QWHO01. Next base: position 1,978 of record QWHO01000651.1, read on the forward strand.
CCGGATGTGCTTGCGACCTTCGAAGACTCGCTGTTCGGCACCCAGGGTGTGGAGCAGCGAGCTGACCCAGGATTGGCCCAGCAGTTCGGGGTCTTCCTGGAACTGCACGCCAGCTTCGTGAATGTCGAGCTCTATGTTCGGTTTGCACCAGACGATCTTGGATTTGACTTCCTGGGCATCCAATTCCATCGAAGTGAGGGCCACCATGGTGCCGCCCTCAATGCTCTCGGTCAGTACCAAGCGCAGTCCGCCCAGGCCAATGTCGGAAACCATGGCGTCCACCAGGCGGTCCTCGATGCGCACCTGAACCCGATGGCTGCACTTGAGACGGACCACGCGCCGCTTCTCGTTGGGACCACCGGGTTTGACCGCCCCGGCCACCTGACCGGCCGATTGGATGGCCTTGAAGGCCTCTGTCATGCGGCGCTGGAAGTCGTCGGACGGCTTCTCGACCGGAGCCGAGGGTGGAGGGGGCGGAGCGGGCTCGGCCTCGATGACGGGTGGGGGGCCCAGGAGCTCGACCGAATCGGGTGCTGCCCCTAATAGCTGCGTTCCGGCGTCGTCCGCGGCGGCGCCGAGCAGCTCGACCGCCTCCTCCTCGATGACCTCTTCCTCGAGGACTTCCTCCTCGACGAGCTCTTCCTCGAGGACCTCTT
>QWHO01000122.1:0-17544 GCA_021404945.1 bacterium CPR1
CTCTCCTACCTCGAGGTAGACGGCCGCTACGACGTTACGGCCCTGCATCGGGTGCATCCGAAATTGACCGACCTCGCCGACCTTCCCTACGCCTCTGAGGAGCTGCGGCGCGAAGCCCGCGAGCTGGCCGACAAGCTGTCCATCCAGGGCGTCCAACCCAAGCTCAGCGCCCGCCTGGCGCTGAAAGATCAGGCCATGGAGATTGTCGAGCGCAAGGGACACTACATCCTAAAGCCGCAGCACCTCGAGTATCCGGCCGTTCCCGAGAACGAGGATCTCACCATGCACCTCGCGGCTGCGGCTGGAATCGAGGTTCCTGTGCACGGGCTCCTGTATGGGGCGGATGACGCCGTGACCTACTTCATTCAGCGCTTTGATCGCGGCCCGCGCGACCGTAAGCATCCCCAAGAAGACTTTGCCCAGTTGCTCGGTGAGGAGCGCGAGACCAAGTACGGCTCCTCCATGGAGCGGGTGGCCTCGGCCCTCGAGCAGTTCGCCACCTTCCCCAGCGTCGAGGCGGTGGCTCTTCTCCGCCTGGTGCTCTTCAATTTTTTGGTCGGCAACGAAGACCATCACCTCAAGAACTTCTCCCTGCTCCTGGATAAGGCGGTGATCCGCCTGAGCCCGGCTTACGACCTTCTCAAAACCACCATCCTGGTCGCCAATCCCAGGGAGGAGATCGCCCTTCCCCTGAAGGGGAAGAAGCGCGGTCTCACACGCAAGGACCTGCTCGAATACTTCGCGGCAGAGCGTCTGCGGCTCCCGGCGGCCGCGGTGGAGAAAGTGCTGCGCCAGTTGGCCGAGGGCCTGGTTGTCTGGCCAGAGCTACTCGACCGCTCCTTTCTTCCGCCGGAGCTGCAGGAGGCTTATCGCCAACTCGTCGAGACGCGTGCTCCTCGTCTCGGCTTCATTACTTTGAATCTCGAGGAGGCTGAGCGCGAGCTTCTGGATAGACCCAGCCTGAAGTCTGGGTCCGGAGGGCACCAGTCTTACTTTCGTCAGCTTGGAAGACAGCGTCGAGAGCTGCGTCAACTTCTTACGCGAGAACAATGGAAGACTGCCAAAGAAAGAGCTCGTGAGAGCGGAGGCTGGCAAGATGCATACCGAGTCCTTGCCGCTGGGACTGGCAGCTGATCATGATCGTCAAAGTCGCGTTTGGCGGGGGGGATCGGTCTTACTCCACTGGAGAGAGGCCCCACCAGGGCCTCTCTGGAGAAGCCTGATGCCTGCTCCAGCGCTGCCTTGATAGGGACCACAAGAAAAACCACGCAGAGCGCGGAGGGCGCGAGGACTCTCCGCCCTTCTGACGAGGCATGCCCTCTTGCATGGGAGGGACGGGCAGAAGGGCTCCGAATTTACTCTAGATGCCTCCTGAGTCGCCCGTCGCCGCGCCCCCCGCACAGGTCGAATCCGGTGCGAGGCCCGTGGGCGAGCCGCTGGTCGAGGCCACCGGCCTCACCAAGAGCTATCTTGGCACTCTGGCCCTCAACAAGGTCGACCTGACGCTCTATTCGGGTGAGATCTTCGGGCTGGTGGGCCCCAACGGCGCCGGCAAAACGACCTTGCTTCGCATCCTGGCCACTCTGACCCCGCCTGATGAGGGTCAGGCCAGCATTTGCGGCCTGAGCCTGACCAGTGTTCGCGAAGTGCGAGCCGTAATCGGCTTCATGCCCGACGTGCTGGGCGTTTATGACGATATGCTCGTGCGCGAATACCTCGAGTTCTTTGCCCGGGCCTCCAACATCGGTGAAACCGTCCTCGGATTCACCATCGAGGAAACCATGCGCCAGGTAGGCATCGAGCACCTGGCCGACCAGCCGGTGGATGGCCTGTCGCGCGGCATGAAGCAGCGCCTCGGGCTGGGCAGGGCCATCCTGCATAAGCCGCGCCTGCTGCTTCTGGATGAGCCGGCCTCGGGCCTGGATCCTCTGGCTCGCCTCGAGCTTCGCGAAATTTTGCGACAGTTGCAGCGTTCCGGGGCCACGGTTCTGATCAGCTCCCACGTGTTGGAAGATCTTGCCGACATGTGCGACAGAATCGGTGTTGTCACCAAAGGCAACCTGGTCTGCGTCGAGGAGACGCGCCAGTTGATTCAGGAGCGTGGGGCCCGTCGCATTCGGCTGCGAGCCTGCGCCCGGCAAGATGAGCTGTTTGCCTTTCTTGAGCGCAAGGCTGGCATTCAGGGACTTCGGTGGGATAATGAAGCTGTGGTCTTTCGCTACGAAGAGGCTAAGGAAGAAGATCTGGCCGCCCTGCTGCGAGAAGTCGTGGAGCAGGGTTTCCCCCTGGTGAGCTTCAGCGAAGATGAGGCCACGCTGGAATCGGCCTACTTGAACGTTACCAAGGCTGGAAAAGGATGGGAGGTCGCGACGTGAGGACGTTTCTCGGGAGTTCTCTGGCACTGGCCAAGGACCGAACACCGGCATCGCTGGCCTGGGGCCAGAGGCTTGGAGTCCTGGCGCTGCTGTTCGCCGCGCTGGTCTTTCTGCCCATGGCGCTGGGCGCCTGCAGTTGCACGCTGTTCACTCTGGCCAGCCTCGTGCTGGTGCTGGGCACCACCCTGCTGGTGGGCAACAGCGCCTTCGGTGCTCTGACCATCGAGCGCGAGAAGAAAACGCTGGACAGTCTGCGGCTGACCCAGCTGACCGCGGCCCAGATCGCCGCCGCCAAGCTGTGGCCAGAGTTGAAGCTGCTGGGCCGCGTGATGCTGGCTTTCGGACCCACTGTGCTGGTGGCCGGTCTGTTTACTCCTGGTGGGCTGGCTTCCTCGCTTGAGGTACTGGCCGTCGCCCTGGCCGGCGGACTGCTCTCGGGCACCCTGGCCATCGCGGTCTCGAGCCTTTGCGATACGACCTCTCGGGCGGTGGTCATGGGTTGGACGCTGCGGGGCGTCTGGTTGCTCATTACCCCCATCTTCGACCTGGTGCTGGGCGCCGTGTTCGTGCAAGACCGGGCTGTGGCCGCTTTCTCCTTCCTCAATCCGTTGACCACCCTGTCCATTGTTCTCGTGCCCGAGCTGGCCGAGGGAATGGGCCGCTGGTTACCCCTGCTGGGCCCGGCGGCGATGCTGGCCGCGGCCGGCCTCTGCTTCTGGCTGGCGGCCCGCCGCTTTGACGCCGGCCTGATGCAGGGCGCTTCTCTGACCGATCGGGTGGTGCACCCCGTCTATCGCCGCGGCTGGGGCCCTTCCTGGCTGCAGCGCAAGCTGCCCGGCCTGCGCTCCAACCCGGCTTTCCTGCGCGAGATGGCCGCCCAGTTCCGAGCCGGCGCCGGCCGCTGGCCGGGCTATGCCGTCTTCATCGTGCTCTTCCTTGCGCCGTTCTTCTACGCCCGCTCCTGGGCCGTGAAGGAAGCCGTGCAGAACAGCCTGGATGCCCCCGGCTACACTCAACTGCAGGTCTCCCAGCAGCCTCTTCCGCGAGTGGCCAATCCGGTCGACCCCGGCCAGCAGCCGATCGACCTGGGCGGCCAGCATGTGCGCCTGGAGGCTCGCGACGGCAACTGCCTGCTGATGCAGGGCCACACCGGTCACCTCTGCTCGCGGCTCTACCTCTATTATTCTTTCCAGATCCCGCTCCCGCGCCAGGGCATGGTGCTGGTCGACTACGGAACGCAAACCCAGTATGGATACCAGCCTCAGATCAAGCCGGTGCAGGCCACTCCGATCGATGATCAGACGGCCGAGCGCTATGGTCTTTATGTCCCGGGCGAGGAAGGCTCCAGCCGCGTCCTCGACGCAGATTCCGAGAAGCGCCTCAACCGCGCCGCCATGGCCGTGGGTCTGGCGGGCACTGTGGTGCTGCTGTTGCTCTACCTGGGCATCCGTTGCTCGGGCTTCCTGGCCACCGCCGTCACCGGCGAGCGCGACCGCAAGACCTGGGAAGACCTGGCTCTGACCGGCATCACCCCCCAGCGGGCGCTGGCTGGAAAACTGGTGGGCGCGCTGCTCATCATGGCCTTCCAGATGACTCTGGCCTTCCCGGTGGTGGGCTTCTTCGTCCTCACCGGCAATCTCTCGGCCCCCGAGATGGTGGCTCTCTATCTCTACGCTGTGGGCGTGATGCTCACGGCGGGGATGGTGGGTCTGTGGGCCTCGGCCACCAGCACGACTTCCCACCAGGCTCATGGCAAGGCACTGCTGGTCGTGTTGCTGGCCTTCTTGCTGGCTCCCACCCTCAACTGGGGCCTGGGCGGCCTGCTGGCGGCCCTGGCCCTGATGGGGGCCCTGCTCTGTCTGGGACTCAACCGAAGGACTCAGGCCCTCTCGCTGGCCGGTGTCTCCTTCTCGCTGCTCCTCGCCCCCAAGGTGGCCTCGCCGGTCACGGCCATCCTGACCTTCATGCCCTCGCTGGCTACCAGCCATACTCCCCTGACCCGGGCCTTCCAGACGGCACCGGTGAGTGGGGCCGAGGCGGTGGTGTTCGCGATGGCGGCGCTGGTGCTGCTGGCCTCGGTCAGCTCGTTCCTGTGGGCGGACGTGCAGCGCCGCATGGCCGACCCGGTGCAGGATACCGCTCTCAAGGCCGACCTGGCCGCCTGAGGGCGAACCAGCGGACAAAGGGAGTCCGGCATTCAGGCCGGGCTCTCTTTTTTCTATTCGTCCCGGCGCGGATGGCGCCGCAGCACCTGCAGCACCGCCGGCAGCACCAGCAACGAGGTGACCATGTTGGTGATGGTTCCCACCGTCATCACGAAGCCCAGGCTGGCGATGCCCTGGTGGTGGGCGGCCATCAAAGCGCCGAAGCCAGCCACGTTGGTGAGCGCATCGAGTACGATGGCGGTGCCGGTCGAGCGGGTGAAGACGGCATTGCATGACTCCTCGCGGGTCCTTTGCAGCACGTGGATGCCAAAGACCAGACCGATGCCCAGCACCAGGGGGAGGGCCATGAAATTGGCCGGGTTAAACGAGACCTTGTAAGCGGCCATCAGCCCCAGCATCCACACGATGCCCATGACCTTGGGCAACAGGGCCAGAAGAGTGTCGCTCAGTGACCGAAAGTGCACGAACAAGAGGATGCAGATCACGTAGAAGGCATACAGGCCGGAAACCTCATAGGCTTGCTTCATGGCCTCGGTATGGTGGTAGACCATGATCGGCGTCCCAATCGCCCGCGCGTCGACTTTCTGCACGTCGCGCACGAACCGGTCCAGCGGCTCGCGCTCCCAGATGTTGAAGCGAGGGTAGATGCGCAGCATGATTTTGCCGGTCTGACCCAGGCCGCGCAGCTTGAGTTGCTCGGGCAGGTCGGCCAGGCGAATGGGGGGCTCGGAGCGCTGGTCTTTCAAGAACAGGATCATCTCGCGCAGGTCGCTGAAAAAGTCGACCTGGAAGGTGGTCAGACCGTCCATGATGGGGCCCGGGCCCATTTTCTCCAGAGTATTGAAGAGTCGATCGAGCACGTTACGGAAGCGGATTGCCTGGTCTCGCACCTCGGGGTCGCGGTCGCGTCGGAGGCGGGGGTAGGCGGCCTTGAAGGCTTCCTCGAGCTCCAGGAAGCCATTGGCCATGCCCCGCAGGCTGCTCGCTCCCGGCGGGTCGGAAGGGACCACGGGCACGGAGATGTCCCGCATGAGCTGCTCGACGCGCTTGACCAGGGGAACCTTGGCCTCATAGTCGGCTGGCACCAGCGGCAGGAACGACTCCACCACGCTCACGGTAGGCAAAGCTTTGAAAGCCCTGGTCTTGGCCTCCGCCTCGGGGATCGTGTCGGCCGTGGCGATGGCGAAGATGACCGAGTGCTCGGCGGTGCGGATCAGACGCAATTCGGTCTTGACCGACTCCAGGTGTTGGGCCTGCATATTCAGCAGGTTGTAGTCGAAGTGGACCTCAGTGAGTCGGAATCCGCACAGCAAAGTGAAGACGATGGACGGCACCAGCACATACCAGGGATGTCTGAGCAACCATTCCTCGGCCCGGGCGGCCAGGCCGTGCGGGTTGACCAGGGGGCGCAACGTTTCCGGGAAATGTCGCTCGCGCAGAAAGACCATGGCCGGCAGCATGGTCAGCATGCCCACGAAGCAGAGCATGACGCCAGCCCCGGAGATGTCGCCCAGCTCGGCGACCCCCTGGAAGTCCATGAAGCGGATGGCCCAGAAGGCCACCGCGGTGCTGAGCGCTCCGGTCAGATTCTCGACCCCGGTACCCTGCATGGTGGCCAGCATCGCTTCCAGGGGGAGCAGTCCGTCGAGCCGCTCTTCCTGGTAACGCAGAAGAAAGTTGACCCCGAAGTCGACTCCCAGCCCCACCAGGATGGTCCCGAAGGTGACCGTGAGCAGATTGAGGTGGCCGATGACCACAGTGGTGTAGCCCAGCGTCCAGGCCAGGCTGACCAGCAGGATGGAAACCACCATCAGCGGGCGGGTCAGCTCGCGGAAGGCGTAAATGTACAGCAAGGCCACGATGACCAGGGAAAGGCTGGTGGCCCAGGAGGCATCGTTCATGGACGAGTTCATCTCGTCGATCTCGAGCACGGTCTCGCCGGTGATGGCTGTGTGCACCCCAGGAAAGCTGCGCACCACCTCGCGCATCAGGACCCGCAAGCGTTTGACGCAATCTTCCGGGTCGGCGCCTTCCCGCGGGCGAACCATGAGAAAGTAGGTCTCTCCCCCCCGAATCGTATTGTAGATGGTGGTCTTGCCGCTCGAGCTCAGCTCGGGAGGAGCGTCTTGAGGCACATCCCCGAAGAAGACGCTCTCCCAGGGCGAGCGATAGCTGTAGCGACCTCTGGTCTGCAGGCTCTCCAGCAAGAGCTCCATGACCTCGTTGAGAAAGGGAAGCATGCGGGCGAGTTGCTCCGGGCCGGCCTCCTCGCGGGAGCTGAATCGCTCCATCAAGCTGGCCAGTCCGCCTTCACTGCCCAGAGCCTTGAGCAGCGGGCGGGCATCCTCCAGCTCCTGCACCAGACCCTTGAGCCCGGCCAGATCGAAGTAGAACAGGGCGTGGGTGCGCACGAACGGGAGCTCAAACTTGCCGAAGACATCCTGGAACAGCTCGGGCTCACCCAGCAGGCGCCGAACGGCCTCGTCTATGAACTGCTGACGATGATCGTTGCTACCACCCTCGATCACCACCACGACGTCCTCGGTGACCGGGAATTCCTTGCGAAACGCCCGGTGTAGCTGCAGATACTTCTCGTTCTCGTTGACCAGCGCCGAGCGGTCGGTGGCGAACTCCAGGTTGGTGAAGGCGTAGACCAGGCTGGCCACGGCCAGCAGGTTGGCCACGATGAGGACGGTCCAGGGGAAGCGGTAAGTCAGGCGCACGACCCCCTGCAAGAGGCGGACGGCCAGCGATGCCCGGGGCAGCGACCAGCCCTGATCACTCATGGGCGTCCCCGTTCAAGAGCGTGGCCGCAGACATGCTTGCGGCCGCGCGACACCCAACTGATTGTTCCGAGAGCGTAGCTCTTTCGATACGGCCCGAGGCGACGGCTCGCACCCTACAGACCGAAGTCGTCGAGCAGCTTCTCCCAGCGTTCGACGTCGCTCTTCAATTTTTCCGAGCGCGCCCTCAGATCGGATGCCATCTTGCGCAGGTCGGCCTGGACCTGAGGATCCGAGCTGAGTGTATGCATATCCTCAGCCAGCAGGGACATGTCTTCCAGCTTCCGTGAATACTCGCGCACGGTGGCGATGATTTTTTCGGGAACGACCGTATCGTGATATCGTTTGGAGATCTCATCCACCACTTGCTCGGCCTGCTTGGAGTAGCCTACAACTTTCCTGAGCAGTGCAGCCAGCTCGCCCGATGACCTCTGGATCCTGGACCGGTAAGTGTCGAGTGATTCGCGCACCTGCGGGGTCATGGCGACCAGGCGCTCTCGCACTCGCCCGACCTGTGCGTCGATACGGGAAATCTGGCCCTGCAGCCTGGTTTCCTGCTCGGAAAGCGCTCGATCCAAACTCTGCAGCGAATCGTTGGTCGTTTCGCTGGTGCGGGCGAACTCACGCGAGTAGAACCGCATATTGGAAGCCATGTCCTTGACGTTGCGGCGAAGTGCCTCATCTTCCACCAGGTTACGCATCTCGGCCGTCTGAACGTTGAGCTTCTTGAAGGTCTTGAGGGTCTTGGTCAACTGGTCCTCATTGGAGGCCGGTTGCTCTGCGGAGATGGTGCTCTGGCTTGCCAGGGGCTGACCTTCGCCCGTCAGCATGACTTCGATCCAGCGGTAGCCTTTGAGATTGGAGCGCTGCTGGTAGCGAGCCCCTTCAGTGAGGCGCACCTTGCGATTGAACGTAACGGTCACCTTGACCTGGGGATGCAAACCGTCTTTTTCGAATTGGCGGCGCTCTTGTTCACTGGTGAAGTCGATCTTCTCGATGAACCCGGCCTGCACGCCCGCCACGGTAACCGGGTCACCGGGCCGAAGACCGCTCACGTGGGTGAAGAGCAGATTGTAGCGGGGGCTGAAGGGGTCAGGGCGAGTATCCTGCTTTTGCAGTCCGACCACGAGCAGGACTGTCAGTAGACAGACCACAGTCAGCCCGATGTTGAATTCCTTACTCACCCGATCAACCCTTGCTGGGCCGACGCCCACCAGATTGCTGAGGTTCGGCCGCGGTACACAGCCTCTTGTGGTGGCGGAGGCGGGGGGTTACCGAGAGCTTCGCTCCTCCGGCCGGACCTCTCGGCCCGATTGGAGCGCTTCTTTTGCTGCGGCGACGCCAAACCCTGCCGCCTGCTCAGCTTGAAACCTGGAAGTATTCCCAGGCCTGGTCCACACAGCTCTCCAGGTCGTGCTCCTGCCCTGTGCCCGGGAGGAAATCGGCCAGAAACTCGATGTTGCCGGCCGGCCCCCGGACGGGCGACCAGGTCAGACCGCGACAGCCCAGCCCCAGACCTGCGGCGAACCCGAGCACCCGGGAGAGCACCTGCCGATGGATCCGGGGGTCGCGCACCACGCCGCCCTTGCCCACCTCTTGTCGCCCGGCTTCGAATTGAGGCTTGATCAGGCTCACCAGGTGGGCGGTCGGTTTCAAGAGCGCCTGGACCGGGCCCAGGATCAGCTCGAGCGAGATGAAGGAGACATCCACGCAGGCAAAGTCGATCGGCTCGCTCACGTGACCTGCATCCAGGTGACGGGCGTTGACCTGCTCCACCACGATGACCCGCGGGTCCTGGCGCAGCTTCCAGTCGAGCTGGCCGCGGCCTACGTCCACCGAGTAGACGCGCCTGGAGCCTCGTTGCAGGAGGCAATCGGTGAATCCGCCGGTGGAGGCGCCAACGTCCAGGGCCACCAGCCCGGATACCTCCAGTTCGAAGACCTCCAGGGCACGTTGCAGTTTCAGGCCGCCGCGACTCACGAAGGGATGGTCCGAGCCCCGCACTTCCAGCTCCTGGTCCGGGGCCAGGGTCTGGCCGGGCTTGTCGACGCGCACCCCTCGGGCGTAAACCGTGCCAGCCAGAATCAGGGCCTGGGCCCGCTCGCGGCTGGGGGCCAGGCCCTGGGTGACCAGGAGTTTGTCAGCCCGCTCTTTCACCCGGCCAGTATAGGCCGGGGAGGCGCTCAGAGCAAATGACGGTCCCGCGCTATTATGAATTCACAAAGTTCCGTGCCACCTCACGAAACATGCCAGGACGCACCCTACGAACGCGCTGGAACTCGTCAGATTGTGCAAAGTCCGAGCGGATCAGTCGTGGGTGCCGGGAGGGGCAGGCGTGGCAGCCGGCGCGCTGGGACCGCGTCGGGCCAGCAGCCAGAGGAAGGTCAGGTTGACGAAGCCGAGCAGGTAGAGGGGAAGCAGGGTTCCCTGGTTGACCGGGGCAGCCGGCGTGGGCGCTGGCGTCGAGGGCTCGGATGTGGCCGTGGTTCCCGGAGTCGGCGTGGCTACCGGTCTTGCGGCCTCGGCGGGGGCAAAACGGAACTGGATCGAGAGCTGAGCCTTGTTGTTGTAATCGAGGTAGCTCTGCATGGAGGACTGGTAGCTCTGGATGCGCTCGCGCATCATCTGCTGCAACTCGGCTCGCACCAGGGCCTGGTCCGTGGGGTTGAGATTGGCCTGGCGCAAGATGGTGTCCAGGGGCACCTGAGCCACCGCCTCATACAATTGCACCCGGTTGGCGGCGTCCCGGTAGGAGGAAGTGTAGTCAGAGCTGGAGCGAGACTGATTCTCCACCCGACCGAGCCTGGTCAGATCGGCGATCAGGCCGTTCAGCTCGCCTGGCGGGCACTGCAGATTGGCGCTGGCTTGCGAGCTGCTGGAGTCGAGGTTAAAGTTATTGACCACAGCCTTGTGCTTCTGGGCCATTTCCCCCAGCCGGGCCGACAGCTCTTCGGGCGAGTTGCAGATGAGGGTGGCGTTGAAGTTGGTCTGGCGCACTTCCTTCGGAAGGTCGGGCCTGGCCCAGGCCGGACACCAGAGGCTGACCAGGAATATCCCTGCAATCACGGCACGCTTCACGCTCATAGACCCCTCCTTCTGGGACTGACTCAATAGCAGTCCTGTCGTAAGAAGTTCGGGAGTTCTTCCCGGGCTCCTGGATCAGAGGATCCTCCGGTGGTTCCAAGAAGCCCTTTCGATGAGGATCCTCGCCATCGTCAATCCGATGGCCGGCTATCGCCACTGGACCCCGTTCCTGGGGCCCACCCCGGCTCAGATCATCCAGCGCACCTTCCACCAGATTGGCGTGCCCTGCGACATCCATCTCACGCGCGGCTCGGGAGACGGCTTTCTGGCTGCCAAAAGGGGAGTGGGGGAGGGCTACGATACGATCGTGGCCGCCGGAGGTGACGGCACTATCAACGAAGTGGTCAATGGGGTCGCCGGCACCGGGGTTGCCTTCGGCGTTGTGCCCATCGGCACCGAGAACGTGCTGGCCAAGGAGATGAAGATTCCCCTGCAGATCGAGGCCGCTTGCAGGCATGTCGTGGCCACTTCTCCGCGGGTGCTCGACCTGGGCCAGCTCGATGAGCGCTACTTTCTTTGCTTTGCCGGGCTGGGGTTGGACGCCCAGGTGGTGGCCGAGGTCTCCCAGGAGGACAAGAGCCTGCTGGGAGGGCTGAGCTATGTGCTGACCGGCCTTCGGATCGCGATGAAGTATCGCCGCCTGGCCATGAAGGCCCGCATCCTGCTCGACGGCAAGCCTCTGGAGCACCGCTTCTGGCTCATCCTGGTGGGCAACATCCCCTCCTACGGCTGGCAGGTCCGCCTGACGCCTCTGGCCTCGCCCGATGACGGCCTGCTGGATGTGTGCATCTTTCCCCACGAGAACATCATCGGCATCCTGCGTCACCTGCTGGGAGCGGTGTTGGGAGTGCACATCCGCTTTCCCGAGATCGCCTACCACAAGTTCCGCGAGCTCTCGATCGAGACCGACCCGCCGGTGAAAGTGCAGATCGACGGTGAGCTGGCCGGCACCACCCCCTGCACTCTGCGGGTGGCCCGGGGAGCGTTGGTGGCCCGGTTCTAATCCTGGGGCAGCAGCTCGCCCCGGGCGTGGGTCAGACGGGCCCGGGCTCGCAGATAGCCATAGTAGGCTGCCAACCGGTCGGTACGCGCCCTCAAGAAGCTCTGCTGCGAATCGGTGACCTGCAGCAGCGGGGCCACCCCGGCTCGGTACTGGCCCTGGGCCATTTCCATCGCCAGGCGCGCCTGATCGACCTCGATCCCGGCCGCGGTGCAGGCCTCTGTGGCCGTTTCCACGGCCGCGTAGGCCTGACGAGCCTCCAGCTCGACGGCAGCCAGCTGGTCTTCCAGCAGGGCCTCTGATTCGCGGACCCGGGCCTCGGCTTGAGTAACCAGGTGAGCCTTGCGGTTGCCCTCCAGGATGGGCCAGCGAAACTCCAGCCCGAAGCGCCAGCCGGCACTGCCGGGCAGGAAGGCGTTCTCGTTGTAGGCCACCGAGTTCATATCTGCGCTGGCGTACACTCCCGGGTTGTTGTCGCGCAAGGCGGCCTGCAGGGCGTGCTGGCTGGCCTCGAGCTCGAACTGGCGTCCCAGCACCTCGGGACGAAGTTTGCGAGCGGCGGCCACCGAGGCGGCCAGGTCGCCCGGCACCTCGGGCGGCTTCTCCGGGCCTTGCAACACCAGGGGCGTATCCTGAGGAAGGCCCAGAACGCGGTTGAGGCTGGCCTGGGTGTTACTCACCTCCAGCCGGCTGCGAGTGCGCTCGAGAACGGCCCGAGAGACCGGCACGCGGGCGTAGACGGTATCGGCTCGGGGGGCGGTGCCGGCCGCAAAGCGGGCCTCGCTGGCGGCCAGCTGGGTCTCGGCCAACTCGACCGCTTCGGCCTGCACTTGCTCGCGAGCCCGGGCCTCCAGGGCATCCAGGTAGGCCAGTTGAGCCTGCAGGGCGATCTGTTGGGAGGAGGTGGCCAGCGCCTGGGCCACGCTGTCGCCGCTGGCCCGGGCTCGATCGATGTGGGCCTGGATGCGCCCGAAGTCGAACAGAAGCTGACGCAGCAAGAGATCGAGCTGGCCCTGGGCGTAGTCGACTGGCTCGGATTGGAACTCGGTGGTGACCGGCAGACCCTGAAAGTTCGCCCTGACCGGTGGACCGGCCGCCTGGCGCACCTGGGCCAGGCTGCCCGAGAAGGTCAGCTGGGGCCGGGCGGGAGCGGCCACGACATCGACCTCCTCGCGGGCCGCCTCGACCCGGGCCAGGGCCGCTCGCACGGCCGGGTTCTGGGCCACCGCCAGCCGGGAGGCCTCCTCCAGAGTGAGCGCCACCGAGGGCCGGGGAGGCTCCTGAGCCAGGGCCGGAACCAGAAGCAGGCTGCAAACCAGGAGCCAGAATGCACGTTTCAAAGCGGCGTTCAGCTTTGGCCGTCGAGCGCGGGGCTCCTGCCGAGTTTCTTCTCCAGCACGATTCGAGTCTCCTCACCAGCCAGCGTGCCGATGATCTCAAAACCGCTGCGAATGGACAGGATCAACATGCCCGGGTAACGGTTGCGAGTCTGGCTTCGCACCGTGCGAAAGCCAGCTTTCTCCAGCAGGCGGTGCTGCCTTACCATCAGGGCTCGGGCGATGCCGCGACGCCGAAAGTCGGGATCCACCCCGCCGATCCAGGAATAGAATCGGCCCGGTCGCTCCTCGTAGCCGATTTTGTAACCCACCACCCGGTCTTCGATCAGGGCCACCAGCAAGAGCCTGCGCGGTCGTCCTCGCAGGACGGAGCGAAGTCGTCGCTGGCTCAAGGGTCCGAGCACCCTGCGGTGGAGGGCCAATACCTCGGGAAGATGGCGCGCCAGAAGCTTACCCCTCAGTCTCAGAATCCGCATCGTAAGAGCTCCTCAAGGTTCGGGCCAGTCTGGTCAGGAAGAGCATCTCGTGCTCGTCGGTAATGTCCGCCCGGGCCTGGTTCAACTCGCAGAACAGATGAGCCGCCAGCAGCACCAGGCAGCCCGGATCCTTGCTGTGGTGGGCCCGGGCGTATCTGACTGCCTGGTCGGTCCAGTTTAAGATCGGAATCTCCCCCTTCCACAGGATGGTGGGGCCAAGGAGATCGGCCTCCCACAGGGTGTTGCTGCCCATGCGCTCAACCAGTTGGAGCCAGGGTCCCCGGGGACGCTCGGGGCAGAGCAAGCTGAACTCACGTCGAAGGGAGGCCAGCAGACGCCGCTCGGGGCTATCTTTCAGGCTCTCCTCCCGGCGGCTGGGCTCGCGTCGCTCCACCCGCTCCTTGCGCTCCTTCCTGGCCGGACGCGGGACCCGCTGCTCCAGGCTCGACAGGCCGCTTGAGGCTCGCTTGAAGAGCGAATCCGCCGTCTTGTCCAGCCCGCTCAGCACCCGGTGCCAACCGGAAGCGACCAGCCGCAGGCTCCTGTTGGCCAGCGTGGCCACCTCCACCCGCTCGAGCCGCGACTTGCCGACCAGGGCTGCGGCTGCCTCCCACTCCAGGCTGTTCGGCCTGAGCACGGGCAACACCGAAGGCTGCCCGGTGGCAGGTGATCCCGGGCGCTCGAGGTAGGCCACTTTGCCGCGCGAGGCCTCTTCCAGCAGGGCCGAAGCCGAGGCCAGCCGACCTCCCGCGGCGGGAAACAGGCTCAGGGCCAGGATCTGCTCCAGATGATAAAAAAAATCATATGCCAGAAACTCGAGCAAGATGCGACGCGAGGACAGATCGGGCCGGCCCGGATAGGCTCGAGCCAGGAGGTCGATGAGGCTCACCCGGAAGGCGGCCAGCTCTTTCCCCTGAGAGCGACTGAGCTTGGCCGACTCGTGCAGGTCGGAGAGCTCGAATCGACCCTTCGCCCATCCTGCCAGCCCGTACCCACCGATTTGGGCCAGGGGGCTATCGCCGTCGAGCAAGATGATGGTCGCCTGCCTGGGCGAGTGCGGCAGACCCAGGCGACCGGTCAGCTCCGGGCCCTGCAGATCTCCCTCTACGGCGCAGGCCGGGAGGCGCACCTTGAGGCCAGCCGCTCGGCGTCGGTTCTTCCGGCGGGCTTCGTCCTTCGTCAACTCATCGTGATCCGAGCGCACCGGGCGGTTAAGCAAACCCGTCAGGAGTTGCCGTTCGCGCGGGCCGGCGCTGACCACGGGACGGTTACCCAGGGGGGCAAAAGGATAGCCTGGCTCGGCCACTGGAACGGTCTGGTGCTGCTTGAGCCGCTCTTTCAGCTCGTTGAAGCTGAGCGGAGGAGCGCAGTGCATTGGCACCAGCGGGAGGACGGCCAGCTGCTCGAGCACGGGGCCAGGCAGGTTGCTACTGAGAAGGTGCAGCAGCGTCCAGGCGCGGGCGCTGCCGGGCGTGGCCTGGCGAGCCGCCTCCAGGGCCAGCTCGCCCAGGGCCGCTCGCACTTGCTCGAGCATGGCCGCAAAGGCGTCGTCGCGCTTGATCTTGCGGTTGGCCAGCCGGGTCAGCCCGTGGGGACCCACGATGGCCCGGGCCGGTCCCGGCAGAAGGCCGGGCAGGGTGCCCATTCCGGCCACCTCCAGCACTCCTGTGAATTGATCGTCGCTCAGTCCGACCTCGCCGAATCGCGGGCCAGGGAGAGTGCGCCTCAACTCCAGAGCCTCCTTCAGGCGCAGGCTCGAGAAGTCCGGGGGAGGGGCCTTTGTCCCGGGCTCGAGTGCGCTCAGGTCGACCCGGGGAACGGGGGGCGGCGAGGGCGGTTGATACAACTCGAGCTTCAATTGGGGCAGGAGCCTCTCGAGGGCGGCGCGATCCGGCTTGAAGAGAACTCGCGGACCGGTGGAACCGTCTCTTTCAGTCATCCAGAGCCTCCCGTGCTGGCGCAGCTCCGCCTCCAACTCGGCCAGCGCCATCCGCTCCAAGCCTCCCCGACTGGGAAAGAGCGCCAGTGAGCAAGCTCTTGAAGCCAGCTCTGGGTTCTGGGCCAGGGCCTGCAGCAGCGCTGGCTCCCAGCCGGGGAGCTGTGAAGGGGTGTTGCTCAGCTCGGTGGCCAGCTGCTCGAAAGCGTCCCGCTCGGCCTCGCGCAACCGGTCCACGACCTCCTGCCAGGCCCGGTCGCTCTGCACTCTTTTCCAGTCCGGGGTGGGACTGAGCCGGGGGCTATCCACGATGGCGTCGAAAGGCCAGATGGCGGGCTGCAAGCCGCGCTCTTCCAGCTCCACGCCCTGGCGCAAAACGGTCACGTGGGCTCGAGGGGGATTGCCGGCCTGGCGAAGGCGCAGCTCGCCCTGGATGTCGTCGAAACTGAAGGCGTGGGTGTGGGGAGCCTGGCCCAAACGAGCCTGGCGAGGGTTGGCCAGCCGGAAGGCCAGCTGGTTGAGGTTATCGAGGATGGGACGGGCGTCGAATGACTTTAGCCCCAGCTCTTCGCGCAACATGGTCTGTACCGGGGCGGTGGCGCGCACGATGGGATAGTCGGGCACCGCCTCAGGGGGCAGGTTGTCGGCCAGGGCCGGCGCGTGAGTCGAGACCACACCCACCCGGGGGAGGCGGCGCAGGGCGTCCAGGCTGATTCGGCGGGCCGTGAGGGTGGGCAGCAGCTCCAGCCGGGCAGCCGGCGACCTGGCAGGATCCTCGAGTAAGCTCAAGAGCAACTGATCGTAGGCCCGCGCGTCCTGGGCTGCCGTGTCGGCCAACTGGCGGTAGAGCTCGACGACCTTCTTGTTGAGCAGGCTCCAGGCCTGGCGATACTTCTTGCAGTCAGGATCAGGCCCACTGAAGTCTTTGAGCACGCTGACCTCGTCGAAATCGAGCACGGCCAGGAAGGAGAGCTTGTCCAGGGTGGAGCTGCGCAGAAGCCTGCCCTGCAGCAGAACGTGAATGTGCGAGCCCTCCGGTGAGGCTTGATAAGGGATCCCTACGGCAAGAAAGACTCCCTGGCTCTCGGACGTCGTCCGGACGGCATAGTCGTCGGCGGGAAGCTCGCGCGGTCGCGGAGAGCTCTCCCAGCGCAGGCGATTGTTGTGGGCTGTCACCTGGGCGAGCAGCTCCTCGCGCACGTCGCGCATGGTCAATTCGCGCTTCTCCAGGAAATGCCGCGTCTCCAGGCCATCGAGGTGGAGAATGCGCAGGCCTTCCGGCTCGAAAGCCAGGCGCATCTGGGTCACCGGCACGTAGCCGAGCCGCTTGCGTTGCTCCTCCAGCTCGCGGTAGCTGTAACGAAGCTGGTGGGGACCGGGGAAGAGGGGAAGCGAATCCACCAGGTCGCGCCAGCGCCCCTTCTGGCGAAGGGCGCCCAGACTCAGGAAGAGGGGACGATGGCGCTCTAAAAGCTGGGCATCAGACCCACAACGCTCAGCCAATCGAGCCAGCTCTTCGAGAGTGTCCTGCTCGACCTTCTCGAGCGCCTCCTGGTAGACAGTGTCCTCCACCACAGCCGAATGGGAGGCGTTCAGGCTGAAGCGGTCATCCTCCACCACCGCCCGCACCGGCAGGAGACCGGGCATGAGTTGCTGGCGGATGATCCCGTGCAAGACCAGAAAGATTTCGCCCGATTCATCGCAGGAGAGCAGCTCCACGGCGGCGGGCTGGCTCAGCAACCGTCCATCCAGCCGAACCGGTCGGCGCGAGAAACGGACATGGCTCCGCGTCAGCTCGATTTCGCTGGAGTAGCTGGCCTTGCGCAGCACGCCGCCCCCCCGCTCGATCACAAGACGATGCCGGCTGAACGAGCCTGCCAGAAGCTGTCTTTTCTGACCACGCAACTGAAGGGCGACCCCGGCGGGCGACTCGAGCAGGACGCGTCGCGGCTGCAGGCGGGTGAGAGCATTCAGGCCCACTGCCAGGTAGCGCAGGGCCGGGTGGGTGCCCTCGGCCACCAGCAGATAATCCTCCAGGTTCTCCAGATCGGCTCTCCCAAGCGGGGTGCCGCCAAAGCGAAGCTCCAGCCCATCAGGGGTGAGGTCGATCTCCAGCTCCGGACTTCCCCCCGCAAAGGCAGCGGCAATCAGCTCGAGGATGTAACGCTCGGGGTCGGTCAGCTGAAAGCGGGCCATCTTGGAGCGCGCCTTCTCGACATCGAGCGTGAAGCTCCCCCGCGAGTCGAAGCTTCCGGCCTGGCGCAGGGTGTCCAGCAGGCTCACGGGCCTTGCCTCCGCTTGATGGCCGCCTGCAGGAGCTGGCGCTCGAGCTTGCGCCCGGTTTCCAGCAGCACGGCTCGGCCCAGGAGATAGCCTGCCAGCGAGGGG
>QWHO01000122.1:17549-21185 GCA_021404945.1 bacterium CPR1
GATGGTGCAGGTTGACCAGCGTGAGCTTGCTTCCTTTCCCGACGGGCTCGGCCTTTCCGGGAGTCGAGCAGGTCAGGCTGACCCGGCCAGCCAGCCGGCCGCACTGGCTGAAGTCGCCGCCTTGAAGCGTGGGTCCGGGCAGAAGCCGGTTGGCGACCTCCAGCAGCCGGGCCAGCTCATCGCCCGGCTCGAGTGGTTGAGCCAGAAACCAGCGCTCTTCGGCCAGGGGCACCTGGACAAATTGGCGGGCCAGCTCCAGGGGCCAGCTCTCGCCTGTCAAGACGACCACTTGCTGGCTCATCAGGCTTTCGACCAGCGGTCCCAGGGCAGGGCTCCAGGCAACCTGGCAAGCTCGTTTCAGATCGCCCAGGGAGAGGTGGCCTCGGTGGCCTGGGAACAGCCTGAGCTCAAGGCACTCTGGGGGGAGCTTCTTGTGACGGCTTGCCAGGTCTACGGCCAGTTTCCAGAGGTGGGTGTCCTCCGGCCGGCTGGCGAGCTCTTGGAAGAGTCGGACCGGAAGCAGGTTGGTCACGGCCCGGTCCAGGACTGCCATGGCCTTCTCATAGTGCTTGTCCTGCACCACGTTGTCGCGGGTCAGGGTGTGCTCGAGATACATCGAGCGGAGCTTGAAGCTGACTCCAGGGCGCGGCGAGCCGGCTCCCTCGAGCAAGGTCAGTCCCCGGTTGTAGAAGCCGTAGAACGGCTCATCGTCGAGACTGGGGGCAGCCACGACCTCGCTGCCCGGCACCTCCAGGCGCACCTCGGCCGGCAGCCCCAGCTCGAAGGGCCGGTTGATCGGCTCTCCATTGAAGCGGATCTCGACATCGCAATGCTTGCACCAGTACACCACGGTCTGGTGGCATTCCTGGCGGAACTTGTCGAATCGGTTGCGAGCGACCGGGATGTAGCTGGTGACCCGGGTTCCCTCGATTGGATCATGGCGCTGGAGCCGCTCAAAGCTGCGGTCCGGGTGGAACAGCACCCGCCAGTACTCGCCGTCGCGCCCAGAATCGACCACGACCGCTTTGGGATTGGGAGCGAAGATCGAGACGAAGCCGATACCGAACTTGCCGATGCGGGTGAGATCCCCTTCCTTGGTGGAGCTGAACAGGCGGGTCAACTGGGTATCGATCACCTCGCGGTTCATGCCTTCGCCCCAGTCGGTGACCTGCACCCGGGCGCAGGACTCCCCCGCGTCGTAGACGACCTCCACCTCAATCCGGTTGGTGGCGGCGTCCAGCGAGTTCTGGATCAGCTCTCGCAGAAAAGCGAGCGGTTGGCTGAATTGCTGGACCAGGGTATCCAGCGCCTCCACGCTGGCCCGGGGAGCAGGGCGTGACTTTCTGGCCATCAGAAAAATCAGTGAGCCACAGAGAGAGCGACTCTCTGTGGCTCGCGCACGGAATCAGTCCGCCTCAGGCGGTGGGGGCCAGGACTCGGACGACCTGCATCTTGTCGCCCTGGCGGATTTTGTCCACCACGTCCACGCCCTCGACCACCCGGCCGAACACGGTGTGCTTTCCGTCGAGGTGGGGTTGGGGTGAGTGGCAGATGAAGAACTGGCTGCCGCCCGTGTCGGGTCCGGCGTGGGCCATGGAGAGGCTGCCGCGCATGTGTTTGTGGGGGTTGCCCATGGTCTCGCACTTGATCTTGTAGCCCGGACCTCCGGTACCGGTGCCCTGCGGGCACCCACCTTGAATCATGAAATTGTCGATGACCCGGTGGAAGGTCAGGCCATTGTAGAAGTTCTTTGCGATCAGATCGAGGTAGTTCTTGACCGTGCCGGGGGCATCCTGGTCGAAGAGCTCCAAAACCATGGTGCCCTTGTCGGTCACCATCTCAACGCGCGAATTCGGCATCAAACGCGCCTCCTTTCTTGGACCTGGGCCGAGTTCGTGGCAGGGCCGGCAGTTCCTCGGATCTGGTCATGATTTGTTGATGAACCGACAACAAATGTAACACTCTGGATACAGCCGGGGTGTGTCGATCCGGGTTGCGTCGGCCTACAATGAATCCTGAGAGACCATGTCAGGAGCTCGAGGTGGAGTCAACCAGAACCAGCCATAAGAACCCCGCCCCCACGGTGGCCGGGCTGCCGGTGGAGATGCCAACTCACGCCCCGGATGAGCTGGTGACCTTCAGCGTTAAGGTGAGGCGCAGCCAGAACGGCGTTGCGATGGCCAGTCAGCTCGGTGCCGTGAACGGCAACGGCACCTACCTGCCCGAGGATGAGGCGTAGGGGATAGCTCACTCCCACGACGGCCAGCAAAGCCAGCAGGTAAGCCAGCACCCAGGTCGTCAGGGCCCGGCTCAGCTTCGAGCCGGCCGCTCGGTACCATAACCAGAAGGCCAGTCCGGCAGAAATAGAGGCCAGCGTCAGCATCAAAGCACTCAGATGCTCGGTTGCGTTCGCCAGTTGCAGCGGCGTGAGAGGGAGCTTGCGCACCAGGCAGGCCTGCACAAATCCTGACCAGGTGGTGCCGTGCAGCCAGGCCATCCAGGGAGCCGGTAGCAGCAACAGACCCAGCCAGGTCAGACCGGCCACCAGAAAGGCCAACACCCAGGCGCTGGCCTGGGCGGCTGGAGAGAGGTGGATGCAGCCCGAGAGGTAGTAAAGCAGGGGAGCGAGCAGACTGACCGCCTCGGGAAGCGGCAGGGCGGCGGCTCCAAAGAAGGTGAGGTTATAGTAGAGCCCCAGCGAGAGCCCCAGCAGGGGATAGAGGAGCAGGCCCAGCGCCAGCTTTGTCAGCGCGGCTGCCTGCGCTCGAGATCGGCGATGCGCTTGTCGCGTTTGTTGAGCTCCTGGTCGAGCTGGGCCACGCAGGCGTCGTTCTTGGCCATCTCTTGCTCGAGACGCAACAGGCTCTGGGCCTGGACCAGCTCGAGAGCTGCCTGATGCTGGGCCCTGATGCGCTCCAGAGCGGCTTGGTGCTCGGCCTGCAACCGTTCGAGATCTTGCTGGCTCTCGGACTCGAGTCGGGTCAGTCCCTCGGAAAGCTCATCCTGCTCGGCCTGCAGCTGAAGTACCCGCTGGCGAGCCTGGTGGAGCCCCTGCAAGGCCTCAGCCTCGGACTGGCGCGAGGCGGCCGCGGGTTACCGCTTCGCGTTCCCGCGCGATCATGCGAGCCACCCCGACTACAAGATCGAGTGGTGGTACTACACGGGCAACGTCGAAACCTCGGCAGGCCGGAGGTTCGGTTACCAGGTGACGTTCTTCCGCGTGGGCGTGGTCCCCGCGCCGCAGAACCCCTCGCGGTGGGCCGTGCGGGATCTGTACATGGCCCACCTGGCGGTCAGCGACCCGGGGGGCCGGCGGTACCGCTTCGACGAGAAGCTCACGCGCGGCGGGCCCGGCCTCTCCGGCGCCGCGACGGACCGCTACCACGTGTGGAACGAGGACTGGACGGCGTCGCTGGACGACCAGGGCCGACACGTGATCAAGGCCGCCGGCGAACGCGCCGGCGTGGACCTGGTGCTCTCCGAGGGCAAGGCACCGGCCATCAACGGCATCGACGGCATCTCGCAGAAGGGCGCACAGGCCGGCAACGCCTCGCACTACTACTCGCTCACGCGCATGCCCACGCGCGGCGTCATCACCATTGACGGCGAGAGCTTCGAGGTGAGCGGTGAGAGCTG
>QWHO01000652.1 GCA_021404945.1 bacterium CPR1
AGAGGACTTCAATCATGTCAGTCCAACCACTCCGGCTTGAGTAAAGCCACTCCCAGATAGAGGAACAGAGCCATGGCAATGGCTCCAGCGATCAAGATCACTTCAACCTCGCGCATAAATTCAGCAGCTCCAGGGTGAGGGCCCCGAAACAGAGCATCGATATCAGCATGAAGACGTCGCCCATGGCTCACCTCCGTAGCAGGCAGTGTATCGGCTCGACGGTCACAGGCAGGTCAAGCCGCCCGATTGGGGGCTCAAGAAATCGTCAAGCTTATAATTGACATGGCTTTGAGGCCTAATGCCACGCCTGTGATCGGTTCTTTAGGGCTCCCGAGTAGACTGAGGTGCATGATTGCCTCAGCCTGGCTGAGAGAAAGGGGATTCGCATGCTGTTCAGGGCCATTCTCATCGGGGGTGTGCTGACTGCGGGGGCGTGGGCGCAGAACGAGGAGTCAACCACGGAGGCCCCGCCGGAGCGTCCCCCCCTGACCGTTGACCGTCCCAGCTTCGGCAACAGCGCCAATGTGGTGGGAGACGGCATCGTGCAACTCGAGTCGGGCTTTCTCGCCCAGAGCTTCAAGGAGGCCGGCTCGGTCCCGCTGTACAACTTTCCCCAGCGTTTGCGGGTGGGTCTGAGCGAAGATTTCGAGTTGCGCCTGGACACCAACTTCTTGAGCTTCCAGGGAGGCAACAGCGGACTGGACGACTGGGCCCCGGGATTCAAGTACAACTTTGCCAGGTCGGACAACTACAAACTGTCCATTCTGGGCACTCTGGAGATCCCGTCGGCCACCAATCCCGCCTTCCGCACCTCTCAGGTTAACGGCGGACTGAGCCTGATCGGCGATTTCCCTCTGGACGAGCTGACCTACATCAACGTGAACGGGGGATTCCTGACCCCGGTCGACGGGCTGGGCAACCGGGCCGTGCAGCCCTTCGGCACCTTCTATGTGGGGCGCACTCTGAGCGATTCGGCCAGCGGCTACGTTGAGTTTGCCGTGTTTGGCGAAGGCCCGGCTGGCTGTCACTGCCGTGGACGGCGGGGTGAGCTTCACTCTCAGTCCCGACTGCGCCATCGACTTCGCCGTCTTCAAAGGACTGTCCGGCGTGGGGCTGGACTGGGGCGGGACCATCGGCCTCACCAATCGCTGGTAGCCTGGCCCTGGACGAACGCATCCTGGCAACGTCGCGCCGACGGTCCGGCAGCGTTCCCAGCCAGCCGGGCGCGTTCCGCGCCCGGCCTGGCATGCTCTGACTCCTCCGAGCTCGGTGAGCCTGAGCGAAGTCGTCTGAACGGAGCGCCAGGGCTCAGCTCGCGCGACCGGCTACTCGAAGATCGCGCATTCCGTCGCGATCGCCTTCCACCTCCACCAGAGTGATACGATCATAGGGCATCTGCATCTTCTTGAACCAACCCGCCAGGGTCTCTTCGTCTGGCGCGTCAAAGACGCAATGCAGGACACCCTTGACCCCCTTCTACTACTGGATTTGTGGAGTCTCGCACGCCGAGACCGGCGAGATCGTTGACAACGATCAACTCTCAGGAATCTGAGCCCTCCGTCAAGATGGGGGCCGGGGAGCCAGACCTCTCGCCGCGAGATGGAGATCCTGTTCCCGCAGCGCGGGACACAATCTACCTGAGACCCCTTTGCGAGTGAGATGGACCTACTCGTAAGGAGACAGGCCTCGCGGGCCCCGTATCTTGATTCGAATAAAGGCCGTGATCTGGCCCGGTGAGTGGGGTATTTCCAGTTTGGCCCGAACATAGGGCTGCGCCGACCCCGGCTCGGGGGTGACCAGCCAGTTCACCGAACCGCCAACCTCGTCCGCCCCTCCGTTGCGTGTCTCCACCGAGTCGACCACCCACCCGTTTTTCAGGGTAAAGTGCATGAAGGCTTCCGGCCGGGCCTCGACCGTTCCCAGGGGGCCGCGGGCATTCAACTCGAGGATTGCGCTGGCAGGAGGCGCTTGCACACGGAACCACGTCGCGGGTGTGGGATAGCTGCTCGAGATGCGGCCGTGGATTTCATTGTTCCAGGGCTGCTCTGAAACCGAGCGACCGTCTTCGGAGAAGAAGTTCACGCGAAAATCGGCGCCGGCCTGCGCGGCCTGGACGAAGTCCAGGTCTTGCACCTGCTGCTCGGCTGGCTGCACCTCCACCCACATGTCTCGCTGGTTATCGTCCCGATCCGACGGGCTTTCTCCCAACCCGTTGGAGGGGTCGACCTGAGCCAGGTAGTAGCGGGTGCCGTAGGCCGTGGCCAGGTTTCCCTCGATGCGAACCGGGATACGCACGGTCGCAGCGTTGTCCAGGGCGACCGCACCTTGCTCCACCCGAGCGCCACCTTCGGCCAGAACCTGCCATTTCAGGCCCGTGAGGTTGCGCCCCGAGCGATTGCGAATGCTGAGGTGGAGCGTGTAGCCGATGCCCTGAACTGGCTGTTCGGGGTCGCAGGTGAAGGCCGTGACCTCCACCTGGTCGTCGGCGCCCGGGAGGCGGGCCGACGGTGGCGGAAGGGTTACGGTCGGGTCTGCGGGATTGACCGTGGGAGGCAGGCTGTAAAGCACTGTAGCCTCGGCAGCGGCATAGACGCTGGGATCGTCCCTCAAGCGAGCGACGACTCGAATGCG
>QWHO01000123.1 GCA_021404945.1 bacterium CPR1
TCAGGCGCACGATCTGGCCCGGCTCGACCTCGCGCAGGTCGCTGCAACCGAGAGTGTAAAGCGCGCCAGTCTCGGAAGCAGCCGCCCAGCCTCCATCGGGCAGCTTGCCCACGCTCAAAGGGCGAAATCCCCAGGGGTCTCGCACCGCATAGACCGCCTCGCGGGTCAGCACGGTCAGGCAGTAGGCTCCCCGCCAGCGGGCCATGCAGCTCTTGATGCGCTCGGTCCAGCTCTCGCCCCCCGCGCCGGCCAGCATCATGATCAGCACCTCGGTATCCGAGCTGGAAGACAGGCCGACGCCGTTCTCCAGAAGCTCGCGGCGCAGCATGGCGGCGTTGATCAGGTTGCCGTTGTGGGCCACGGCCACCGGACCGTGCCGGGTCTCGAGCACGAAGGGCTGGGCATTGCGAAGCTGAGGCTCTCCGGTGGTGGAGTAACGGGTGTGGGCGATGGCCAGCGGACCCGTCAGGGGCGCCAGGGCGGTCTCGTCGAAGGCCTGGGCCACCAGCCCCAGCCCCTTGTGGATGCGGATGGCGGTGCCGTCGGTGGCGGCGATGCCGGCCGCCTCCTGGCCTCGGTGCTGCAGGGCGAACAGGCCGAAGAAGGCCATGCGGGCCACGTCCTGACCGGGGGCGCAGATGCCCAGCACCCCGCACTCTTCACGGGGCCGATCGAGCACAGGCCACCTCCAGCTCGGGCAGGATGCCGCCGCCCAGCAGCGTGACGTGGCCTACCTTGCGCCCCGGGCGCGGGGCCTTGCCGTAGGCATGGTAGTGGGCTCCTTCGAAGCGCTCGGGGCCGGGGAGCTGGCCGATCAGGTTGTACATTACGACCTGGTCGCGGGCCTTTGTGTCGCCCAGGGGCCAGCCCAGGCCGGCCCGCAGATGGCTCTCAAACTGGCTGGTGTGAGCGCCTTCGATGGTCCAGTGGCCCGAGTTGTGCACCCGGGGGGCCAGCTCGTTGGCCAGCAGGCGCCCCTGGTGCTCGAACATCTCCAGGGCCAGCACCCCCACGTAGTCGAGCTTCTCCAGGATCAGCCGGGCATAATCAGGCATGGGCCCTTCGGCCGGCGCGCTCGCTCGGACCAGAATGCCGTCGCGATGGACCGTCTCGGTGAGCGGATAGGTCCTGATCTCGCCCGCCTGCGAGCGCGCGGCCAGCAGGCTCAGCTCGCGGTCGAACGCGATGATCTCCTCGGCCAGCTCGTCTTGCTTGAGCTCTTCGGGCCGGGCGATGCGGCGCTGGCCCTTGCCGTCGTAGCCCAGCCGGCGCTTCTTGGCCAGGGCCGGGTAGGCGATGTCCGGGCCGTAGGGGGCGGTGGGGATGCCCAGCGAGCGCAGGAAATCTTTCTCGACCAGCCGGTCGCAAGAGACCTCCAGCGCCCGCGAGGATGGCCAGACCGGCAGGCGCTGCTCCAGCCAGCGCACCGACTCGAGGGGGATGTTCTCGAACTCGTAGGTGACCGCGTCCAGCCCCCGGGCAAACTGCTCCAGGTCGGTGCAGCACTCGCCCAGGCCGCGAACGGCCTCGGGCCGCTCTTCCAGGAAGCGAAACTCCAGGCCCATGGAAATGCCGGCCAGGGCCAGCATGCGACCGAGCTGGCCGCCCCCGAGCACACCGATCTTCAACGCGGATCTCCCACCGCCAGCGAGCCCTCGGTCTGCTTCTTGCGATAGCTCTCGAGGGCCTGGAGCACTTTGTCATCGTGCAGGCTCAGGATGGAGGCCGCCAGGAGGGCCGCGTTGGCCGCCCCCGCCTGACCGATGGCCAGCGTTCCCACCGGCACGCCCCGGGGCATCTGCACGATGGAGAGCAACGAGTCCAGCCCCTGCAGAGCCCCTGACTGCACCGGCACGCCCAGCACGGGCAGGCTGGTCTTGCTGGCCAGCATGCCGGGCAGGTGGGCGGCTCCGCCGGCGCCCGCAATGATGACTCGCAGGCCGCGCTTGCGAGCGGTCTGGGCATACTCGAAGAGAAGGTCGGGGGTGCGGTGGGCGCTGACCACCCGCACCTCGTGGGGAATCCCCAGTTGCTCGAGCAGGTCGCTGGCCTCGCACATCGTGTCAAAGTCGCTCTTGGAGCCCATCACCACGCCCACCAGTGGGTTCACAGCAAGCCCTCCCGCCGCAGGTTGCGCTCCAGGCGCGGACCCACCGGCTGCTCACCGGGCACGAAGGTCTGGCCGCTGAGCTGCTCATAGATCAAGATGTAGAGATGGCTGGCCCGCTGCCACAGGTCGACAGGCATGACCGGAGGTTGCCCCTGGCCCCGATAGCCCTGCTCGACGAAGGCCCGGCGCACGAACTCCTTGTCCAGGTTCTCTCCGTCGTTCCAGAAGCGAGAGCTGTCGGGGGTGTGCACCTCGTCGATCAGGATCAGCTCCCCCTCGGTAGTGGTGCCGAACTCGTACTTCGAGTCCACCAGGGTCAACCCGCGCTCTCGGGCTGTCTCGGAGCCGAACGCGAACAGGGCCAGAGCCGCCTGGCTGGCCTTCTCCCAGGTGGCCGCGTCGAGATGGCCCTCCTCGGTCACCTGACGGCAGGTCAGCCGCTCGTCGTGGCCGGTCGGCCCTCCTTTGGTGGTGGGGGTGAGCAGGGGCTCGGGCAGCTTCTGGTCCTTGACCAGGCCGTCTGGCAACTGGTGACCGTAGATCGTTCGCTCGCCCAGGCTGTAGCGGTACCAGAGCGAGGTCTCGGTCACCCCGGTGATGTAGCCGCGCACGATGATCTCGACCGGCAGCGGAGCGGCTTCGCGCGCCACCAGAGCGTTCTCGTCGGGAAGAGAGAGCATGTGGTTGGCCACAAGGTGTCCGGTGCGCTCGAACCACCAGGCAGCCATCTGGTTGAGCACCTGGCCTTTGTAGGGCACGCAGCCGAGCACCCGGTCGAAGGCCGACAGGCGATCGGTGGTCACGAACAGCCGCCTGCCCTGACCCAGGGCGTAGCTATCGCGCACTTTCCCCTCGCGACGGTCGGGAAGCGGCAGAGTGCTGCGCTCGAAAGTGGCCAGACTGGCGTTCACGGGCGGCAGATTGTGTGCTGGGCCGAAGAAATCCTGCCAGGATCGACAGTTTTTCAAAGCAGGAGTGGGGGTAGCGAGGGAGAATCGCGCTCCACCTTAATCCTGAAGGGGGGTTCTCAACATGGAGTTGAGTCCGGTTCCTCAGGGCGCAATGCCCCTGATTCCTCATCTGATCGTCAAGGATGCTGCCAAGGCGATCGATTTCTACAAAAAGGTCTTCCTGGCCGAAGAGCTGATGCGCATGCCTTCGCCCGACGGCAAGAAGATCATGCACGCCGAGCTGAACATCGCCGGCTGTCACCTCTACCTGTGCGACGAGTTCCCGGACATGGGCGCTCGCTCACCCCAGGCGCTGGGTGGCACCCCGGTGGTGCTGACGCTCTACTGCCTCGACTGCGACAAGGTCTTCCACCGCGCGGTCTCGGCTGGCGCCAAGGTGGTCACCAAGCTGGAAGACGCCTTCTGGGGCGATCGCTACGGCAAGGTGAAGGATCCCTTCGGCCATGAGTGGATGCTCATGACCCGCAAGGAGTCACTCTCTTCCAAAGAGATCATGGAGCGCTCCAAGAAGAAAGTCCTGGCTCACGCCTGACGGCTTCTCAGGAAAGCGCCCGCTTCGGCGGGCGCTTTTTTTGTTCTCCGGTTCCCGGTGCTGCTCCCATCGAGCCCTCGTCGCCAACCTTCCAGGAGCGCAGCCGGAAACCCCCTTGACACGGTTTTCCGGCTGCGCGACGTCCAACAGGTTGTGCTGGAAGTCCGGCCGCCTACAATAATATCTTGGTGGCGGAGACGGGGGTAGGGCCCCCCGACACCACATGGAGCTTTGCGGCCGGACTTCCAATCAAAATGGGTAGGGACGAAGTCAGGAGAGGTCGAGAGCGTGGGGGTCGGGGAGAGCAAACCCTTTGACCTCCCGGCATCTCCCGAGCCAACTCGAAACCGAGGCGGAGCTGGAAGAAGGGCGGCAGGCCCCCAGGGCGGAAGTATGCCTGCATGCAAATACCTCAGAGCATCGCCGGAATGTCCAGCCGCTGGAGCAAGTCCGACTTGCGTAGCGCCGAAGGCAAGAACTTTGCGAGCAAGGCCGAGGCCTTGCGCGACGACCAACAAGTCCAGTTCAGCCAGGAGGCCAAACAGGCCCTCAGGCACGGCAAGGTGGAGGACGGCTCCCTGGCCGCTGGCAGCGCCGAGTCCTATCCCGAGGTAGCCATCTGCCCCGAGTGCGGCTCTACCAACTGCGGCTGCCTGGCCCGCCTGGAGGCTCAGCGCAAGCTCGACGAGCTGCGCGCTGGACGCTCCACGCAAAAGGTGAACGAGATCAACAACATGGAGCGCGTGGCCTGAGGCGGGTGAGGCAGGCTTTGACCCACGCGCGAGAGCCGTAGCGGCGGCAGACACATCGCAGGCAGCTGCAGCGGCTTACCGCGCGGCCCTGGCTCGATGCGGTCTATCCCCCGAACGCATTCAAGAACCGCTTGTCCCCCATTTCTTCGGCCATCGCGTCCGCGATGCCTCGAAGCGAGGTGGCGTATTCCTTTGCCTTATCCGGTTGGGATTGAAGCTGCATCAGGAAGAATACCCACCCCGGCCAGCAGCCCCAGATGGCCTCGTGGTGTTGGCGGCACAGGGCGGCCGTCTCGGCCTTCTGACCCCGGGCCACGGAGTCGAACAGAAGGCTCTTGAGCCGGTCGGGGCCGGGTGGACCCTCAGCCGCCGGTTTGCGTTTGAACAAGCTTCCCAGCCACTCGTGAAAGTATCTGAGCAACCGTTGACAAAGCAGCCCTTTGCGGTCTGGTCTGGGCCACCATGGCAATGAACGCCACCCGGCGGAAGCCATCAGCTGCCGCCCGAGGTCAGGCTCAGCCTTCGGCCAGCGCCGACAGCAAGAGCCTGTCAGCCCCGGCTCGCGCCGGGAGCATGAGCGGCAGCGCTCGCCAGCGATTGGCCATGGCCTGGATGGGGGCCTTGAGCTCGGGGTAGCGCGCCCGGTAGGCATTCACCACCCGAAAACTCGCCCCCAGAGGCTCAAGGCCAGAGCTGACCGGAGAAGCCTCCAGCACCTGTCCGAGGGTATCGAGCAAAACGACCAGGCTCATCATGTCCTCTTCGGCACTGCGTCGGCGCAAAGCGACTGCTTCCATTACCATGCAGCGAACGGCCCGGTCATAATCGCCCCGGTCGGCGAAGTGCACCCGCAGCCGCATCCAGTGCTCGGCCTGCCAGGCGGGATCATAGTGGCGCGAGTCTCGGTTGGCCAGATCGGTGAACAGCTCGAACAGCTCATTGACGAAGCCCTCTGGGAAAAAGCCATGCTGCAGCATGCCTTCGGCAAGCTCCAGGGCGTCACGCAGGAACGAGCTCAGGTCCGGATCTTCGCTGAAGATCTCGGCACAGGCTCGCACCAGCCGGAGGTCGGATTCCCAGACCGCCAGGTCGTGGGGGGAGCGGCCCCAGCGACAGGGCCGGTTGCGCAGGGCGCCCACGGTCAAGGCAGGATCCTTTTTGCGCAGCTTCTTCAAGATCGTCAGGGCGCTCTTGCAGTCGCTGAGGGCTCGGGTATCCTTCAGTTGCGGGTCCAGCCGCATGGAGCGCTCCACCAGGGCGCAGGCCAGCTCGAGCTGAGCCGGATGGAGAAGATGCAGGCCTTCATCGGGCTTCGTGGGGCCCACAACATCACCGAGATGTCCGACGTCCCCTCCGAGCACATGGGCATCTACGAAAAGGAATGGATGAAGCCGGTCCACCTCGAGCAACGGGTCAAGCACACTCGCTGGGTTGTGCTGCGCTGGCCGAACGCCTCCATGGCCCAGCTGGCCGGCATGTCCAGCCAGGCCTTCGAAGACTTTTATTTTAAGGTCTGCCTGGCTGACTACGAAGCCATGGAAAAGGCCGTCAAGCCGCTCCAGGAGCTGATGGCCATGACCGACAGGGTGCGCATCGTGGGCCCCGATACCGACCTTCGCTTCTCGATCAAGGGAGTGGGAGTGGTTCCCTGCACCGGCACCCACAATGTGCCCGACGGCGAGTGCTTCACCGCTCC
This sequence comes from bacterium CPR1, assembly GCA_021404945.1. Classification (GTDB taxonomy): domain Bacteria; phylum Vulcanimicrobiota; class Xenobia; order Xenobiales; family QWHO01; genus QWHO01. The sequence continues at coordinate 6,062 of QWHO01000123.1, forward strand.
CGTGCGCGATTCCGTGGAGGGGCACATCCACTTCAATTCCGGCACCATCTACCGGGGCACGGCTTTCGACGACATTCGGCTGACCTTCGAGAAGGGTCGCGTGGTCAAGTCATCGTGCTCCAACGATGCGGCCCTGGAAGCGGTTCTGAGCTCCGATGAGGGGGCCCGTTACTTCGGGGAGTTTGCGGTGGCCTTCAATCCATTCATCGAAAAGCCCATGCGCGACATCCTCTTTGACGAGAAGATCCGTGGCAGCCTGCACCTGGCTCTGGGAGAGTGCTACGAGGAGACCCAGAATCACAATCGCTCCAACGTCCATTGGGATCTGGTGCTGCGTCAGGAGGAGGGCGGCGAGCTCTGGTTTGACGACGTGCTGGTGCGCAAGGACGGCCGTTTCGTGGTAGACGCGCTCACCGGGCTCAACCCGGAGAACCTGGCGGGACGCAAGCCGGCTCTGGTCTGAAGGCCTCGGTCAGCAGGGCACGGATCCAGGAATTGACCAATCCGGGTCGCTCGATAGGGAGCACGTGCCCGGCTGTAGCCACGATCTCCAGCCTGCAACGGGGGATGGCTGCGGCCATGCGCCGTCCCAGCCGCAGGGGGATCAAGAGATCGCAACCACCCAGGGCCACCAGCACCGGCATGGTGAGCTGGCTGTAGAGCGGCCAGGCTTGCCACTGCTTCAAAGTGCGATGCATCAGCTCGAAGGTGACCTGGGGACCGGCGTTGACCCGCCCTGGCCAGAAGTAGCGCAGCAGATCCGAGCGTCGAGAGAAGAGCTGCAAAAACCGCGAGACCGGTGTGTTGGGCAGGTGACCGCAGGTATTGAAAAGGCCCAGGGCGGCGACCCGCTCAGGCCGCGTCACCGCCAGCCTGGTGGCCAGGTAACCTCCGAAGGAGTGCCCCATGAGGGCCAACCTCGAGCTCATGGGGAGAGTGTCCAGGGCGTAGAGGACGTCGGTGAAGAAGTCGTCCACGTGGGACGGGCCGGGCCAGGGAGAGCCGCCGTGGCCACGCAGATTCAGGGCTACCACGTGGTAGTCGGCCTGGAAGGCTGCTATCTGGTGGCGCCAGTTGGAGATCGAGCCAGCTCCTCCGTGGAGAAAGAGCAAGCTCGATCCCGAGCCGGCCTGGGCCACCTCCAGGTAATTGCCCCCCGGCAACTCGAGGCGCTTGCGATTCAGGGTTTCCAGACCCTCCACTGGCTGGCTTTGTAGACCGGCCCGGCGTTGGCCGCGCTCATCTGGTCGGTATCCACCTGGCCGGATACCACCACCTGGTCGCCCGCCTTCATGGTGGTCGGAGGGTTGTCGCTCAATACATAGACGGTACCTGCCGCCGTGAGGGTCCAGAAGCCAGTCTCTGCGCTCTGGCGTCCGAGTCGTCCCCCCAACCAGGCCGAGTCGGGGCCAATTCCATCAGCCACCGGTAAGAGCTGCTCGAGCACCACCCGCGCCTCCGGCACCGAGTCGGCCGCCACCTGGTTCTGCCCTGTCCCGATGCGAGCACCGTTGGCGGCCTTCTGCCCCTGCGCGATGCGTGTTTCGCTCTCGGCCAGGCGCTGGGCGGGGTTGTCGGAGAGCAGGCTGTACTGGAGGGGTTCAAAGTGAGGGGAGGTCACTTTCACCTCCTTACCCAGCAGTTGAACCTGCTGCCCCCTGCCATCGTCATAAGTGAAGACCGTGGATTGAGAGGGTGCGGGTGCTGGAGAGCAAGCCAGAGCCAGGATCAGTAAAAGTGGCAGGAGTCGCATCCTGGATCAGGTTCTGTCCCGAGTAACGTTCCCCTACCCAGCCGGTCTTATCCGATAGACGAATGGAAAGGATGACTTCGATGACCCACATTGCCCGTTGGACGGCTACCTGGCTGGGGTTCGGATCGGCACCCAGGAAGGCTGATGCGCCTGCGGCCACTCCCGAGAGGATGTACTCGCTCACCCGAATGCTGCAAGTCCACGTTCCGCGGCCGGCCGGTGGGGAGATTAAATTGTTCACCCAGGAACTGAGCACCCGCTGCCTGCTCTTCAAGAGCGCGACCTGTTTGACCGCAGGCGAAGAGCTTACTCTGGTCATGTTGTTGCGGCCCGATCGCCCCCTGCGCCTGCGGGGAACGGTGCGATGGACTCACGAGGGGGGTCGCGGACACTCAGGCCAGATCGACTTTGAGCCCACGCCCGCTCAGGAGGTCGAGTTGCTCAGCTATCTCGAGCTTCGCAGCCGCTGAGGGGCTCGGAGAAGGTCCAGGCCAGCAGCCAGAGCTGGAGAAAGTCGGGTTGACCCTCCAGGCGCAGGCCCACCAGGCGACGACCAGGACTGCCCAGCATGGTCATCAAGAGCATGGCCAGAGGGAAAAGCAAAACGGCCAGAGTCAGGTTCCCTGCCAGCAAGCACACCAACCCGGCCAGCAGCGCGTCCAGAGCTGCTCCGGTGGTTCGTCTGGCTACCGTTGGGCCAGCTTGCTTCGAGACCGGGCCCTCGAGCTTGAGCGTTGCACACAGGCCACATCCGACCACGGACTCCTCTCTGACGCCACAGGTATCACACAGAGGCAGGCGACAGAAATGGCACTCGGCCACGGCAGGGGCCCAGGGATGCTGGAGGCAGTGAGGGCGATAGCTATCCCCCCGGGCCTGCACCAGCGTCCCCCGGGCCAATCCGGCGGCGACTCGACCGGCCGTCAAGAGCTGGTAGTGTCGATAGAACCAGCCCACTCGGGGAAGGTCACCGACAGGTCGAGCCTGACCCCGGGCCAGCAGGGCCTGACGGTGGACGACCAATCGGTCAAGCCAGGACCCTGGCACGGCCAGCACCTCGAGTCCGGCTACCTCCCCCACCGCCTCTACCGGGTGACTGGCCAGAGAGCGGTTGCCGGCCAGCAGGCTGTGGAAGCTCCAGCTCCAATTCTGAGCTTCCGGCGAGCAGGGCGGGGGCACCGTCAAGAGCGCCCAGCTACACTCCCCCGGACAGGCAAGCAGGCGGTAGAAACAAGGTGCGCCTTCCTCGGGTATCACGAAGTCTGACGAGGGCAGAAACCCTTCCTGCTCGAGCCAGGCGGTCTCTCTCGCCAATCGAGCCAGGTCGAGCCCGAAAATCTGCACCGGAAGCAGCCTGGAGAAAGAGATACGCGGACTCAGCCAGGCCACCGACCAGGCCGGCTGCCGGGTCGCCAGGCAGACGGTGCTGTCCACGGTCGCGCTGAGGAATGCCAGCGGCCCCAGATTGGCCCAGACGACCCCGCGACGCAGGGAATCAGCCCAGGCCGAGACTGAGCTCTGCAAGAGCGCCCCCTCCAGGCGAGCGGGCAGGTGGCCCTCGCCCAGCGTCCCGCACTCGGAGCAGAAGGCCAGCTCGATTCCATACCAGGCACCACAGTCGCCGCAGCAGAGGCGCTTCAAGGCAGAGCCTCGAGCGTTCTCAGACTGAGGCTCCAGAGGCCGCCCAGCGGGGTGAGCAGAAAGCCGCCCCGTCCCAACAGGGTCAGGACCACCGCCAGGAGCAACAAGATTGCCTGCAGGCGCTCGATCACCGACCGGGTCGGCCGGGGAGTGATCAGCCTGAGGATCCACCCTCCGTCAAAGGGCAGGAAGGGCAGGCAGTTGACCACCAGCAGCACCAGGTTGACCGCCAGGCCAAAGCGCAGGGTGGAGGCCACGGCTTCCCAGCCGACCAGGCCCGGAGCCAGCACGGACGATGTCCAGACGCCTCCAGGGGGATTCAGCTCCAACCGGATGCCCAACACCAGGGTGAGCGTAGCCAGGCCGAGCAAGCAGAGGTAAGCCAGTCCCAGACTCACCAGTGGGCCGCAGGCGGCGACCCTGAGAGCGTCCCGACGAGAATCGCGCAAAGACTCGTAGCGCACCGGAATGGGCCGGGCCCAACCGACAACGAGCTGCGCAGACGAGAGAGCGGTCGAGAGCAAAGGTAACCAGAAGGAGCCCAGGCGGTCGAAATGGGCAAGAGGACTGAGTCGCAGCCGGCCCTGCGAACGAGCGGTGGGATCACCGGCCCGGTCGGCTGCCAGGGCGTGGCCCAGGTCGTGCAGGATCAGCGAGAAGAGCAGTACCCAGAGCAATCGGGCGGCCTCCAGCGGAGGACCGGGCCAGACCGGCCCCAGGCCGGTCAACAAGAGCCAGGAGAAGAGCCAGAGCCAGGCCCCCGGATCCGGGGTTGCCTCACGGCTCGAGCGAGCGAGCCTCAGCCCCGGTCGCTGCGGTGGGCTACCGGTCGGGCTCTCGAGAGCCACCCTGTCAGCGAGAATCTTCCCCGGGAGGGGGGCGCAGCGAGCGTCCGAGCTCCAGGCGTGGACTCTTGCCGAGTGTCGGAGGCGCGGCCGGAGGCTCCGACCTGGGAACGTCGAGCTTCGAGACGGGCTCGATCTCGAGCATCTTGGGAGCAGCGGCCGGCCGAGCTGTCGCATTCTTGCGGGCTGACTCGAGCTCATTCTTGCGCCGGTAGTACTCCTCGCGCCCGACTTCACCGGCGATATACTGCATCTGGAGCTTCTCAAGCTGGCGGGCAATGTCGTCCGAGGACATTGCCGGGGCCGGGGGGGCCGGAAGCGACCGAGGCTGCAGCTTGAGCGGGCCGGGCGTTTCCTCCGGCAACTCCAGGGGCAGAGGAATGCTGGCCGGCTCAGAGCCGCGGGCTGAGGTGCGCGGGGCGGGCTCTTCCAACTCGAGCCCGAGCTCGAGACGTGGCGGCCATTCGCTGGATGGCTCCAGCTCCAGGGGTAAGCTGGTCACCGGCGCCGAGGCCCGAATGTCGGTCATCATCTCGCGCTGCTTTTCCTCGCGGGCCATTCGCTCGACCCTCTCCTGGTGCTCCTCGATAGCCTGGCGGGCAACCTTGCCCTCTTCCTGGGCGGCAGCTTGACGAGCGAGCAGCTCCCACCGCTTGGCATCCGTCTCGAGATTGCGAAAGTCGGTGTTGTGCACGGTCACGACGTCCTCAGCGAAGGTCACCAGGTCGAGATCTCCCCGATCATTCACCAGGAAACGATACTCGACCCCGAGTTTGGCCAGCGGGCGCAGGTCGGCCGTAACCACCAGGGACTTGTCGAAACGCCGGACGATGATGTGCGGGTCCACCATCGTCTGAAAGGCCACCCAATCTGCTCCGAGATGGAGAACCCGGTAGTTGGGCGGGGGCTCGAGAAGGAACTTTCCATTGGCGCTCACGATGACCAGCGTCACGGCATTCTCTTGCTTGACTTCGAGCATGACGGTGCCCTGATCGTTGACAAAAATGCGGGTCACGTTCTGGACCCCCATCTCAAACTCGGCCGTTACTGCCTTGTCGGGGATGTTGATCACCTGGAAGACCAGTCCTTTCTTCTCGGTCTGGGCCACAACCAGGTAGATGAAATAGGGTGAAACCTCCCACAAAAAGCGATCGTCCTTGCCCGGGGTCAAGGTGGCCGAGAAGAAGCTCAGAGCCTCGCTCGAGCGGGGGTTGAGCAGGTTCAACGAGTGGCTGCTGGCTCCCCCACCGTCGCCGTCTTTCTTTCCGAGCAGGCGAAAGATCTTCTCGCTGAGGCGCTTCTCAGGTTGAATCTTCTCGTAGCAGAACTCGCGCCCGTCAGCATTGATGCGCAGCTTCCCGAGCCGCACATTCTCTTCCGGACGGGCCCGGAACAACTCGACCTTGGTGAGCTGTGCATTGCGGTCATAGGGCAGACGAACGAAAACCCCTGACTCGGTGCGAAAGAACACCTCTCCATTGTTCCCCACCGCCAACGTTTCGCGCACGTTGGATACAGGACGTGTCCACTGGAAGGCGCTTCCACGGTGGATGCGCACCTCGCCTGGGAACTGGGCGATGAAGTAACGCCCGTTATAACTTCCGTAAAGACGAACCATCCTTGCTCGATTCCAGAAGGATATGGGGAGACGACCCGAAAACCCCTCGACAGCATTGATCTTTGCCCCCCAATGGGTGGCTTCCTTCCGGAGCAGCAATATGTTGAAGCTATGGGCGATCGGTTTAGCGGGTCTGGCTGGCTGGGCTGGTTTCGAGATCTTTTGTCAGACGCGAGGCGACTGCCGGCTTCGCCTGGCTGCCGAGCAGATCGACGACCGCACCCTGCTGATCGCTGATGACTCGCACGCCTGCCTGCGACTGTCTTTCCCGTTCATCAACAACGGACCCCAACAGGCCCTGTTGATCGATGCCAGTGCGAACCTCCAGCCAGCCGGTGAGCACTTCAGCGAGTTGCAGCCCGTTTGCCGTCTGATCAACCCCCTGAAGTGGCGAGCAGACGGATACTGGGATGCTTCCACCATCGTCCCCGGCGAGCAGCTCAAGGTCTGGGTGGAGCTCTGGCTGACGGCACCCGACATTCGTACCATGCTCAATTCGCTCACCGAGCTGCGCCTGGACATTTTCTTCAAATACTATGGTCGAACGCCGATGATCTACCGGCGAGAGGAGCTCTTCCTCGATTTGAGCCGCTTCAAGGCCGTGGATGAGCATCCCGAGCTCCCCGCACCTGCTCAGGACTCGAAGAAGAAAAGCTCCCCCGACCCAAGAGCTCGAGTCGTACCGCTTCGGACCAAGCTTCTGCGACCCGGTGACGACCTGCTCGAGATTGTCAAAAAATATTCCGAAGGCGTTTCCGCTCCGGGCGATCTGATTGCGGTGGCCGAATCGGCGGTGGCTATCATGCAGGGTCGCATCGTCTATTGCGAAGACATCAAGCCCCGCTATCTCGCGCGGCGACTCAACCGGCTCTTCGGCATGCATTCCTCTCTTTCGTCGGTCTACGCTCTGGAAATGGCCTTTCAAGAGGTGGGTACAACCCGCATGTTGCTTTCCTTTGCAGCCGGGCTGCTGGGGAAGCTTCGACGCCGCGATGGCGACTTTTATCTCGCGGCGGGTCGCGCCGTGGCCGTGATCGACGACTGCACGGGAACACTGCCCCCCTTTGACAAGCACGTCGTTCTTGGTCCCGCTCGCGGCGACGAGCTTGTCCAGTTGATCAAGAGGCAGACCGGCCTTGATTGCGCCATCGTAGATGCCAATGACCTGGGTAAGGTGGACGTGCTGCACCTGTCCGACAAGTCGCGTCAGCAGGAGGTCGTAGAAGCGCTCAAGCCCAACCCTCAGGGCAACGCCGACGAGATGACGCCGCTGGTTCTGATTCGGTCCGCAGTTACAACCCCGGCCAGGGCCTGAGAAACAACTGAGGGAGCGGGTCCCTGACCCTGCTCCCTCAGCCGCAGATTTCGGAGACCGAAACCTTCCTACATCTCCTTCGCAGGAGTGCCCTTCTTCTTCGGGGCAGGCTTCGCAGCCGGTTTCGCTGCGGGTTTGGCAGCAGGCTTCGCGGCTGGCTTAGCAGCAGGTTTGGCTGCCGGTTTCGCTGCGGGCTTGGCTGCTGGCTTCGCCGCTGGCTTAGCGGCGGGCTTGGCTGCCGGTTTCTTGGTATCGGCCTTCTTAGGTGTCTCCTTCTTAGGCGGCACTGTTTCACCTCCACTGCGTTGGGGGCCCCCAGGCGCGCCTGAAGACCCGAAAATCCGTTTGACCGCGTTGAAGGATTTCCCTGAATCGAGCCCCTCCTCCTTCTAAGATCGGCACTTTTTTCAAGATTTTTTGGACCCTGGCCGAACGAACTAAATCCCTTAACCAGGCCATTTATTTTCATGAGGAACCTTCAACCCAACTTGAAAGATCAAGAAGGCGAAGAAAATTTCAAAACGAAAGAGGGTTGCATGGCCGCACGGATTCTCAGAGGGCAACCGGTCGTGGACCGCCTGCACCGCAACATCGAACAGCAGATTGCTGCCCTGGCCGCCGTGGAAATTGTGCCTACTCTGGCGGTTGTCGACGCAACCGGTGATCCATCCTCGGCCCTCTCGGCCAGCGCCCGGGCGGAGGCCTGTGCGATGCTTGGCATTCAAACCCAGCGCCTCACTAATCTTCGCATTCCTCCCGAAAAGGACGTGGACGGTCTGCACCCGGTCAATCTAGGTCGTCTACTTGCCGGCAACCCGCTCTTTGTTCCTGCCACCGCTGCCGCTTGCGTCGAGCTGCTCCATCACCACGAGATTCCCATCGCCGGAAAGCGGGTCGTCATCGTCGGGAGAAGCCTTGTGGTCGGAAAACCCCTGGCACTTCTCATGCTGGCCGAGGATGCGACGGTCACTCTGTGTCATTCGCGCACTCGCGATCTAGCCTACGAGACTCGTCAGGCCGAGATCCTCATCGTGGCTGCCGGCCAGCCAGAGCTGGTCACCGCTTCGATGGTCACTCCCGGGGCGGTGGTCCTGGACGTGGGCACGAACGTTGGACCCGATGGCCGGGTTGTAGGAGACGTGGAGCAGGCCGGGGTGAACCTGGTGGCTTCAGCCCTCCTGCCCTCGAAGGGGGGTCTGGGCTCCGTGACCACGGCTTTACTCCTGTGGCAAGTTGTCGAGGCTGCCCGCCTGCGGGCAGAGGTAAAGGCTGCCTCTTGAGGAATGGCCCCTGGTCCATGTCAGAGAGGCGTGACAAGATACCTGAGCCCACCATCGCGAGACTGCCGAGCTACTTCCGATGCCTGGTCGAGCTGCAAGAAGCCGACCAGGAGATCGTCTCCAGCGAAGAGCTAGCGTCCCTGGCCGGTGTGAAGGCCTCTCAATTTCGCAAGGACCTGTCCCACTTCGGCGAGTTTGGAATTCAAGGCCTGGGCTATCCGGTGGCCGACCTGCTCGACCGCATCGCAGCCATCATGCAGCTCGATCAGGACCACGACGTGGTGCTGGTTGGGGCCGGAAACCTCGGCTCAGCCCTGGCCAACTTCCCTGGCTTCTCCCGGTGGGGCTTTCGCATTGTTCGAATCTACGACCAGGCCCCCGACAAAATCGGCAGGCGCCTGCACGGAGTCACCATCCGAGACGTTGCCGACCTCCCCTGCCCGCTGGGTTTGAAGCTGGGCATCCTGGCGGTGCCACCCTCTGGAGCCCGCGCGGTGGCCAAGCTGCTCATCGACTCGGGTGTGGAAGCGCTGCTGAACTTTACCGGATCCAACCTCGGGCATCCTGATAGCGTGGTCGTGCGCAACGTGGACATGACCCACGAGCTGGCCATTCTGGCCTACCACCTCACAGGCCCATTGAGCCTGGATGAAGAGCGTCCGGCTCGCTGAGCCTCGGGATTCCAGGGTTAAGCAGCGCCAGGAAACAACTCAGGAATTGGCGTGGCCTCGTTCAACATTTTGTCCAGATTCCTGCGCGTTTTCTCTCTCTGAACAGGTCAAAGCGCGGCAGTGGAACGAGCTGGAGCTTCAGCGCGCGGCTTAAAGTGCCTTAGACCCTGGTGACGCCCTCTGGCGGCTGACCCGGTGCCGGGGGCTGAGCCGACTGAGCCGGGGGTGGAGGGGGGGCCATACTGGCGTTCTTGAAGCCGTGGATGGCTTCCCCGGCAGCCTTGCCGATCTCCGGCAGACGACGAGGGCCAAAGATGATCAGCGCAGCCACCAGCAATAAAACCAGCTCCATCGGGCCCAGGACCCAGGCAAAAACCAGGCTTTCCACGTTTCTTGGCTCCTTCTATGCTTCGTGCCGCGAGCACGAGAGATGTCTTTGTTCTGAGCCCAGTATACGTCCCCCCCAGCAGGTGCGCAACCTGATCACTTTCCGGTGATCCTCATCAAAATAAGGCTGAACTCGAACAGGAGGTAGATGGGCAGCGCCACCACGGTGCAGGTCATTGCGTCGGGCGTGGGGGTGGCCAGGGCTGCCACCAGGAAAGCAACAAAGACGGCCAGTCGGCGCTGACGCGAGAGACCCCGAGAGCTGACCAGTCCCAGATTGGCCAGAAATAACAAGACCAGCGGCAGTTGGAACATCAGCCCGCAAATCAATAAGAGCCCGGTCACGAATCCCATGAACTCATCGATTCGAATCTGAGCCTTCAGATCAGGAGTGGCATAGGACATGAAGAACCCCATCGTTGTGGGGAGCACGACGTAATAGGCAAAGACACCGCCGACCACGAACAAGACGATCGACATCGGCAGCATGGAGATCAGCCAGCGGCGTTCGCGCACGGTCAGTCCGGGGAGGACGAACATGGCCACGTTATAGAGGATGACGGGGGCGGCGATAAAAAGCCCGGCCACCATCGCCAGCTTCAGATACGCGAAGAAAGCCTCGGTCGGACCGGTGAAGATCAGCTCGGCCTTGGGACCAAGCAAGGGACGCACCAGCGACAGCAGAGTTGGAGTGTAGAAATAGCAAACCGTGGAGGCCACCACCCAGGCCAGCAGCGACCAGAAGATACGCGAGCGCAGCTCCGAAAGGTGATCGACCAGGCTCATCGGCCGGTCGTGGGGGGTCTCGTCGACCAGGGACTCTTCCATCCGGGGGTCAGGAAGCGGGCGGCTCGTTCTGGCTCTGGCCCGATGCTTTCTGCTCACCCTCTTTCAGGGCTCGCTTGAAGGCGCCCACACCAGAGCCGAGCGAGCCACCGGCTCGCATGAAGATTCCCGGCCCTAGCAGCAAGAGCGCGATAAAGAAGATCAAGACCCATTCCCACGGTCCGGGCATAGCGGACCTCCTCTTGAACCATTTTCAGCCGAAACCATGAGCCTCCTGGCAACACAGAAAGCGGTCCTGGTGTGCTTCGACCCGGCCGGGGGCTTCCCTTCGCAGAAGGATCGACCCCTGCCAGCCCGAACCTAACTAAACGGTAATCGGTGTGCCTATCCCTTGAAAAATGGGAGCATTCTGGCTCCCGAGAGGAGTGGACGTGGCCCTCGACCTGGCAAACTCGTTTCGGTATCCGCTCAACGACCCGGACGCGAAGAAGAAGCTTGCGCTCGGGGGAGCCTGTTTTTTCCCCGGCATCCTCTTACTGGCCATCCCCTTTGTTGTCCTGGGCGGCTACGGCATCTCGGCCATGCGCAAGGTCATCAAGGGCGAGGAAGACGAGTTGCCCGAATGGGAGCTGATGGCCGACCACTTCCGCTTCGGCCTCATGGCCCTGATCATTTTCATCGGCTACTACGCTATTCCGTTCGTGATCACCGTATTTACCATCGGCGGATCGCTCATCTCGCTCCTGGGGACGCGGGCAGCCGATGGTTCCACCAGCGTCGGCATCTGGTTCATTCTGGGAACCATCCTTGCGGGTCTGGTCGGATTGGCGATCTACTTCATCCTGCCCATGGCCATCCTTAATTATGCCACCACGGACGAGCTCGGCTCAGGTTTTGCGCTCGGGAACATTTTCGAGAAGATCACCTCTAACCTCCAGCCTTATGCGGTCGTGGTCCTGGTCAACATGGCCATTGGAACCGTGTGCTCGATCCCGCTGAATATTCTCAGCAACCTCCCCCTGATCGGCATCCTGGGCCTCTTTTTCGGGGGGGTCCTGTGGACCTACGGCATGCTGGTCCAGGCTCACGTCACCGGCACCTTCTACCGGGAGACCTTTGGTAGCCATGTCGGCGCGAGCACCAACACCACGGAAGGCACCGGTCTGGAGGCCGAGCGGTGGAAGAGGGACGACTGACGGCTTAAGGATGAAGGGGGAGCACCTCAACCTCGTGACCCGCCTCCAGCCGCTCGAGCTCCTCGGGTAACACCGCCAGAGCATCGGCCTCGACCATCGAGCGCAAGAGATGTGAGCCCTGATCGCCAGTGGCCGTGGCCAGGAGACCGGTCCCGGTCGATTCCAGCCGGCATCGAAGGAAGGTGGTCAGACCGGTCTTCTTGGTGATCTCGTGAGTCAGGCGCGCAGTCTGCTTGCGGCTCTCACCAGGAAAGCGCCCCATCATCACCTCCAGGGCAGGCCGCACAAACAGCTCGAAGGTCACCATGGAGGACACCGGATTGCCTGGCAAACCAAACATGGGAATGGAACCAGCCAACCCGAAAGCCAGGGGCTTTCCGGGGCGCATCTTGATCTGCCAGAAGCTCAACTCTCCACCCAGTTTTGCGATCAGGTCGCGAACGTGATCGTGCTCCCCTACCGAAACGCCAGCCGAGGTGACCAGCACCTCCGCCTGCTCGAGAGCTTGACGCAAGGCTTGCTCGAGGGCGTCCCGGTCGTCGACCACCGGACCCAGCCGCACCGGCTCTCCTCCGCAGGCTCGCACCTGTGCCTCCAGGGCATACGAGTTGCTATCTCGGATCTGGCCCGGTCCCAGGGGCTGACCCGGCGGAACCAGCTCGCTCCCGGTGGAGACGATGGTCACCCGGGCCCGGGGAATGCACGCCAACTCGGGGTAGCCCAGGGAGGCGGCCAGGCCGAGGTCGGCCGGACGCAGACGGTGACCAGGCCGTAAGACGACCTGGCCGGGCTGGAGGTGCTCGCCCTGCCGGCGCACATTCTCCCCCGGCCGCACTCTCCGCGTGAATCGAACCCTTCCAGCTTGCCGCTCAGAGTCCTCAACCATGGCGCAGGCGTCGGCCCCCGGGCATAGCATGGCCCCGGTCATAATGGCGGCTGCCTGGCCTGGACCGAGCTCGAATTCGGGCACCGAGCCGGCCGGAATCGAGCCCACGAGATCCAGCCAGGTCCCCTCGGCGACCTCAGCTGAACGCACGGCGAAGCCATCCACGGCCGAGTTATCGAACGGGGGATGGGCCTCCCGCGCGACGACCTCCTGGGCCAGCACCAGACCCAGCGTCTGGCTCAGGGGGTGCGAGCGCGGCTCGAGCGGTCTCACGTGAGACAGGATGCGCTCCAGCGCCTGGGAGACGCTCAGCAAGCTACTGGATCGACTCGACCAGCAGGGCCATCCCCTGTCCACCGCCCACGCAGGCGGTGGCGATGCCCAGCTTGCCCCCTCGACGGCGCAGCTCGTACAGAAGCGTCAGGGTGAGGCGGGCCCCGGACGCCCCCAAAGGATGGCCGATAGCTACCGCTCCGCCATTCACGTTGACCTTCTCGCGAGGCAAGCCGAGCTCGCGCTCCACTGCCAGATACTGGCAGGCAAAGGCCTCGTTCACCTCGATCAGGTCGATTTCGTGCAGCGACTTACCCGTCTTCTGCAAGAGATCCCGCACGGCGGGCGCCGGCCCGATTCCCATCAGGTCGGGGATCACGCCCTTGACCGACCAGCCAAGCAACCGCCCCAGCGGCCTGGCTTCGCGCTTCTTCGCGGAGTCGGCGCTGGTCAGAACCAGGGCCGCGGCACCGTCATTGATGCCCGAAGCGTTCCCGGCAGTGACCACGCCATCGGCCCGGAAGGCCGGCTTGAGCCTGGCCAGGCCCTCCAGGGTGCTGTCACCCCGAATCCCCTCATCCTTGTCGACGGTCACGCTGCCTTTCTTGCCACGCACCTCCACGCCCACGATCTCCTCTAACAGCCGCCCTGAGCTCTGAGCCTCGGCGGCCTGTCTCTGGCTGCGCAGAGCGAACTCATCCGTCTCCTCGCGGGTGATCCCGTATTGCGAGGCCAGGTTCTCGGCCGTGTTGGACATGCTGCAGCCGCAATAGGTATCGGTCAGAGCGTCCCAGAGGGCGTCTCCCATGGTGCTCTGGCCCAGCGGGATTCCCCAGCGGGCGCCCCGCACGACGTGGGGGGCCTGGCTCATGGACTCCACCCCGCCTACCAGCACCTCCTCGGCATCGCCGCACAGGATCTCCTGGGCACCTGTCACGATAGCCTGAAAGCCGGAAGCGCACAGGCGGTTGACCACGACGGCGGGCACCGGAATCGGCACCCCCGCACGTAAGCCCACGTGCCGGGCCAGGTAAGCGGCATCGCCGCTGGACTGGATCACGTTCCCAAAGACCACGTGATCGATGTCCTCGGCGCGAACCTGGCTGCGCTTGAGCGCCTCAAGACTGGCCGCCAGGGCCAGATCAGCGGCTGAGAGATCGCGCAAGGAGCCTCCAAACTTGCCGAATGCGGTCCGGGCTCCCCCGGCGATCACGATGTCCAACAGAGCCATTGTATTTCTCCTTTTCAGCGTCCGGTGAATTCGGGGGCACGCTTCTCAAGAAAAGCCGTCATGCCCTCGGTTCGATCGGCGCTGGAGCATAGTTTTCCAAACTCCCTGGCCTCGATGGCCAACCCTTCATCCAGGCTGGTGCTGAGTCCCTGGTCCAGGGCGCGCTTGGCTGCCGCGACTGCCAGCGGTCCGTTCTTGGAGACCTCGGTGGCGATGCTCTGACAGACCTGCATCAGCTGGTCGCGAGGAACGGCCAGGTTGACAAGCCCGATCTGAACGGCCTGGGCAGCCTGAATCTTGGTGCCGGTGGCCAGCATCATCATGGCGTGACCGCGACCGATCCGGCGCGGCAGGCGCTGGGTGCCTCCATAGCCGGGAATGATTCCCAGTCCGACCTCGGGCAGGCCCAGCACGGCGTGATCGGCGGCCACCCGAACGTCACATGCCAGAGCCAGCTCGAGCCCCCCACCCAGAGCGTAGCCATTAATGGCGGCGATGGTGAACAGGTGCGACTTCTCCAGGCGACGGAAAAGCTTCTGGCCCTTCTCGGCCGCCTTCTTCCCTGAGCGCGCGTTGAGATCCCTCAGCTCGCCGATATCGGCTCCGGCCACGAAGGCCCTGTCGCCGCCGCCCGAAATGAGCAAGACACGCCACTGGGGATTGGCCTCGATCTCGTCCAGAGCCTGGTTCATCTCGTCGAGCACCTGGTTGTTGAGGGCGTTGAGCTTGTCGGGTCGGTTAACGCTCAGGACCGCCAGGTGATCCTGGTAACAGAGGATCAAGGTCTTGTATTTCATGTCCACGCCACGCATCGTTTCTCCACTCCTTCACTCCAGGGCGCCGCGCGTCGAGGAATTAGCGCGGCGCCGTTCAATGGATTGTCTACAACTCGCGCGCACAGGTTCACGCGGGAATGCAGAAGCTGCCTCAACGGCGAAAAACCGACAGGTCGACCCCGCGGGGCGGGTCGCCGGAGTAGTCATAGAAGCCTTTGCCCGCCTTGCGTCCCAGGTAGCCAGCCCTGACCATGGCCCGATTCAGGGGGCAGGGCTCGAACTTGGGATTGCCCAACTCGGCCAGCAGCCCCTCACAGGCGTGCAGTTGCACGTCGATACCGATCAGGTCGAGCAGGGAAAGGGGGCCGATAGGCATATTGCCGCCCAGCTTCATGGCCGCGTCCAGGTCTTCCACGCTCCCCACTCCCTCATACAAAGCCCAAATGGCTTCGTTCAGGTAGGGAATGATGAGGCGATTGAAGAGGAAGCCCGGGGTATCGCGCGCTTCGACGGGCGACTTGCCCAGCTTCAGAGCCACCGTCTGGGCCGATTGCTGGCCCGAGCCATCTCGGTGACCGAGAGAGAGGAGGTGTTCGTGGCCAGCAATGTGTGAGCGGGACAGAGGGCGTCCAGGCGAGCAAAAAGCTCGTTTTTGACCTCGATCCTCTCGGTCACGGCCTCGATCACCAGGTCGGCCTGAGCCACTTGATCGAGCTCGACGCTGTGGGTCAGGCGGTCGAGCGTGGCCTTCAGGTCCTCCTCACTCAGCTTCCCCTTCTGAACGAACTTCTCCGGGCTACCCCTGATCGTCCTCACGGCGCGCTCGAGAAGGCTCGTCTCGACGTCGTTCATGATCACCTTGAAGCCAGCCGAGGCAGCGATTTGCGCGATCCCCGAGCCCATCGTGCCGCTGCCAACCACGGCGATCGTCTTGACTTGATTTACGGTTGCTGTTGCCATCGCCTTTACTCCCTGTGAAGTCTGGAGGAAGCTTACCCCCCCACCGAAGCGGTCTCGTTCAGCTTGCCCAGCACCAGATCGCCGTACTCGCCGGTGGAGCGGCCGCTGGAGGTCGAAAGATCGGTCAGGAGACCCTCGGCGAAGAGCTTCTCCACGGCCCCCTCGATGCTCTGGGCAGCCTTCTTCTCGCCCAGGTAGTCGAGCATCATGGACACGGCCTGGATGGCCGCCAGGGGATTGGCCTTGCCCTGTCCGGCGTAACGCGGGGCTGAGCCGTGAATGGGCTCGAACAGGCTGACCTGGCCGGGGTGCAGGTTGGCCGAGGCGGCCAGACCCAATCCGCCCTGGATCATCGCGCCCAGATCGGTGAGGATGTCTCCGAACATGTTGGTGGTCACGACCACGTCCAACCACTCTGGATTCTTGATCATCCACATGGCGCAAGCGTCGACGTAGGCAGTGGCCGTGGTTACGTCCGGGAAATCGCGGGCCACCTCCTCGAAGGTGCGGCGCCACAGGTCGTGAGCGGCCACAGCGTTGGCCTTGTCCACCAGAGTCAGGTGCTTGCGCGGGCGAGTGCGAGCCAGCTCGAAGGCATAGCGGATCACTCGCTCGGTGCCGCGCCGCGTGTAGATGCACTCGCAGGTGGCCACCTCGTCAGGGGTGCCCTTTTTAAAGAAGCCCCCCATCCCGATATAAGCGTCTTCGGTGTTTTCGCGCACGACCACCAAGTCCACGTCGCGCGGCTGCTTGTTCTTGAGCGGGCAGACCAGCTCAGAGTAAAGTCGAATCGGACGCAGATTGACATACATGTCCAGATCCCAGCGCAGCCGACCGATGATGCCTCGCTCGAGCACACCCCGCTCCACCCGTGGATCACCGATGGCTCCGAGGTAGACCGCATCAAGGTTGCGGATCTCCTGCAGGTTCTGGTCGGGCAAGAGCTCGCCCGTGGCCAGGTAGTGGTCGGCTCCGAACGGATAGCGATGCAGGCTGACTTCGAATCCAAACTGGCACGAGGCGCTCTCGAGCACCCTCAGACCCTGCTCGACGACTTCGGGTCCAATTCCATCCCCCGCAATCACGGCGATGCGATACATCTTTACTCCCTCGCGGACTGTGCGCTGAATGCTCGACCAGGGACATTTCCTCGGCGGCGGGGCGCATCTTTGTGAGCGGCCGGGAAACTCCTCTCCCGACTCGAAGCTGGCTTCGTGCGACGACGGGATTTCCTCAGCGGACTGTTAGGCCTGGCCCTCTCCCCTCCCCTGCTGGCCCAGAGCGGTCTGGCTGCTTTTCGACGCCAATCGGCCCGAGTGCTGGAAGTGCCTGAGTCCTGGCTGGCCTGGCCGGTGGCCGAGTCCATCTGGCGCAGTGGAGTGAATGACGAGCTGAGCCTCTACCGAGCTTTTTACCCTTACCTCACCTGGAAGGTCCTGGACTGGAGCGTGGAGCCCACCTTCTGCCCTCCCCAACGTCCGCGCTGGGAAGATGCTCCCCGTGCTTGAGGCTGACGTAGCCGTGGTGGGATCGGGGATTGCCGGAGCGCTGGTGGCCTGGCAGCTGGCTTCGACGGGCCTGAAGGTGCTGGTGCTCGAGGGCGGGCCTCCTATCAGCCGACGCCAGGCGGTGGAGCGTTTTCGTCGAGCACCCCACGCGAGTCTGGACGCTCCCTATCCCGTCGAACCGGTCGCAGTATTGGGCCAGTTCAATCATCACTACCTGCAGGCAGGTCCTGATCTCTTTACGGGCACCTACCTGCGTGTCCTCGGGGGAACCACCTGGCACTGGCTTGGCACGGCCATGCGCTTGTTGCCGGCCGACTTCAAGCTGCGCTCGCGTTACGGGGTCGGAGTGGACTGGCCTTTTGGATATACCGAGTTGGAGGAAGACTATGGCCGTGCCGAGCGGGCTCTGGGCGTGGCCGGCCAGGGCGACTGCGACTCGCCCCGCTCGAGCCCCTACCCCTTGCCCGGTCTGCCAGCCACCTATCTCGATCGCAAGCTCGCCCAGGCGGATAGTTACCCTGTCGAGGTGCTGCCGGCGGCACGCAACAGCCAACCCTATGAGGGAAGGCCCGAGTGTTGCGCCAGCACCACCTGCGTGCCCATCTGCCCCAACGGGGCCAAATATGATGCCACCGTGCATCTGGAGCTGGCCGAACGGGCCGGCGCCCGGGTTCTGGTCCACCATCAGGTCGTGGGGCTGGAAAGCGACGCCGACGGGCGCGTTTCCAGGGCGCGGACGGCACCCGGCGTGGAAGTGCGAGCCCGCGTCTTCGTTCTGGCCGCCCACGCCATCGAGACCCCCCGCCTTTTGCTGGTATCCGGGCTGGCCCGGGGCTCGGGCCAGGTAGGGCGCAACCTCATGGGCAGCCTGGGGCAGATCAGCTGGGCCCTCGCGCCCGAGCCGGTCTACCCCTTTCGCTCGCCCCAGGTGGTGTCCGGCATCACCGCCTTCCGGGACGGTCCCTTTCGGGTCCGACGGGCCGGATTTCTGACCTCCATCGGCAACGATGGCTGGCCAGAGCCACCCACCCGGCGGGCCGAGCGACTGTTGGAGGAAGGTTTGCGAGGCAAGGCCCTGCAGCAGGCCCTGCGCGATCACGCCAGTCGCCAGGTGCTGCTGGTCTCCAACTGTGAGCAGTTGCCCGAGCCGGAGAACCGGGTGACGCTGGGGGAACTGCTCGACGCTCACGGAGTTCCCAGGCCACGCATTCATTACCGGATGGGGGCCTACACCCGAGCAGGGATGGACGAGGCGGTGCTGGTGCACGCCAGGTTGCTCGATCGCTGGGGGGCCACCATGATCCACCACGTGGAGGAGAGCACGGATCCGGCCCACATCCTCGGCACCTGCCGCATGGGTCTTGGGCCAGGCGGTTCGGTGGTGAATCCCCAGCTTCGTTGCCACGAGCATTCGAACCTGTGGATCGTGAGCACGGCCGTTTTTCCAACCAGCGGAGCCTGCCCGCCCACCCTGACTCTGGCAGCGCTGACCTTCCGGGCCTGCCGTTCCATCGAGAGCTTTCTGAGGCAGGGTTCCTGACGAGAACATGCTAAACTGAAGAACAGGGGAAAGCAGGCCCTTTCGTTGAGTTTGTACAGAATGGAGAGCACGCTTGGACGGCTTCCCGCCCAACTCGGACCCTGAAGGTCCCTCGCAGGAAGCGGACCCCCTGGCCCTGGCACGCCGTCTGATCGACATGGCTCGAGCCGAAGAGCTCGAGGACGTGGAGCTGGGTCCATTACCCGTATTGCCCGAGCCGGGGGCCGAGCTCAGCCCGCTCGAGCTGGCCATGCAGTTGCTTTACGCAGCACGCGAGGAGGAAGATGCCTCTCGTTCCCCCGAGGACAATCCCCTGGACCTGGCCATGCGACTGATCGACTCGGTTCGCCTGGACGCGGGCGGTCAAGGCGAAGACCGACTGGCTGTGGCCAGCCAGCTATTGGGGGTGGAAGAGCGCGAGCGTGAGCTGGCTGCTCGCCGTTCGGTCGAATCGCAGGCCTCGGCAGAGTTGGAGATCCCGGTGCTGCCCCTGCTGATACCTTTGCAGCCGGAGATGCCCACGGTCGAGCCCGACCTGCCCGAGCTTCCCGCCCTGCAGAGCCAGCCAGATGCCGCCAATGAGACCGACGACTTATCTGTCGTCTCTAAAATTCGGATCTTGCCCCTGATCGATCCGATGAACGAAATCCCAGCCCTACCCCTGGTCGAGGCTGCGACGTTACCCGAGCTGCCGGCGCTTCCGTGGGTGGAGACTGCCGCGATTGTGCCCGAGCTTCCCTCCCCGCCGCTGGCCCAGGCCGCCATCGTGCCCGAGCTTCCCTCCCTGCCTCTGGTCGAGACCGCCACCGCGCCCGAGTTTCCCGCCCTGCCGCTGGTCGAGGCCGCTACCGTGCCCGAGCTTCCCGCCCTGCCGCTGGTCGAGGCCGCCACTTTGCCCGAGCTTCCCGCTCTGCCGCTGGTCGAGTCCGCCACTGTGCCCGAGCCTCCCGCCCTGCCGCTGGTCGAGGCGGCCACTGTGACCGAGCCACCTCTGCCACTGGTCGAGTCCACTCTGGCCGAACATCAGACTCTGGTCGAGGCTGGCGCAACCAGGGTGGAACAAGAGTCAGGACCGGCTGATGAAAACCGGCCGAGGCGCCTGGCCGATATGCCCGCACTTCCAATTGAGTCGGCCCGTTCCGCAGCTGCTGATCCGGCTGAGCTGGCCCGCCAGTTACTGCGGTCGGGTGAGAGAACAGATCCCGCCTATCTGGCGCGTCAATTGCTTGACGAGGCGGCACGCGAGGAGAAATCCGACCCTTTTTCCCTGGCTCGACGGTTGCTCAAGGATGCCCTGCGCGAGGAGAAGCCTGCCGCCACTTCGCTCATGGGGGCTCCCGTGGAGGAAGGCGCCCCGCCTCCGCGCTTCGACCCGGCGGGGCTGGGGGGTACCGGAGAGGAGCTTCTGGGAGCCCCTGAACAAGCCCCGTTCACGGTGACGGAGGCAGAGGCCTGGCAGGATTCGACGACTCGAGTTGCCCCCCTGGTTTTTGAGGAAAGGCCTGTTCAGCCTCCCCGGGCCGCCCAGGCCACATCGGAGCCTCCCCTCCAGCCCCCCCGCGCCCAGGAGCCTGCCGCATCTGAGCCTCCCATCCAGCCTCCCTGGGCCGCCCAGGGGCCTGCCGTATCAGAGCCTGCTCAGGCCCCTCGCGACGAGCCAGAGAGTGCTCCTCGGCTGGTTCTCGAGCGGGCCGAGTCGAGCCCGGCCGCTCCCGCCAAACAGGCCGACCCTGACTCCAAGCCCTTGCGCCTGGAGCGTCGCGAGATGCCCCTGGGCAGGACCATGCGGATAGAATTGCCCAGAACCGGGGCCAACCATCGGGAGGAGGCCTCTCGCCTTGCTCTGGAGCGAGCTCCACGAGCGAAGGTCGAGTCCACTCGCGACGGAGAGCACGATCCGGTGAGGGCGCGACCTGAGACCAGCATCCCGACCGTCCCGGTCGTTGCCCAAACTTATAAGCCCGTGGCCGCCGCTGCCGCGCCGCTGGGTGCCTCCCGCCGGGCCGCTGCCCTGGCTCCCAGGCGACCGGACGGATTTGGGACCGACCTGAAGAAGCGACTTCGCCGCCTGGTCGATCGCTCGGCTCGAGTGGAGCCTGAAGACGTGGTGATCTTTACCCGACAGTTCTCGGCCATGGTGAGCGCCGGCCTGCAACTGCATCAGGCCCTCCACTTCTACGCCGAGAGCCATACCGAGAGCGGCCTGGGCGAAGTGGTTTCGGAAGTTGCCGGCAAGGTCAGCCAGGGCTCCACGTTGTCGGCGGCCATGCGACAGCATCCGAGCGTGTTTCCCGAGGTCTACACCGGACTCATCGCTGCCGGTGAGACGACCGGCATGCTGGTGGCCATTTTGTCCAAGCTGGCCGAGTTGTGCGAGCGCAACCAGAAGCTGCGCCAAAGAGTGATGGCGGCGGTCACCTATCCAGCGGTCGTGATGGTGGTCTCGCTGGTCTGTATCGCGGTTTTCATCTGGGTCGTGCTGCCCATGTTCGTTCCCATGTTCAACCAGCTCGGAGTGCAACTGCCCTGGCCGACCCGAATGCTGATCTGGCTCTCGGAGGCCGGGCGCAACCCCGTCTT
>QWHO01000124.1 GCA_021404945.1 bacterium CPR1
GAACTCGTCAATGTCGAGTCCAACAGGGCTTGGCTGACCTCCCGTGGCATAGGTCCCGATATTGATCTGGACACTGCCTCCAGGGGCGACCTTGGCCACCGGAATATTGATCAGGCCGGTGGTTTCATTGAAATTGAAGTCGCCGACCTCTCCGGCGCCGAAGGCAGGCGCGGCTGCCACCAGAAGCAAGCCTGCTAAGGTATCAAATGCCCTGCGCATGGCCGGCCCTTTCTCGGGCCTCTTTGGATTGTCCTTCACCGTCGATAGTCTCGTCGCGGCGCCGGAGGCAGGCCCTTGAAGAGCTCTCCCATGCAAGTGCCAGGGGGCCGAGTCGCAGCGAGAGATCTTCGGGTATCAGAAAGCCCTTCGGGTGAAAAGCCTTGCGCAGCGCCTTGATGGAGGAGGACGCCAATTGGAGCCAGGACGGGCGACTCGGATCACGCCGGAGTGGGAGCCGCCTCACGGATCAACTCATAGGCCCACCCGTTCTGGCCCAGCACCAACCTTGAGGCCCCTTCTTCACTCAGGACCTTGACGTTGCTGTATTTCGAGTCGCGATAATCGGTCACTTCCCCGCGCTGAATGGCCTGAACGACCTGAGCGATGCCCTGCGCGAGGGTGAAACTGGGAACAAAGCCCAGCACGCTTCGGATCTTCCGAAAATCGACCCGATAGTTGCGGCGGTCCGAGTCGTGTCCGTGGTTTACGATTCGCGCCCTGGGAACCTGCGCTTGAATCAATTGGGCCACCTGGCCCAGAGTGTAGTTCTGCTCGTCGAAACCGACGTTGAACACCTGGTTGCGAGTCACGGCCAGAGGAGCCTCCAACGTCAAGAGGACCGAATGGGCCGCATCGTCGACGTGGAGGAACGGTCGCCACTGGTCGCTGCCGAAGACCGTGATCTCGCCGTCCAGAACGGCCTTGGCGGCCAGGAGATTGACGACCAGATCGAATCTGGTGCGCCCGGAGAGGCCAAAGATCGTGCCGAACCGGAGACAGGCGGGGGCGAAATACGGGTCGGCCAGGCTCATCAAGACCTTCTCCGAGGCGATCTTGCTGCGGGCGTAGAGTGAGACCGGATTCAGGGCAGAACCTTCATCGAGCAGCTCATCCGAAGCACCATAGACCGAGCAGGTGCTGGCAAAAATGAAGCGCTGCACCCCGTAACCCTTGGCGACCTCGGCAATCATGCGCGTGGCCATGAGGTTGACTTCGATCGTCAGCTCTTCATCCAGGGCGCAGGCAGGATCTCCCACGATGGCACCCAGGTGGATCACCACATCGACATCCCGCATGGCCTCGACCACCCGATCGATGTGCCGAAAGTCAGCCTGGACCAATTCGAGCCCGGGGTGGCTCAGAATCCCCTCGACGGGCTCAGTTCCGTAAAGGAGCATGTCAAACAGACGGACCGAGTAACCCTTCTCCAACAGTTTGGGCAGAAGGGCCGAACCGATGTAGCCGGCGCCTCCGATCACAAGGACTCTCCCGCGACCGTCTTCGGGGCGAACTCTCCGGTGGGCGGAGGACTGATGAACGGCATTCCCCCACAGTCTCGCCCAGAGTCGATCGAGAACCATCAAGATTGCCGTCAGCCCCCACGCACAAATCCAGACAGCTGCGGGAATTTTGGGGAAATCCGTCAGAGCGTAGGATGCCAGTCCGAAAAGCAGATAGGCGATGCTGACGGCCTGAATTCCGACCAGAGTCTTGTAGCGCCCACGGAGGTGGCCTCCGACCGAGTAGAACCCGCTCACCGAGAGGAGAACCAGACAGGTCAGGTCCAAAATCCAAACACACGAGACCAGTCCCTGGGCGTGACGCCAGAACAAGCTTGAAGAATCTGCCTCGATCCTGGTTGTTATGAGGTAGAAAAAGTGCAGGGCGAAGGCCACGATCAGAGCGGAATTCACGAAAATCAAGTCAGCCAGGACTCGCAAAGCCGCCCCCTGCCCGAGCCTGGTGGCTCGTTGTGCAGATATGTCCATCTACCGCTCCTACGGGCTACTTGTTTGCAAGAAGCAATCCGAAAAACCCAACACTGTCTACGCGGTGAACATTTTTACTCCTGCCAGGCGACTGTCTGCCGGCACGGGAATCAACCGACTGGCCCGCAGTGTTGCCGAAGTTCCAGCCTGGGAGCGCGTCCCCTCTGTCCTGACAAGCCTTTTGGTCGCCAGACAGTTGAAAAAACCCGTGGTAACGAGAGCTCACTACGGTGGCGTGGCTGGAGGGGACCACCATCGGTTCTCGAAGCCCTCTCCTCCAAGACAACAGCCGGATCTCGAGATTGTTGAAGCTGATTCTGATGAAGTACTGGAAGCCGTCCTCAAGCACAAGCCTGACATTGGATTCTCACCTTTCGCGCGGCGCCGTCGTCCGAGCGCGGGCCCCGGGTCTGCCAAGGCGACTCCACTGGCATGTTGACCCCTGCCCTTTGGCTGTTATGAGTCCGCCGCGAAACGTTGCTCGGCCCAACGATGTTTGGTCGGGCTCGGACCACGACTCGTAACAGAATTGAGGCTCTGTCCCGCGAGCTGGCGTGCAGCCCGAGCCCAGGCTACCAAAGAAGGACTTTCAGGTAGGCCCGCCAATACGTCGGCCCATTCGCTCCAGAGCCGACAGAATCCGTAGTTGTTTTTTCGTGACCGGCAGGGAGGTGCCGGCGCCAGAACAGACGGTGAGCAGCCCGTGTTGACATACCCGACGTTGAAGAGAATTCTGGACATCCTGGCCGCCTGTGTCGGCCTCCTGATCTTGCTGTCGCTCTTTCCCGCTCTAGCCCTCTTGATCAAGCTAGATTCACCCGGCCCAATCTTCCATTCCAGCGTTCGGGTCGGCCGTGGCTTGCGGTTCTTCAAGTGCCACAAGCTGCGCTCCATGGTTGTGGATGCGTCGCACCGTGGCCCGTACTACACTTGCGAGCAAGACCCCAGAATCACCCGAGTGGGGCAGCTCTTGCGCAAGACGAGCCTGGACGAGCTCCCGCAGTTTTGGAACGTCCTCATCGGTGAGATGAGTCTGATCGGGCCGCGCCCGGACAGCCCCCAGCAGATGGACGACTACACGGAGGAGGAGCGCCTCAAGCGCCATAGCGTTCTTCCTGGCATGACGGGACTTTCGCAGGCATTATACCGGAATGCTGCCACCGTCGAGCAGCGTATGAAGGCTGACCTGGACTATGTCGATCAGATGAGTCTGAGCCTGGACGCGCGGATTGTGTGGCTGACCATCGGGCAGATCCTTTTCCGGGGCAGCTACTGACCGTGTGTGGAATTTACGGCCAGGTTGGTGCTCCGGGCTCGACGGCCCTCAGGGATTTGTTTGAGGCCTCTTTGAGCCACCGTGGCCCGGATGGGCGCGGTCATTTCTCGGGGTCCAACGCCCTGATCGGCAATCTGCGTCTGGCGATTCTCGACCCCGAGCACGGAGTTCAGCCATTCACTTCTGCCGACAGCAAGATTTCCATCGTTCAAAATGGCGAGATTTACAACTTCGTCGAGTTGGCAGATGAGCTCAGAGCGTCAGGAATCCCGCTGCGGACCCGTTGCGACACCGAGGTGTTGCTGCGACTTTTTGAGCGCGACGGGCCCGCCTTTGTCAAGGCTCTGAACGGGATGTTTGCCATCGCGGTTTACGACGAGAATCGGCGGGCGGTCTGGCTGTATCGCGATCGCTTGGGAGAAAAGCCCCTCTATTATGCGCGTTGTGGAGCGAGTCTGTGGTTTGGCTCCGAGATCAAAGCTTTGCTTGCGGGAGGGCTCACCCCTTGCGTGGATCCCCTGGCTATCGATCAGTATTTGACCCTCAACTATGTTCCCGGCCCGGGAACCATCTTTCAGGGGGTCTATCAGTTACCTCCAGGCTACCGGGCCAGGATCGACATCGATACCCTGTCGCTGACCCTGGAGCCCTACTGGGATCTCAGCTTGCAGCGGCCGAGAGAGGGACCGCGCGAGGAGTGGCTGGGAGAGCTCAGTGAGCTCTTCGAAGACTCGATACGCCTTCGGCTGCGCTCAGACGTCCCCTACGGGGCCTTTCTCAGCGGAGGAGTCGATTCGGGGAGCGTGGTCGCTTTCATGAGCCGCTTGGAGTCCAGGCCCGTCAGCACCTTCTCGATTGGTTTTTGTGAGGAAGGCTATGATGAGACCGCCTCCGCCCGGGAGGTGGCCGGGCTTTTCGGAACGTGCCACCACGAGCTGCGCTGTGGGCCTGAGATCTTTGACGATTGGCCCCGAGCACTTTACTACTGCGATCAGCCCCATGGAGACACGAGCTTTCTTCCGACTCTCAGGGTCGCTGCCCTGGCCGTCCCCCACGTTAAGGTCTGTCTGAGCGGAGACGGCGGGGACGAGCTTTTTGCTGGTTATGAGCGCTATCTGTCCATGCCTGGAAGCGGTTGCCAGGGTCTGTCTTTGCGTGAGTTCGGCCGGAGCTACTTTGACACCCTCAGGGTCTTTTCGCCTCAGGAGCTGCAGCGGCTCTATCGACCAGAGTTTACTCGCCAGCTCGATCCTGACTGGTCGAGCCGCTTGCTGCAGGAGGTGCTCGGTCGAGTCGAGCACTGGGACCGCCTCAACCAGGCCCTGTTCTTCGATACTGTGACTCTGCTTCCGGGCAACAATCTGGTGAAGCCTGACCGCATGGGGATGGCAGTTTCCCTGGAGGCCCGGACCCCCTTCATGGATCACCGGCTCGTCGAACGGGCCTTTCAGATTCCAGGTGCGCTGAAGATTGCCGGTGGTGAGTCCAAGTCCCTTTTTAAAGGCCTGGCTGCCCGCCATCTACCTCATTCGCTCGTCTACAGACCCAAGCAGATGTTTGTCGTCCCCTTTCAGCGTTGGCTCGAAGGCCCGTTACGAGCTCGTCTGACCGAGTTGCTCTGTGATGGCAGCCTGTCCGAGCGAGGCTGGTTCGAATCGTCAGCTCTGCACAGTCTTGTCGCGGAGCATTTTGGTGGCAAGAATCATTACCGCAAGTTACGAGCTCTGGCCGCCTTGGAACTTTGGGCGCGAGCCTTTCTCGATCCTGGCGAGCCCGGCAAAAGGACGGCCGTAGCGTCGGAGGTTTCTCGGTGACCAGGGTTCTGCTGATCAGCTATGGTGCGGGACATGTCCGCATGACCATGCCCGTCTACGAGTTTTTGCGACAGACTGAGGGCTTTGAGCCGGTCATCGTCGGTCTGACCAGCGCCTGGCCGGTCCTGGAGGCCGCGGGCCTGCCCCATTTCGCTTTCCGTGACCTGATTCGCGACGGTGATGACTCGGCTCTGGCCTGGGGAGAGAAGTTGGCGCAGGAGCACCACAACCCCGATTCGGGGATCCCTCTGGAGGAAACTGTCGCCTACCTTGGCCTGTGCTATGACGACCTGGAGCGTCGTCTCGGCGCCGACCGGGCAGCCGAATTGCTCAGGGCCAGCGGTCGGCACGCTTTCCTTCCCCTGGGTCCCATCCGGCGGCTCTTTGACATGGTTCAGCCTCAGGTCGTGGTCACGACGAACTCCCCCAAGTCTGAGCGCGCCAGTGTCCTTGTGGCCAGAGAGAGAGGCATCCCCAGCTTATCCATGGTGGACCTGTTCGGAGCTGGAGAGATGTACACCCTGTGCGCCGACCGAATCACCGTCTTATGCTCCATCACGCGCGACGCGTTGGTGGCCAGCGGCGTCGATGTCCGAGCCATTCGCGTCACCGGAAATCCGGCCTTCGACAGCCTGGTCCCCTACGTTGCCCCCGCCGATCCTCAGTGGACCGCCAGGCACCTTTCAGCTCTTCCGGGGCCCTACGTCCTGTGGGCGGATCAGCACGCCTTTCTGACCTCCACCACCCGTCGCCTTCACTTTCGCTCCGAGGAAGAGACCTATCAGGACTTGAGCCACCTTCACCGGGCCTGTCGCATCCACGGTGCGACCTTGCTGATCCGCCCTCATCCTTGCCAGTCTGCTCTGGTCCATCAGCGCTGGCTGGAAGACCACCCTGATTGCGGAGCCGGCCTGGTGGCCGACCTCCCGCTCTATCCGCTGCTTCAGTCAGTGGACGCCGTGCTGACCTTCACCTCCACTGTCGGACTGGAGTCGGTGCTGCTGAACCGACCCACGATGACCATCAACTCCGAGCCAGGCTCGAGCGACCTGCCGCTGGCCGACTTCGGTCTGAGCCTCGCCGCGGTCGGAATGGGCGATGTGCCAGACAAACTGGGGAGGCTGCTTTTCGACCCGGAGTTGCACGATCGGTTGGAGACTGCCAGTCGCGAGCTTGTCCCCGACGGGAGGGCGGCCCAGCGAGTTGGTACTTTGATTGGAGAACTGGCGAGCCTGCAACCCGAGCCGCGTTGTTGACGAGCCAGGGGCGATCTGATAAAACTGCCAGAAGACCGATGAACCTCCGAGTTATTCCAAAGCTTGACATCAAAGGCCCAAACCTGGTCAAAGGGATTCATTTCGAGGGCCTGCGCGTGCTCGGGAAACCGGAATACTTTGCTCGTCATTATGCTGAGAATGGCGCTGACGAGCTCGTTTACATGGATGCCGTGGCCAGCCTCTATGAGCGCAACAGCTTGCTCCACATCGTCGAGAAGACCGCGGCCGAGATTCACATTCCCCTGACCGTCGGGGGGGGATTGCGCGGCCTTGATGACATCCGCGAGATGTTGCGGGCCGGGGCTGATAAGGTTTCTATCAACACAGCTGCCATCAAGCGACCTGAACTCATTCGAGAGGCGGCCCGCCGCTTTGGGTCCTCGACCATCGTCGTGTCGGTGGAGGCATATCGCACTCCCTCCGGGGGGTACGAGGCCTACACGGATTATGGCCGCCAGGGCACCGGTATCGACGCGGTAGAGTGGGCCGTTCGGGCTGTGGAGCTGGGAGCCGGTGAATTATTGGTCACCTCGATCGAGCGCGAGGGTACCGGACTTGGTTTTGACCTCGAATTGACTCGCCGCATCGCCGACCTCGTGCCTGTGCCTGTCATTGCCGCCGGGGGAGCCGGAACACCCGCGCATGTCCTGCAGGTCGTGCAAGATGGCCACGCCGACGCTGTCTGCCTGGCTTCCCTGCTGCACTACCACTGCGTAACGCTGGGTGATTTTCATGACGGTGATTTTCAGGGAGAAGGCAATACGCTTTTCTTGAGCGACCGGGGGCGAGGCTTCAGCAAAATCCAGGGTACTCCTCTGGCGGACTTGAAGCGCCTCTTGAGCAAGAGCGGCGTCCCTTGCCGAGTGTGAGGGCTGAACGTGGGCGAAGCACAGCCAGTTGTGGTGATCATCGACTATGGCCTGGGCAACCTCTTTAGCATTCAGCAGGCCTGCTTGCAGGCGGGCGTCCGGGCCGAAGTTTCATCCAGTCCGCGAGCGCTCGAGCTGGCAGACGGGGTCATTCTGCCGGGGATGGGTGCCTTTGGAGATGCTATGGCGGCCCTTCGACAGCTCGACCTGGTCGCGCCGCTGCGGGATTTCGTTGACTCAGGACGCCAGTTCCTGGGGATTTGCCTGGGAATGCAGCTGGTGATGTCTGAGAGTTATGAGTTCGGCCTCCACCGCGGCCTGGGTTACATTGAGGGCCCTGTGGTGCGTTTTGAGGGCAACCGTCCCGATGGGCGGCCGCTCAAAGTCCCTTTGATCGGATGGGAAGCCGTGACCTGCCCGCCAGGCCGACGCACCTGGCAGGACACCCTTTTGGAAGGGGTGGCCGAGGGTGAGCACTTCTATTTTGTCCACTCCTACTACCCGAAGCCGATTGAGGCCTCGGTGGTGCTCAGCTGGTCACAATACGGCCCGGTCGGGTTTTGCTCGGCTATCGAGCATCAAGACATTACTGCCCTCCAGTATCACCCGGAGCGAAGTGGTTCGGCCGGGGCCCGGGTCTACCGCAATCTGGCCAGGAAGCTGACGCTCCAGAACTCAATCAGGGCGAGAAGTCACGGACTTTGAAGGTAGTCTCGAAGCCATACGCCAGACGCCTGTCTCCTCAGCAATCCGCCGCCTTGCTCTTGGGCAACCTTGGCTGGCTTATGGCCGTATCTGTGGTAGTGAGCTTCATCTTGCTGGCTTATCTTGGGCAGGTTCAGTTCTCCATCTGGGGTCAGATCACTGCCCTCGGGGGGGCAGACCCCACCAATGTCTCGCCGACAACCGCCCATTTTCTTCGCTACGCCCTCCTGTTTGTCACTGTGATCGTCCCCAGTCGTTATCTAGGCACGCAAGAGGACTGGCTCTTCAGCATCCAGGTTGCGATCATGTTGATGGCTACAGCCTATTTCCAGGCCAGTCTGCTCAAGATGCAAGGAACCGTTCGAGGCAGGGGCTGGGCATTAACCGCTTTTTCAGTCGCCATGGTCACGTTGTCTCTCTTCATGAATGGCCGCCTGGCTTACGTTTTTTTCGGGCACAGCCTGTCGCTCTGGGCCTGCGCGGCCTGGGGGGTCGGGGTGTTGGGGTTGCCCTCGTTGCTGGGTGCGCTGCTTCTCGGGGCAGTTTGTTGCTCGGTTTCTAGCGGTTCGTTCTGTGTCAACGTGGGAACCCTGTGGCTGTGGGCCATCGGAGCTCTCCTGTGGCTCAAGCCGCTCGCAATGAGCCGCAGGAAACGTCGGCAGTTGAGTTTGACGATTGTGCTGTCGCTCTTGCCTGCCCTGCCCCTGGTGGTTATTTACTACCGCAAGAACGTTGAGTTCTACGGCAGTCTGTTCAATATGCTCAATCACGGCGCGGGCATGTTGTTCGCTATCATCCCTCCCGCTCTGTTGTTCTTGATTCTGGTCGTGGGCGGCGCCCTGGCTCCCCCGGTCGTTCTGGGTATTCAGGCTGTTCTCTCCACTCGTCCTCTGCGAGGTCTTGCCTATCTTTCTATCTTGTGCTCGGTGCTCCTCGGCTTCTTCGGCTTCTCCACCCTCATGACGGGGCTGCCCGCACTCATGGTTGTGTCGTTGCAGCAAGCTTTGGAGACCTACGGCCGAAGCAAGAAACTGGCCTGACCGTTGTGGCGGCGAATATTTAAGGCCAGCCTGCTGGTTGCTCTCGGGGTGGCGGTTGGGCGTCTGAGTGGTTTCATCCGTGAGCTGGTTCTTATCGACCTGCTCGGCCTCTCCCGGCACACAGATATCGCTGTCATCCTGCTCTCCATTCCCGATATGTTGACGAATTTTCTGGTTGGGGGCGCCCTGGGTGCGGCTCTGGTGCCTTTGTTTCAGTCGTATCGGGTCTCTGGTCGAGAAGTTGAGGCGCTGGCAGTTTTCTGGCAGGCAACCTTGAGCGTGCTCTTTTTCTCCCTTGTCCCCGCCTGCCTGGTCTCCCTTGCGCCGCTTGCCACTGCTCAGGCCCTGGCGCCTGGTTTCGACCGGGAGGCGCTGCAATCGACCACAGGTCCCATCCGCCTGATTTGCTGGCTCTTCCCACTGTCGGCCCTGGCGGCCGTCAGTACCGCCTGGCTGCAGGCCAGGGGACGATTTGCGGTGGCGGCTCTCGGCACCCTTATCATGAATGCGACTCTGATTGCCGTCTTGCTTCTCAGCAGGGGAGCTCTGACAGCCCTGGCGGCTGGAGCGCTCCTCGGGGGGGGGCTGCGTTTTCTCAGCCAGCTGGGGCAACTGGTGGTGCTCGAACGGATCGCATTGTTGCGGGCTCTTCGATTCCCCTGGGTCCTCCCGGGGGCGGTTTTTCGATCGTATGGCAAGGCGGTGATGGGGCAGGGATTCTTGTTCTTGATACCCGTTGCGGGCCGCCTTCTCGCCAGCCAACTGGCCGTCGGGGATGTGGCGGCTTACAACTATGCCAGCAAGATGGTGGAGGTTCCTCTAGGAGGAGTCATCACCGTGCTGTCGGTCGTCTTGTTCCCCTCCCTGACGGAGCTTTTCTCCCGGAGGGACATCCAGGGCGCCCACCGGCTGCTCCGGCAGGGCATCCTTATTACCTGGCTGCTCGCCATGGCGAGCGGCGTGACACTGGTCATGTTCGGACCAGGCCTGACGCAATTGCTGTTGCGTCGCACGCTGGACCCCGTTGAGATACAACGGATCTCCTGGTTGGTAGGATTGGCGATGGTCAGTGTGCCGGCCAGAGGGCTCACTTCGCTCCTGGTCGTCTCTATGCAGTCCCGCGCGGATTACGGCACCCCACTGAGACTTGGCCTGTTTTCTCTGCTCATGTTCGCAGGCACCGGCTGGCTGGTCTCCCAGGCTGCTGGCCTGACTGGCCTGATTTTGACCACGGTTGTGCTGGACTGGCTGGTCACACTGATCGCTCTCTGGTTAGTGAGAAGAGAGGGAGTGGACGGCTCTCTTCTCGTCGACATGGGCAAAAGTGCCGGCATCATTCTCTTGATCGTCGTTCCCCCTGGTCTTGCCGCCAGTGGGTCGGACCCGGTGTCGGCAGCGATTCTTGCCGTCGTCTGCGGTTTGGTATCGCTGGGCGGCGCCGCTCTACCAGCTTATCGAACGATGCCCAGCCTCGTGCGGCAACTTCGTCGGGGGCTTCGGGGCCAGGATGCGGGGGCAGATGCAGAATCTTGAGAAATCTCGCGACGCGATCCACGTCCCACCTGAGGCCCGTGTCGTGGGTTTCGATCTGCTGCGGGGTCTGGCTGCCCTTTCGGTTGCTGTTTTTCACCTGACAGCCTGGATTTTCTCGGTCTACTACTACAACCTCGGACAGAGCAGCGTCCACGTCTTCTTCGTTCTCAGCGGCGCCAGCATGGTGCTCGGCTACTGGGAACGCTTCCAGGCCGGGCTGCGGATTCATCGCTTTCTGCTCTTGCGATTCTTTCGCCTGGCACCTCTCTACTGGCCTATTGTCGCGGCCTCCCTGGTGTATCACGCTTTGCAGCCAGGAGCCAGCGTTCTCGACCTCTGCAGCCGGGCCATTTTGAATCTCACCTTCACCTTTGGCTTCGCTAACCCCGGGGTCTCCTCACTGGCGACCGGGGCCTGGTCACTGGGGATCGAATGCATCTTCTATGCGCTCTTCCCCGCCTTTGTGTGCTTCCTCTCCCATGAGAAAGGAAGTCTGTGGCTGGCCCTCGGTTGCCTGACGGTCCAGGTCCTCTTCGTTAACAACCAGCTCCAACACCCCGGCGACCTGATAGCGAACTGGGGCGCGTATTGCCAGTTCGCAGCCTACGTCGGCTATTTTTTCGGCGGTTGCTACCTGGGCAGACTCCTCAGGCAGGACAGAGCTCGCATCCATGCCTGGCCACCCGGGCTAGTGTGGATGACATTCTTGACACTGATCGCTTTTCAGGTCATCGTTTTCGCCTCCCGAACCGAGGAGGAAGCCCTCGTCGGGCTGCGTGGGCTTGTCTTGACCATGAACAACCTGCTCCTGGTCTTCTTTGCCTATTACTTGCGTTTACCAGGCCGACTGGGGAGACTGTCGATAGGCCTGGGTGCCGCCAGTTACGGGCTCTACCTGTTGCATCCTCAGATCTTTAAATTGTTTCATCACTGGCCCGAAGTCCGTGCCTACCCCGTCCTGGAGTTGCTGGTAATACTGGGTTGCTCGGGCTTTCTCAGCCTGCTCCTTGAGGCCTTTTGGGAGCGACCGGTTCGTCGCTTTGCCCAAGAGAGGTTTCTTCCAAGAAAGAAGGGTGGGGTTTGAGGGCAGGTTCGCACGGCACTTTCCGCGAGTAGAAGCGAGGGATCAGGTGGGAGGCGAAAATCCAGATAAAGTGCAAGGCCTTTGGCCTTGCACTTTACAACGCGCAGGAACGCAGTTCCGGCGCATTCGTTAGATTGTGCTAATGTGCAAAACCAAAGTGCGAGCACATTAGACGGCAAGGTGCTTGGCCTAACCTCTTTGCTGGAGGGGACCACCGTCGGTTCGCGAACCCCCCTCCTTCAAAGACAAGAGCTGGAGCCTGAAATTGTGTTGAAGCTGATTCTGATAACCAACTTCCCTGAGGTGGCCCGAGATGCCCAGAATGCGGGCGTCGAACGGATCATGGTCGATCTGGAGGATATTGGCAAGAAGGAGCGTCAGTCGCAGTTCAATACTGTCATCAACCAGCACTCCATCGCGGATGTTGGGCCGGTGCGAGCAGCTCTGGACAGGTCGGAGTTGATTGTCCGGGTGAACCCGCTCCATGCGGGTTCGCATGAGGAACTGGAAGCCGTCCTCAAGCACAAGCCTGATAGTGTTATGTTGCCGATGTTCCGCGAGGTGGAAGAGGCCGAGGAATTCTGCCGGATGGTTGCAAGCAGGGCCAGAGTGATCTTGCTGGCGGAGACCGCTCAGGCGCTGGTCCGGCTGGTCTACCTGACCAGAATTCCGGGTGTCAGCGAGATCTATGGTGGCCTTAATGACCTGAGGATCAGCCTGGGATTGGATTTTCTCCACGAGGTCACGGCCGGCGAGGTCATCGAAAACATGGCTCGTATCACGCGTGCCGCTGGCCTTCCCTTCGGATTTGGGGGTATCGCCCGGATCGGTCAGGGTGATCTTCCGGCCGAATTGGTCTTGTCCGAGCACTACCGGGTGGGCTCGAGCTCGATCATCCTTGGCAGGGTGTTTCACGGAGACTCTCGCACGGTGGAGGAATTTCGCAAGAACATCGACTGGGCCACCGAGATCGGCAAGTTGCGCGAGGTCGAGGCGAGACTCGCCGGGCGCGGTCCGGCAGAGATCCAGCGCGACCACGAAAAGTTGCAAGAGATCGTGCGCTCGATCGTCGCCAGGAAACGTGCCGCTGCTTTGAGTTGAGGTCAACGAGCTGCGGCTGAAGGTTCGCCATGACAGGACCCAGTTTCACCCTCGCGCAGGGCATCGCTCAGGTCGTTCAGGCCATCCAGCGCGGGGAAGTGACAGCAACGTCAAGGTCCTGAGTGAAGAAGGGGCCTCGAGGTTGGTGCTGGGCCCAGAACGGGTGGGCCTATGAGCTGATCCGTGAGGCGACCCCCGCCTGATCCGAGTCGTCCGTCCTGGATTTTTTGGATGAGGGCGTCATTTATGGGCGTGGAAAGTTCAGCCCCAGGTCCCTTGACATAGTTTGGGCCGCCCAAGAGCTCGTCCTCAGGGCCTGGGTTTCCCTCGTTTTCTCAACTATCGCGCAGTTGAAAACCTGTCAAAGGGGGGTTCCGGCCACGCTCCTGCCCCCGACCGAGGCCGCCTCCTGAATCAACTGGTGGGCCCAGCTGTTCTGACGCAGGACCAGGCGCGAAGGACCTTCTTCGATCAGAACCTTGACGTTGCTGTACTTTGAGTCGCGGTAGTCGGTCACGCCCCCCCGGCGGATAGCCTGAATGACCTGAGCGATGCCCTGCTCGAGGGTGAAGCCGGGAACAAAGCCCAGCAAGTTCCGGATCTTCCGGAAGTTGACACGATAGTTGCGACGGTCTGAGTCCTGGCCAGAGCTGATGATTCGTGCTCCGGGTTCCTGGGCCTGAATCAGGCGCCCAATCTGGTCAAGAGTGTAGTTCTGCTCGTCGCACCCCACATTGAACACTTCATTGCGAACCACGGCCAGGGGTGCTTCCAGGGTCAAGAGAACCGAGAGGGCTGCGTCGTCGACGTGAAGGAAGGGACGCCACTGATCGCCACCATACACCGTGATCTCTCCATCCAGGACGGCCTTGGCTGCCAGGAGATTCACCACCAGATCGAATCGGGTGCGCCCGGATAGGCCAAAGATCGTGCCGAATCGCAGGCAGGTGGGCGAGAAACCCGGGTCAGCGAGACTCATCAGAACTCTTTCCGACGCAATCTTGCTTCGGGCATAAAGGGACACGGGGTTCAGAGCAGAGGATTCATCGAGCAATTCATCCGAGGCGCCATACACCGAGCAGGTGCTGGCAAACACGAAGCGACGGACCCCACAACCTTTGGCCACTTCCGCGATCATGCGCGTGGCCATGAGGTTTACCTCGATCGTGAGCTCTTCGTCGAGCGCGCAGGCGGGGTCGCCAACGATGGCTCCCAGGTGG
>QWHO01000653.1 GCA_021404945.1 bacterium CPR1
GTTGACTCGCTCGGAAGGTAGATTGAGAATGAAGTTGCCGGGGTGTTTGGCCATCAGAGCGGCCACCTCAGGAGGCATCGTGATGCCGTCCATCCAGAGGGGGCCAGCCCGTCCGCGGACGACCTCCTGCACCGTGATGTTGGGCAGGTCGGAGAGCAAGATGAAGGCGAACTCCGCCTCGTCGGCCGAGTAGCGCGAGATCACATTGCGAAAGGCGGTGGTATATTCCAGGTCGTCACCCTGCAACTCGACCTGGGGCTTGCTCCACCGGGCATGCTGCTGGGCCAGTTGGATGGTGTAGCGCACGAAAAGGCCTTCCGTGGGGTCGAAGCGCTCAAAGATGGTGGTGAAGTACGCTACCCGCTTGGACTCGTCGACCTGGCGCAGCCACATTTCCAGGTGGGTGCGGCGCGGAATGCGGGCCCCGTCCAGGAACTTGAAATAAACATGCTTGTCAAGCATGCGTTGGGAGGCGGCGTCACTGCGCTGCTTGAGGAGATCGGGCGAGTTGGCCTTCAGGAAGCGGGCGGCCAGCTCCTTATCGGCCAGGATCTTCCCGATCTCCGGCTCGGCCGGCATCCCGGTGCGCAGGCTGATCAGCAGGTTCGGCTCCTTGCCAGGATCGAGAGGCACCTCACCCATGGCGCGGTAGAGGTTGTCGAGACCGTCAGGGTCAGGGAAAAACTTGTTCAGCCGGCCCCCGCGCACCAGGTTGCGCAGGAACTCGAGATAGATGTGAACGCTCTGGCCGGCGATGCGCGTGAATTGCTCAGGCGCGATCGGCTCGGCGCGCAGGGGAGAGCTCTCGGAGCTCATTGGACAGGGCTTACTTTTCGCGAGCCTGCTTGAGCAGCCCGTATTCTTTCTCGGCCAGAGCCAGCGTGTCGTCGATGCGCTTTTCCTGGATCTCGCGCTCGGCTTCGAGGTTGCTTTTGACCAACGCTTCGGTCTGCTCGTCGTAGATGCGCATCTGCGAGGTGAGCCGCTCGACGTTCTGGGTGAGATAGAGCGAGGTGTTGGAGGCCAGTACGGCGACCCGGTTGACGCTGTCCTTGAGCGACTGCATTGATTCTTGCATATCCATCGTCAGCTCGCTTGCCTCCGTGGCCGTGGCAAGCGAAGCCAGGTTGCCGCGCAACTCATCGAGAACCTCCAGGCCCGCCTCGTAGAGGTTCTGCATGTTCCCATGCAGGTTGGTGAGCATCTCAAGAAAGTGATTGTTCATCTGCACGATTGCCGAGATGCGGTCCTCTGCGTTGGAGTAGAGTCGCAGGCGGGCCCCGTGGTCCCAGATCATCCGCTTCACCTCGTCGATCTCGGCCTTCTTGGACCGGTGGGCAGCCGTCACGGTCTCGCCCATGGAGGCTAATTCTTGCTCCAACTCGCTCTGCAGGTCCTTGAGCTTGAGAATGTAGTGGGCGGCCTTCTCCTCGTTTTCGGCGGCGACGACCATCTTCTTATTCAGTCGAATGATGTCCTGACGGATGGACTCCATCTCCGACTCCATCCTGTCCAGGAAATGGCCCACCTCGCGGGTCCGATTCTCGGCCACCTGAATTTTCTCTTGCAGAAGCTCGGACAGGGGTCGGTCGGGCATACGGTCCTTGAGAATAGGCACCTTCTCGAGCAGGCCTCGGAAGTTCGACATGGCGTTGTGTCGGTCCAGGGTCATCATCCCCCGGAGGTACTCCCAGGCCGACTTCTGCTCCGCCAGCTCCTGGGGTTAGAAGAAACAACCTTAAGCGCCCTGACCCAACCGGCTATCATTATTGCCCACGATCTGACCCCCTCCGACACGGCTTCGCTCAACCGCAAAATGGCCCTGGGGCTGTGTACCGAAATTGGCAGCAGCACTTCCCACACGGCCATTCTGTCGCGCAGCCTGGATATCCCCGCAGTGGTGGGGGTAGGCCAGATTGAAATCTCGTCCGGGGTCCAGGTCATTATTGATGGTAGCACCGGCCAATTGCTGATTGACCCTGATCAGGAAATCTTGTCCCAATATCAGGCCAAACAAAAGGTTCACCAGCAAGCTCGCGCCCTGGAGATTGCTCAGGCCCAGGAGCCGGCCCTCACCGCCGATGGCTACGAGGTTGAGGTCGTGGCGAATATTGGCAGCGTCGCCGACGCTCAGCAAGCCATCCAGATGGGCGCCAAAGGGGTGGGCCTGCTGCGCACCGAGTTTCTTTTTTTGCAGGGAGACACGCTTCCCTCAGAGGAGGAGCAGTACCGCATCTACCGCGCTATTGCCGATGTCTTTCAGCAGCTACCCCTGATTGTGCGCACCCTGGACGTTGGCGGCGATAAGGAACTGCCCAGTATTGATCTGCCCAGGGAGCAAAACCCCTTTTTGGGCCTGCGGGCGATCCGCCTGTGCCTGGCCCGCCCCGAGTTATTTCAAGTGCAACTGCGGGCTATTTTGCGCGCCGGGTATGAGCGAAACGTAAAAATTATGTTTCCCATGATCGGCTCCGAGGATGAGTTACAGCAAGCTTTAGCCCAGTTGGCTCAAGCCAAAGCTGATTTACAGGCCCGCGGCGTTCCCTATGCCGCCAACCTCGATGTGGGCATTATGATTGAAATCCCCTCTGCGGCCGTCCTGGCCGATGT
>QWHO01000654.1 GCA_021404945.1 bacterium CPR1
ATCGACTCCAGATCGAGGTGGTTGGTGGGCTCGTCCATCAAGAGCAGGTCGGGCTGCAGGGTCAAGATGCGGGCCAGGGCGATGCGCATCTTCCAACCACCCGAATAGCTCTCCACCGGGCGGTGATGGTCCTCCACCGGAAAGCCCAGCCCGGTCAGCACCGTCTGGGCTCGCACTTCCACGTCGTAGCCCCCCAGGGCCTCGAAGTCGTGGCGCAGGTCACCGTATTGCTCGAGCAGGCGCGTCATTTCGTCCTCCTCGAGCTCGTGAGCGAGCCGCTCCTCGAGGGCAGCGATCTGCTCGGACAGGTGGGCCACCCGGCCGGCCCCGGCCAGAACCTCCTGCAGCACGGTGCGGCCGCTCATCTCGGCAACGTCCTGCGAGAAGTAGCCGATCACGGTGCGGCTGGGCACGGCCACCTCGCCGTCGTCGTAACCCTCCTGGCCGGCCAGGATGCGGAAGATGGTGCTCTTGCCGGCGCCGTTGGGGCCGACCAGGCCGATGCGCTCGCCGGGATTTGCCTGCATGGAAGCCTCGGCCAGCAGGGTGCGTCCCCCCAGGTGTTTGGTGATGCCAGTCAAGCGAACCATAGAGGGCGAGGTTAGCGCCTGGGGGGCTCCGCGTCAAGGGTCTTGCGGGCGATTCCCTGGCGCACCGGGTCGGGACAGACTTTGAGCACCAGCTCGGCCCAGGCCCGCCGGCCGCGTCCACGCAAAAGAGGGCCCAGGCCACTTCGCCATCCTGTTCGGGACCGAAGAACCAGCCCAACATCCGGATCCAGATCACCTGATAGGTGAGCGCGGCCGACCCGGAAAGGCAGACCGAGAGCAGGCCCACGCCAGGACGCATCGCAGGTCAGATTCCGTCCTGGAGCTGGATGTCCTGGGGGGAGAACTCCCACAGCCCGTCCAGCACCAGGTCGTGGCGGTGGCGGTGGCGTGCGAGCAGGGCGGCGAATCGATAGGCCGGGTGCTGGACGGACAGCTCTTCCAGGCGACGGTAATCTCGCTCCCACAGAGCGGTGGGCCAGAGCCAGGCCTGCTCCCCGGCGATGGCCAGGCAGTGGCTTCTGGTGTAGAGCAGCTTGCGGGCGCCCGGAGCGCTCAGGCGCAGGCTCTGGCGGCGATCGGTCAGAGCCTCCACCACCAGCTCGTCCTCTTCCAGCCAGGCCAGCCAGTGTCCGTCGGGCGAGAGGGTGGCATCGCGCGGGGGAGTGGGGAAGGCCCGCAAGGTCCCTTCTGCATCGCGCAGCTCATTCTTAGAGAGCACCAGCAGACGATCGTCGGGGGTGAAGAGAAGGCTGCGGGCCAGGCCGGGGGGCAGGAACCGGGTTTCCGGCCCGGTCAGGAGCACGCGGGTGCGGGTGGCCACCGCCAGCCGCTCCCCCGACTTCGAGACCGCCCAGGGGAGGGCCAGCGTGGTCTCGCCCCGAGTGGGGAGATCTTGCACCAGGCCCCGGTCGAGCATCTGGATCTGCTCGTGGTTGAACCAGGCCAGCAACTCGGCCTCGACGGCGAAGGACAGCCCCAGCAGACCCGAGGGCACGGCCTGGTTGCGGAGGATGCTCAGCTCGGGCAGGGTGCGCCAGGCCAGCCATCCACCGGCCGCCAAGGCCACCTCCCCCCGGTTGGACCAGGCCATCGCTTCCACTGCGATGCTCTGGAGGCTCACCTGTCCATTGCGGGCGTCCAGAATCCAGAGCATGCCGGGCTCGTGATCGTGCCACTCGAACGACAGACGGGCCAACTCGTGCAGGGCCAGGAAGCTTCCATCGCTCGAGAGGCTGAGGCGAGCCGGGTTGCGCGGCCAGGGGCGGGCCACGCGCCAGAGCAACGAGCCATCCAGGGCGTAAGCCCAGAGCTCGGTATCGGTCAGCTCCACCAGGCGGTCGGGGCCCAGGGCCAGCTCGCCCCCACCTTCCAGGGTGATCTCGACCGGCTCGGGCGTCTGGTAAGGCAGCAGGGCCAACAATTCGGACCAGAGCCCCTCGTCCTGCTCAGGTACGAAGCCCGCCGCGCGCAGGGTCTCGAGCAGCTCGCCGGCCCGGGCCGGGGGAAGGTGGAAGGCCAGCTCCCACAGGTCCTGGTAGCGGCCTTCCACCAGCAGAGCCGAGAGCACCTCCTGGAAGCTCCGCCGCGAGCGCGCCCCCAGCACTTGCATGGCTTGCAGCGTGCGCCCCCGCGTGCGCAGGCGGGAAAGCACCTCCAGCCGCAGAGAGTCGTCGGCTTCCTGGCAGGCCCGGGCCAGCAGCAAGCCGTCCGGATCGAGCAGCTCAGCTTCTTCGTGTTGATCGCGCAGGAGCAGCAGCACGGCCCGCCGACCAGGGTGAGCGGGCAGTCGCGGGTCGCCCACCACGAGTCGGCGGGCATCCTGAGGGGCGTTGGCCTTCAGCACCTCGGCCGCCAGCAGCTCGAACCAGGGGCAGTCAGGCAGGGCAAGGGCGGCGGCGCCAGCCAGATCGGGGTCGCCGCAGGCCTCGACCAGCTCGCGCGCGACCAGGGCTTGCAGACGATCGGGCAAGGTCCACAATTGCTCGTGACGAGCACAATTCAGGGCCGTCAGCACGGTCAGGTGGATGCCCGTCTCCACCCGCATGCCCAGGCGATGGTC